>CP036352.1:308899-617798 GCA_007753915.1 Phycisphaerae bacterium RAS2
ACCCCGTCGCCATCGGCATCGCGGTACTGCGCGCCATCGGCCGGGTTGTTCGGGTTGATCTTGAGTTTCCGTTCCGCGCCGTCGAAGATGCCGTCGCCATCGGTGTCGCGGTTCAACGGGTCGGTCGCGTACCCCTCCACGGAGAGCCCCGCGCTCGTCACAATGCAGCCCGTGACAACCGGGTGCGCTGCCGCGACGAAGTCATCGCCGCCGACGGTGGGCGTGGAGTCCAGCGCGAGGTTCGCGCCGGGCAGGATCACGATGTCGCCCTTGGTGAATCCCGTCGCGCCGCCCATGTACACGTCATCCCCGCCCGCGGTGGTTTCGGGGATGCCGTTGCCGCCATCGAGGATCGCCAGTCCGGCGTACAGCGGGACATTGAAGACCAGCAACCCGCTCTGCTCATTGATGTTGTACCCCGCGAGTTCCTCGTAGTCAGACAAGCCGTCCTCATCGGTGTCGCGCTGCCGCGGGTCGAGTTGGCAGTCGCGCTCTTCGTGGTCAAAGAGCTTGTCGCCATCGGAATCGGGCTGGACGGGATCGGAGTACACCTTGCGTGAGGGTTGCCCTTCGACGGTGACGAGCCAGCCCTCTTTGATTTCCTGGTAATCGGTGAGCAGGTCGAACGGCACCAGCCCGCCGCCTACGCCCGGCCCCGGGCACGTCCCATCGTAGGCCGGGGTGGAGACATCATCATCCGGACACCCATCGGTGTTCGGATTCTTATCCGAACTCCCATACATGAATTCTTCCTGTGCATAGACCTGGTCCGAGTCCTTGTCCTGCACAAAGGCGAAGGCGAACTGGTCGTTGGCGCGGAGCACAATATCGTTGAAGTTCGGCGCGTTCTCTTCCAGCGCGCCGTTGGAGAACACGACCCAGAAGGTGCGCGTCTCATCGATGGCCAGGTCCACGAGGCTGCCGCCCGGCGGCGTCAGCGGATCATCGAGGAAGCCCGACTTGGTGTTCTTGACGCGCGTGAGAATATCGACCGGTGTCATAACGCCGTCGACGTCGCGCAGGACCTGCGTCACTTCGTAGCCGGTGCCGCCGACGTAGTCATCTCCCGCCGGGACGGTATCCAGCACGCCGTTCGGGCCGGCCGTGATGAGCACCTGGTCGATGGTCGCCGCGGAGCCCGGCGCCTTCACCTGCACGTCGTCGCCCGACGCGGTCGTGTTGGTCAACAGGTTGCCGCCGTCGCGGATGACGTTGCCGAACTTGAGCTTGAGGATGTCCTGCAGGGCGTAAGCCATGGTGATGCCGTTGGAGCGGCCGTCGGCGTCGAAGGTGCTGTGGGTTGCCACGCGGAACGACTCGACAACGCCGTCGCCGTAGTCAATTGAAATGCCCGCGGTGCGGTCGAAGACGGTCTGCGACGTGAAGGCGAAGTTGCGCCCGAGTTCGTCGGTGATGTCGAAGTTGGCGAGCTTGAGGATCAGTCCGCGCGGGTTCTTCAGGAGGTCCTGCACCTGCTGCGGGAAGACCTGCACCGCCTGGAAGACGAAAGGTCCGCGCTCGGAGACGAGGCCGAGCGGTCCGAGGTTGATCGGGCCAAGGTTCGGATTCTGCGGGCGCAGCGACGCCACAGGGAGGAACTGCTTGCGGTTCTGCGGGTTCTGCTGCAGCGCCGTCACTTCGAGATTGTCGATCGTGAACGCGATCGTGGAGACGTTTTGAATGGTCACATCCACGAGCACCGACGCGTCGACCACTTCGCGCGTCACGCTCCGCGAGACATCCACGGTGGCGCTGGTGCTCAACGACTGCTCGAAGGCCTGCTCGCTGGACTGCTTCGATTCTTCGCTCACGGTCGTCGTGTGGCCCTGTTCGAAGCCGGCCTTGAGACCGAACGTGTTCTTGAATCCGCCGCCTTTGGGGATGTCCACCGAGACTTCCAGTTCGTTGCTGATTTCGATGGAGGCCTTGGTGCTGTCTTCGTCGCTCGTGGAAAGCGTTGTTTCGTTGCCCTTGGTCAGCGTGCTTCCCTGGCTCTCCGTCACGGTCTGCGAATTGCCCATCGCATCGGTGTAGCTGAACCGCACGTCGAGGTTCAGGGCGATGTTGCCGATCGAGATGCGCGGTTTGGGGAGGTCGCTGATGCGCGGGTTTCGGTTCGAGGCGGTGATTTCGTCGGAGTCGGAGATTTGATCGCCGTCGGTGTCCGCGAGAATCGGCGACGTCTTGAAATACAAATCGAGCGAGTCCGAGAGGCCGTCCTGATCGCTGTCCTGATCGGTGGGATCGCTGTACCAGTCGTTCCATTCGGGCTCGTCCTGTACCTGGTCGCCGTCGGTGTCCTTGCTGCGCGGGTCGATGCCGATGGCCTTCTCCTCGCCGTCGGTGAGGCCGTCGTTGTCGGTGTCCGCCCGTGTGGGGTCGCTGGTGACATCGCGTGACACGACCTGGCCGTTGGTGAGCCGGACGAAGACAACCCAGCCGCGTTGTTCTTCGTTGTCGGAGAGGCCGTCGCCGTCGGTGTCGGGTCCGCCGTCGATGGGCGGGGTGCCGGCGAAGGTGGTTTGGGTGGGATTGACGAGAATGTCAGGCGGGGCGAGCGGGTTGCCGTCCACGTCCTTGATGTTGGTGACAGTAAGGAGATAGGTGAGTTCGTTCTGTGGGAGGGTGGTGAGACTCACGGAAGTCCCGTCGGCCGATGGAATGGCGTCGGTGACGATGAGGACGCCGGCTTCGGGTTGGACGTTGAGTTGAACGATGCTGTAGTTCGACGGGTCTGCGGCGCTGGCGTCAACGGATTCATTGAAGGTGACGCGCACGGTGGTGTTGCTGGTGGAGATAGCGGAGACGACGCGCGGGCCGCCGGGTACGCGGACGGGAGATTGCTGGAATGCGAAAGCGTCGGCGAGCGTAAGGGTGTTGCCGTCTGGGCGGATGAGCACGACGTTGACGAGGCCGGGGCCTTGAGCAGGTGCATCGACGGAGATGACGCTTGAGTTGACGACGGCGACGTTGGTGCCGAGGAATCCGCCGAAGAGGACGACCATGCCGGGTTCGAAGTTGGCGCCAAGGATCGTGACGCGGGTGCCGCCGATCGTCGCCCCGGTGTTGGGTGCGATGCTGGTAAAAGTCATGGGGGGGAGGCCGACCTGTGGTTCGATGAAAGTGAAAGCCTGGGGGAGGATGACGGTGATGACGCCGTTCTGTCGAAACTTGACGTCAACGACTCCGGCGGCGTGGGCCGGAGTAATAACGGTGAGAAGGCCGGAGTTGAGGAAGTTCACGGTGGGCGCGGCGGTATCGCCGAAGAGGACGGCGGTATCGGGCGCGAAGTTTTGACCGATGACGGTCAGTTCGGTGCCGCCGGAGGTGGGCCCGCTGACGGGAGAAAGCTTGAGCGAGTTGTCGAGCGAGATGTTGCAGCCGTCACCGGTCATGCCTGCGGTGACGGAGACAGCGGCGACAAGCAGCGCAACCGCTACGATTCGAATACGCGACCGATTCATAAGGACTCCCTCCGGCGGGCCGACGCGCGGACCGGTGAATGTTGTGAAGCAAGGCGCATTAACGAAGGCAGGGTTGACGATCAGATAGGCAGCGCGAAGCGGTCGTATCATCGACCGCGACCCGCGCTCAATCTGCAACTCCCCTCGTGGTTCTCGCTCCGGTGTCATTGTAACGCGCCAGGGGGGAGAACGTGTCACTGAAAACCGGCCGGGGGAACAGGGGTACGGCTGGGATTGTGTCTCAATGCGGGGCGCGGAAGGAGGCACGCCGAAACACCGAATTGTCATGACGCGGAATCAGCGAGCAAGTGGGAGTTTCGCCGCGGCGGGCTCGACCGCTAAATGAGGGAGCGCGGTACCTGCTCGTCGCGAGGTGCATGAACTTCGCTTGACGCTCGTTCCTCGGTCGATGCATCGAACGGAAGCAGGTCCTCTCCGGTGAGGAGGCCGCCGGGTGAGAGGGTGGCCGAGCCAAACCCGCGCTGCTTGAAGCACTCGGCAACGATCTGCCGAATCTGGTCCTGCAATCGCTCGGGCTGAATGCGAGCGTTGAGGGTATGGAAACCGAACTCGTCGGCCATCTGGTTGTATTCCTTGATGAGCTGGCTCTGGTAGCGTTTGAAGCTGTCGTAGGGGTCATCGCCCATGGCCATGTCCATGCCGGCTTCGAAGTGGTCGATAGGCCCTCGAACGATGACGCGGCGGATGAGGGTGGTGATATCGAGCTTCAGGTAGAGGACGAGGTGTGGGATGGGGGCGAAGCCGAAGAGGTCGCGCACCCACTGGCGATCGGTGCCGCGGACGGTGTCGCGCGCGAAGGCGGTGAAGACGTAGCGGTCCGAGAGGACGACGAAACCGCTGCGAAGCGCGGGGAGGATTTCCTTCTCCAGTCGATCCGCGAAGTCGGCGGCGTATATAAGCGAGTACGTCCACCGATTCAGAATGCGGCCTTCCTTCGCCTCGGTGATCGTCCGGCCGATCAGGCGGCTGCGCGTCCACCCGGTCTCGACGACGCCGTAGCCCTGCACCTCCAGCCATTCACGCAGCATGGCGATCTGTGTCGTTCGACCGACACCGTCCGTGCCCTCGATCGTGATGAGCACGCCGGGGTAATCGGCCGGCTCCACGTAGGGCAGGCCTTCACCGAAAAACTGTAAATGACTCATGCAATCCTCGGATTCTTGTCGTAATGCCCCAGGCGGCGCTCAATCTCAACCCGTACCAGACGCTGCTGCTCCGCGATGCTCTTGCTCGCGTCAATCACCACAAACTGGTTTGCGTGTGCCATGCGGTCGTACTCGTCCAGAATGCGCCCCTGGAAGATCTTGAAGCTTTCGATCGGGACCGGGTGCAGTTTGAGGTCCATCCCGGCTTCGAAGTCTTTCAGCACCTGCCGCGCCATCGTGATGCGCTGCACCGATACTTCGATCGGCACTTTGAAGTACAGTGCAATGTCCGGCCTTGGGGCGAACCGATACACCTTGCGCACCCAGTGCGGATCGCAGCCGCGCACCACGTCGCGCGCGTAAGCCGTGAACACGTACCGGTCGGCCAGCACAATCATCCCGGCCTTCAAAGGCGGCACGATGTTGGTCACCATGCGATGTGCGAAGTCCGTCGCATGCAGCAGGCTGAAAGTCGTCGGCGTCAGGCTGTGCTGCTTCTTGCCCTTCTTGGTGGTCTTTTTGACGAGGTCGGCGGAGTTCCACTCGGTGAAGAAGACATTGTACCCAGCCGATTGCAGCCAGCGCTGAACAAGCCGGATCTGGGTGCTCTTTCCCGATCCGTCGATGCCCTCGACGATGATGAGTCGCCCGGGGTAATCGTGGGGATTGAGCATGCTTTCAATCGCTTCGGTCATGAGAGGATGTCTCCCGAATTGGATGCGTCGTCGTTCCCTGCTCCGTCGCTTCCCGATACCTCATTTAGCAAGCGAGCTTGCTCGCCGTTCTCCGGGTCCGGAGCGACCGTCAGCCGCAGCGCGCGGCGAAACTCGCGCTCGAACATCTCCGCCTTGTGCCGGGCGGTCCACATTTCCAATTCTGCATCGCGCTTCGTTCGCACGACGATCTCCACGGCATCCGGCAGCGCGCGGCAGGTGACGCTTTCCACCACGCTGTAGTGCGTGCGATCCAGCGCGTTCGCGATCCGCAGAATCGCCGCCAGCTTGCGCACCACGGGCCGGTCGCCGGCGCCCAGCCGCTTCCAGGTGTAGTGGCTTTTGCGCGGACGGCCCTTGCGATGGTACCGCGCGACGTTCGCCAGGATCTCGATCTCCTGCTCCGTGAAACCCTGGAGCCGGCCGTTGCGAATCAGGTAATACGAATGCTTGTGGTGCGCGTTGTGGCTGATGTGATAGCCGATGTCGTGCAGGAGGCAGGCGTAACGAAGCAGCTCCCGATGGGCGTCGTCCAGCTCGTGCAGCGCGCGCAACTGATCGAAGAGCATCAGGGCCAGCCGCGCGACCTGCTCGGCGTGCGGGGCGTGATAGCTGCACCGCTCGGCCAGCTGAATGACGCTGCGCGAGCGCGGGTCGGGCCAGGCCGCGCGGGCCAGCAGGTGCGCCCGGTGGCCCGCGATGTGATCGATGATGATCCCCTCACGCATGGCCATGTCGCAATACTCAAACTCGCTGACGTGCAGCATGCGCATCAGCGTGAGCAGCAGAATCGTCGCCGGGTAGAGCGTGTCGCTGCGGCGCTCGTCCACACCGGGCAGGCGCAAACGGTCTTCGCGCTTCATCGTGCCCAGTTCGCCGCGCAGATCCTTCAACGCCGAACGGCGCAACCGCAGTTGCATCACCGGGTCAATCTCCGTCACGCCGCGGCGATGGGCGCACACGGTCGCGAGCATCTGAAACGTGCCCGAGGTTCCGATGCATCGCGAGAATCGACGCTCGCCGATCTGCTTCACCAGCGGCGCCAATTGATCCTCGATGTATCGGCGCATCGCCTTGATCTGCCCGGCCGTCGGAGGGTCGCTTCGCAGGAACACTTCCGCCAGCCGAAGCGAGCCGAGTTTGGCGCTCAAGAGCAACTCCGGTCGCACCGCGTTTCCCACGATCAGTTCGATGCTGCCGCCGCCGATATCGACGATGAGATTGTCCTGCGTGCCCAGATCGACGGCATGGCGGACGGCGAGGTAGATCAGCCGCGCTTCTTCATCGACCGACAGGACGCGAATGTCCATCCCCAGTGTCTGCCGAACCGACTCGACGAAATCGCCCCCGTTGTGCGCCTCGCGCACGGCGCTGGTGGCCACGGCGCGGACGCGATCGATCCCCTTGAGCGCGGCCATCTTGCTGAAGCGCGCCAGCGCGGCGAGGCCTTCGCTCAATGCCCGGGGCGTCAGGACGTGCTCGACGAACCCGCCCTTGCCGAGCTGCACCATCTGCTTGTCGCGCCCGAGGATGCGAAAATCGCCCTCCGGCGAGATCTCGACCATGACAAGGTGGATGCTGTTGGTGCCGATGTCGATCGCGCCGAACTTGGCCGGCGGCGGTTTGCGAATGACCTGTTGCCGCCGCGCGTCCAGTCGCGATTCCGAGGCATCCCCAAGGTTCGGATCGGTCTGCGCCGGCTCGGTGTCGGCCAGCGGATGGGTCCAGGGTGTTGTGTGTTTGTTCATTCAGGTGCGTTGCGTGGTTCGGCCTTCCGAGGTGCGCCAAGTGTCCGAGTTAGTTGTTCGCCGCCGGTGACTCCTGACGCAGGGACTCGCTCTCCACCGACAACCGCGCCGCCATCCGCGCCGGCAGTGGTTCAGACTTCGGCCGATCCAGTGATGCCAGCACGCGCGGCCAGGTCGTTTCGATCCGGTCGCGATCGGCCTCGGCGACGCGCATGACCCGCGCGGCAATCTCAAGCAGGTCGGCGCAGAGATTAGTCATCGATGCCATCATCTCGCGATTGGAAGCCAGCGCCGTGAGCCAGGTCGCGGCCGTGAGCTGGTCGTTCCAGTGCCCCAGGAGCGTTTGCGCGTCGGTGAGCTGCGCGATCAACGCCGCATGGTCGGCAACGCCCAGCTGCTGCCGCAGCTCCGCGCAATAGCGCAGCTTCTTGACGGCGATGCGCGCCGGGTGCAAATCCGCCCCCGCACCGATCGCGCCGGCTTTCAGAGCTGCTACGCGATCGTCGAAATGGTCATCGAGAATCTCAACGGCCTTGGTGCGGCAGCGTTTTCGTGAGCGCGAGAATTGCTTGATCGCTGCTTCCGTGTACGAGACACATTGAGCGACTCCGCCGGACGTACAGGCCTTCTGGGCACGGCGCCAGGCCGCTTCGCGCCACGCCTCCAGTATCGGCACGAGACCGGCGCGCTGGTCGGCCCGGATCAACCCTGATGCTTCGTGTTCGCGAAACGTGTCCGCCAGCACATCCAGATCGCGCACGTGGCTAAACGCCCGTCTCGCGGTTCGCAGTGCCTTCCGTCCGCGGCGACTGCGTTTCGCACCGAGCGACTCTTCCATCAGATGGAGCGGTTCATTCAACCGGCGAGCGGCTACGCGAAGCGCATGCACGTCAGCCGCCGCGCCCGTTTGCCGCGCCGCCGACCACGCGCGAGTCAGTCGTTTCAACTGGCGCTGGGCGAATTCCGCCAGCAAGGTGGCCGGGGCGGGATCGCATGTCTTACTCAAAGCTGCGTTTCCCATGAATCGGTCCCTGTTCGATCTTAGCCGGAATGAATCTCCCGGCCCGCCGCGCTCGGTCCGCTCCGATCGGCTACGGCCGCTTCCGCGCCATCCGCCGCAATTGCTTTGGCGCCAGCAGCCACTGCAACTGCCCGCGAATCGGCGGTTCAAACGAATCCAGCGAGATGCCCGCCATCGCGCCCTTTTTGAATCGCACCGCCCCGAAACGGCTGCCCGTCATCAGGTACGTCGTGAAATCGCCGAGGTACGGCTCATGGCCCACCAGCGCAACGCTCGCTAGATTTGTCGCGCCGCTTAGTCGCGTCAGCAATGCGTCAAAGCTTCCTCCCGGTTCCAACTCGCTCACGACTCGCACGCCGCACGGCCGGATCATCGCCTGAACCAGCAGTTCGGCCGTCTGGACCGCCCGAAGCAGCGGACTCGTCCACGTTTCATCGACCGCGATCTGCAACTGCGCGAAACCCAGCGCGGCGCGGCGAAACCGCCGGATGCCCGGCGGCGTCAGCGGGCGTGCCGCGTCGTCCTGGTCCTGCGTGGCGTCGCGCTGCGCGGCGATCGCGTGGCGCACGAGAATCAGCTTCATGGCTTCGTTCGCTCCGCTCCCGGCGGCGATTATACCGCCGTTTCACGACAATGCGCAGAGGGGCGGATGCACCGATTCGGCGTATTAAGAATGGGTTAAGCGCAATCAGCCGGAATGGCGTCAGTCCTTCAGGCCGACGCGATCGCGCACAAGCCGGATGACCTCTTGATCGTGTTCGTCGCGGACAGGCTCAATGCATCCGGCGCGTTCGAGCACCGTGCGCAGCGCCTCATCGGCTGTCAGCAATTTGTCGGGCAGGCCGGGCCAGGGCGTGGGGCGGAAGAAGCGATCGGGAAAGTCCGTCTGCGCCTTGTTGCGAATGCCCATGATGTGACGATCATTCGGCACCCCGTCCTGTACATTGCCGGCGAAGTAGAGCGCTGCATCGCGACCGGTCGGGTCGCCGGACAGCAGGCGATCGGCTTTGTCGCCCCAGGGATGATTCGGGAGTGTGAGAAAGTAGTTGTTCACGAAGTTGCCCCAGGACTGCGCGATGCCGCCGCCCTGCCGGCTGCCGCAGACGACGTTGTTCACGAATTGCACCGTTCCACCTGAAATATCCGGCGCGCGGCCCTTCATGAATGCAAAGAGACACTGGTCGATCGTTACGTAATCGGGTTGATCCACATTCGGCTTCCCGGGCGAGGAGCCCACCAGCAGCCCCTTGGTGAAATTCTCGTACCCACCCGAAAAGAGGCAACGCCGAAATGTAATGCGGCGGCATTGGTCCCACACGCTGCCGTTGTCGTCCGTGCTGTTTTGAATCGAGCAATTCTCAATCAGCACGTCGTGCGTCGGGCGCTTGCCGTAGGCGATGACGAGCAGCGATCGCCAGCCGCCATTGTACGGCCCCTTGCTGCCGTCATAGTGCCCGTGCACGGCCCGCCGCGCCGCGTCACCCACGAATCCGTCGCCGCAGCGAAATCGCAGGTGTCGCAGCACGACATTCTGCGTGTCGGCCACTTCGACCTGGTGCTGGTAAAACGTGATGCCCGGCGCCGGCGCCGTGCTCCCGTCAATCGCCAGATAGGGTGTCGAAATCGCCAGCTTGTTCTTGAGGTGAATCCCGCCGCCGACCGTGAAACGAATGATGGCCGGCCCGCGGGCGCGCTCCAGGACATAGCGAATGCTCCCGGGGATCGGCCGCTCGTTCGGGCCGTAGTCCTGGAGCGTGGTGACATTCAGCACGCGCTGCGGCGCGGCCGACGGTGGAGCGGCCTGGCTTGCCTTCGCGGGCCGGGTCGAAGGGCCCGAATCGGCCGGGGCGGATTGCCCAAACAAGGCGCTCTCGGTTGCGATCAGGGCAACGAAAGCGATTATCGACAAATTGACTCTAACGAAGCGTCGCATAGGTATCGCCCCCATTCTAGCATAAGAACTCGCGCCGCTCCGAGGAGCTTCGCCAGGGCGCGCGATTCGGCCGCTTTGCCGCCCGCGCCAACGCGCCCCATTGTTCCGCGCTGCTTCGCGCTTCACAATGCAGCCATGCAGACGAACAACTCTCAAGCCGGCAGTGCGGACTTGCCCGAGACCGTGCCGCCGCCGACCGACGAATCGCCGGGCCATGGGCCGGACAAGCTGCTCGCGATCGGTGCGTATGGCGAGACCGTCGCCGCGTATCGTTACCTCGTGCTCTCGGAGAAGGCCTCGCGCGAGGACCATCGCCGTACCTTCGCCGACATGGCGGACGAGGAGCAGGGTCACAAACAGCGGCTGCAGAAGCTGCTCGCCGAGTTGTATCCGCAGGCCGACTTTGTGTTGGCGCCCGAGGACAAGGAGCTGGTTGTGACCGGGCCGCGCGTGATCGACGTGCGCGACGATGCCTCCATCGGCGAGGCGATGCGGATGATTCTCGACACCGAGCGAAAGACCGCCGCGTTCTATGCCGAACACGCCCGCCACATGCCGACGGCCGCGCTGCGGGCGCTGTTCAAAGAGCTGGCCGAAGAAGGCGCCGAGCATCATCAGCGGTTGCGCGAAATCGCCCGCGAGACGGGCCTGCCCGATTCCTGATCGGCGGTTGCAAGCCGTCGCGTCGGATTCAAGCTGGCGGGGAGCCTCTGATGCAGCATGCCCGCCAAAATCCGCAGCCATGCCACTCGTCGCATCTTCTACTATACTCGCGTGTTCGCGTCTGAATCGTTCGCAAGCAATCAATCAAGGCGCGAAGCACAACACACACTTGACACCAGGGGACTCCATGAGCGTTTCCAACGACCAGCTTCTCACCGCTCTGCGCGGCGTGATCGATCCCGAACTCGGCAAGGACCTCGTCACGCTGGAGATGGTCAAGTCCGCCGTGATGGAAAGCGGCCGCGCCAAGCTGCACATCGAATTGACCACGCCCGCCTGCCCGATGAAGGACAAGATCAAGACGGATATCGAGGCGGCGATCGGCAAACTCGGAGGCGTCAGCGGCGTCGACATCGAATGGTCGGCCCGGGTGCGCCCGACGCCGAATCTCGCCGGCCGACTTCCCGGCGTGAAGAACATCGTGGCCGTCGGCGCCGGCAAGGGCGGCGTGGGCAAATCGTCCATCGCGGTGCTGGCCGCCGTCGGTCTCGCGCGCGAGGGCGCGAAGGTCGGCCTGATGGACGCCGACATCTACGGCCCCAGCATCCCCAAGATGCTCGGCGTCGAGTTTGAGCGGCCGCGTGTCAGCGGCGAAAAGATTCTTCCGATCGAGGCCTTCGGGCTGAAGGTGATGTCGATGGGTTTTCTCGTCGAGCCGGACAAGGCCGTCGTCTGGCGCGGGCCGATGGTTCACGGCGTCATTCGGCAGTTTCTCGAACAGGTCGAGTGGGGCGAGCTGGATTACCTGATCATCGACCTGCCGCCCGGCACCGGTGACGTACCGCTGACACTCGCGCAGAGCATCCCCATGACCGGCGCGGTCATCGTCTGCACCCCGCAGGAGGTCGCCCTGCTCGACGCGATCAAGGCCCTGCGCATGTATCAGCAGTTGAACGTCGACATCCTCGGCATCGTCGAGAACATGAGCTACTTCACCGCGCCCGACACAGGGAAGGAGTACGACCTGTTCGGCCGCGGCGGCGCGAAGCAGGCGGCCGAGCGCGTGGGCGTGCCGTTCCTCGGTGAGATCCCGATCAACATCAACATCCGCGTCTCGGGCGACAAAGGCTCGCCCGTGACGAATTTTGAAGGACCCGAGGCCCTTGCGCGCGACGCGATCATGACATTCGTACGCAACCTCGCCGGGCGCATCAGCACGCGAAACCTGCTGCAACCCGCCGCGCCGGAATTGAAGATCACCTGATGCGATTCATTGAGACGCGGCGTATCGGGCGAGAGAGCGCTACCGGCAGAACGCTCACCAGCAGCATGGCGGCTGCCGGTTCGGGCACAGGGTTGATGGCAATGTGGACCTCGCCGTTGCCGAGCCAAGTGGCTGTGGGCGGCGGCGGCGACTGGAAGTTGAGTGTTCCAAAGGAGTACCCAACACGATAAAGGGTGCCGGCTTGCAGTAAATAAGAACCGTTCACCGTCAAGGTGCTACTCGGCGGGCCCAAGCTGACCGTGCCGTCGACTTCTTGATCGACAAAAAGGAAGCTCGTTGAGCCTTCAACTCGCAGCGTGACGTTGATGCTCGCCTGGCCCCATTCGTTCGGAGTCGTCGGATGGCTGTAATGGAAGAACCCGTCAAATGTCACGATGCTGTCGACGGCGGGGCGGACGAGCCAGCGGCCGCCGGACGTGACGCTGCCGCGAAAGCCCTGGAGGCGGTGGTCCATCGTCACGTCAAACGTCGCGCTGTCGCCGGCCCACTGGGAGTCGTAGCCACCGTCGCAATACGACAGGCCGTGCGTCGCCGTATGCGACAGGTACTGCGGAGCGGGATTGGCGATATCGAAGAACTCGGTAACGGAAATTTGGTCAGTAACGCGGCACTGGAGGAACAGGTTTTCCACAACGATGTCGCTGTAACTGGTGTGTGGAGCGGCTACCAGCGACAAGGAGAACGTAGAAAAAAGAAGAAGTTGTCGCACAGTCATGGCGTTGCCCCATCGAACATGCCTCCTTATTCTACGCGTTCGGGAGGCTGCGGGCAAGCGTTCAGGCAGAACAAGGGATAAACAAAGGAGACGCAGGTCTTTTTTTGTCTTTTCTGTTTCAGTCCCCTTTTGTTTGGCAGCTGGAACGTGTCTTAACGCCGTGCCCAGCGACTCTTCGCCCGCAAGGCGCACGGACGTTGCCAGGGGCGCGGCGAGCGAAGCGAGCAAGCCCCTGGGCACCGGGCTTATCTAGACTCTTTGCTTCTCGCCGCCCGGCAGGGCGGACGATAGCGAAGTCTTCTCGCTCGGAACCCAATGCATCTTTAGTCAAAGTTCATCTTCGTTCGTCCTCCGGACGAGTCGATTTATTGGATGAACCTTTATCCGGCGGCTGAAGCCGGCGGCTACGTGCGTGCGCCCTCCGGGCGATGAAGCGTGCCGCTGTTTGGCGAAGGCTCTGCCAATAAGGTTGCAGTGACACGGCGGGGGTGAGTCATCCGAGGGTGCCACTGCTTAAAGCAGTGACACTGGGAGGAGTAAGTCGTTCACCGGCGAGACACCGGTGCTACCACGTTCGGCCGAAGCCGAATCTTGGGCCGTGTTCCACGATGGGCCATGCAGCAATGCCGGAATCCACAATGCGTGCAAATGCCCGATAAGAAAGGCCGTCCCATATCCGGGTAACGGTCACAATCAAGGAAATTTCAACAGTTTTTTTGCCCCTTGCCAATATTGGTGTATAATAAACGGTCTGCAAGACACGTCCGAAGCAGCGAATCGCGAGGCGGCTCGAAGCTAACCTAAAATCCTTATCGGCAAAGAGTTAACCTGCGCGGGCCGGCGGTTCAGGGAGCGATTGTGGTCTCGGCTGAAGTTGCGGAATTGACAGAGCGGATTCGTCAACGGAGTGACATCGTGGATGTCATCTCCGCGCACCTGACGTTGAAGCGGGCCGGCCGCAATTTCAAGGGCCTGTGCCCCTTCCATCAGGAAAAGACCCCATCGTTCAACGTCCTGCCCGAGCGGCAGTTGTTCAAGTGCTTCGGCTGCGGCGCGGGGGGGGATGTGTTCAAGTTCATCCAGCTTCGCGAAGGGCTTAGCTTTCCAGAGGCGCGGGCTTTGCTCGCCGAGCGCGCCGGCATCTCGCTGGAGCAGCGCGATTCGCGCGGCCCGACTGGCGACGGCGAGTCGATCTCCAAGGCCGATCTGGAGCGGGTCAATCGCTGGGCGGCCGAATGGTTCCGCGCCCAGTTTGCCGGTGCCGTGGGCCAGTCGGCTCGGAGCTATGCGACGTCCCGCGGTATTTCCGAGGAATCGGTCGAGCGGTTCGGCCTGGGGTACGCTCCGAATTCGTGGGAGTCGCTTGTTCGCGCGGCGCGGCAGCAGTCGATCCCGCCGGCGCTGCTGTTGGCGGCGGGCCTGACGAAAGGCCGCGACGACGGATCGCAATACGACGCGTATCGTGATCGGCTGATCTTTCCGATTCGCGACGCGATGAATCGCGTGATCGGCTTCGGCGGGCGGACGCTGGGGGATGACCCGGCGAAGTACATCAACAGCCCGCAGTCGATGCTGTTCGACAAAAGTCGCTGTTTGTACGGTCTGGACCTGGCCAAATCGCATTTTTCCGATAATCGCCGCGCGGTGGTCGTCGAGGGGTATCTCGACTGCCTGATGGCTCATCAATGCGGTTTCGGGACGACGGTCGCGACGCTGGGCACGGCCCTGACCGAGCATCATGTCCAGATGCTCCAGCGGTACGTGGACGGCGTGACGGTGGTGTTTGATACCGACTCGGCCGGGATGCGGGCGGCCGAGGCGTCGCTGTTTGTGTTTGCCGGGGCACAACTTGACGTCCGTCTGGCGCAGGTCCGGGAAGGCAAGGACCCGGCTGATCTGCTCCAAATTCAGGGGAAAGAGGGCTTCAACGAGACTTTGACCTCGGCGGTCAGCGCGCTAGAATTCAAATGGCGTCAGGTGGTCCGGCAGTTCGGCGCTGACGCATCCGGACCTGCCCGGCGACGCGCGGTGGAGGAGTTTTTGACGCTCCTCGCGCGGTCCGGCGAGTTCGGTGAGTTCGATCCGATTCAACGGGGGTTTGCCCTCAATCAGGTCGGCAAGTTACTCGGTTTGACGAGCGAGGAGGTCAACCGCCAGCTACGAATCGTGGCTCGCAGGCAGCGTGTTCCGGAGGGTCCGGCGACTTCCCAACCGACATTCGTCGGTGCGCCGGACGCGACGGGCCGGGCGATGAAGGACCTGTTGGAGGTCTTCATCAACGCGCCGGCATATTTTCACGACGCGGCCGATGTGTTTCATCCGGACGGCTTCACCGATCCGGATTTGCGTCAGATTGCGGAAGCAGTCATTGAAATGGCAGGCCGGGAGGGTGGATTCTCGCCTGTGGAATTGATCGGCCGGTTTGAGTCGGTGGAGATCGCCGGTCGCATCACGGACTTGCAGATGGCTGGCGAGCATCGGGGGAATTACGCGAACACGGTCGAAGGGGCGGTGGCCCGGCTTCGGCTGATCGAACAGCAGCGTCAGTTGGGCGAGCAGGTCTCGCGGCTTCGAGAGCCGGCGACCCCGTCCGCGGACGGTGCGCAGGAAAGTGCCAATTCAATGGCACTCACGGCGGGCCAGGAACAGGCGGCCCGCGAGGTACAGGAGGCGGCGAAGCGAATCAGGCATTTTGCGGCGCGCAAGCATCTGACAGCCCCAGCACTGCGTGGCGTCGGATCGGTCGGGCCGCAAGGGACGGCGTAGGTGATGGAGTGCGAAGGGAGCGCGTCGGAGCGAGGGAGCTTCGACGCAGTGTGAAACAAGAGCGAGGCGCAGGGCGAGATCGGCCTGTCGGTTCGGATCCGCCCCGCAGCATCATGAGCACTGATGGGAGTCGCACTGGTATGAGTCGAATGATGTCCAAACAACCCCCCGTTGAGACGCCTGCCCCGGTTCAAGCTCCGGCGGCGCGCGATCGCAAATCGACGGACCCGATCGACATGAGCGTGACGGACCTGATCGAAAAAGGCCGCACGCGCGGATACCTCACATGGGAAGAGCTGAACGAATCTCTGCCGGATGAAGCCATTCACCCCGACCGGCTGGAAATCATCCTGATCAAGATCGACGAACTCGGCATCGAGATGGTGGACGAGGCCGATGCGCAGAAGCCGACGTTCACCGATGACAGCGCCTCCCCGGCGGCCAAGCCGCAGTTCAACCCCGCCGAGGCGCTTCCGGCCGAAGAGGAGTTTCCGATCGAGGCGCCCAGCCGCCGGATCGACGACCCGGTGCGGATGTACCTGACGCAGATGGGCGAGATTCCGCTCCTGACGCGTCAACAGGAGATCACGCTGGCCCGTCGGATTGAACTGACGCGCACGGCGTTTCGGCGGAAGGTGCTGGAGTCGGATTGCAGCCTGTCGGCGGCGGTCGAGACGTTGCAGCAGGTCTTCGACGGCACGCTGCCGTTTGATCGGACGATGAAAATTTCCAGCGGCGAGAACCAGGTGAAGAACGCCGTGATGGCGCGACTGCCGGGCAACCTGGTGACGGCGCGCAAGCTGATGGCGATGAACCAGGAAGACTGGACGAAGCTGTGCGAGCCGCGCGTGGCGCAGGCGACGCGCCGAGAACTTTGGTCAAACATTCAACGGCGGCGGCGCAAGTGCGTGACGCTGCTGGAGGAGTTGGCCCTGCGCACCAGCCGCGTGACGCCGATGATGCGCAAGCTGTTCGCGCTGTCGGACAAAATGACGGAACTGGAGTCGAAGCTGAACGATCCGCGGTTGTCGGAAACGACGCCGGCCGACGACATCGAAGCCATGCGCGACGAGCTGTCGGGTCTGTGCGACATGGTGCTGGAGTCGCCGGACAAGCTTCGCAAGCGAGTCGCGGTCATCCGCCTCGTCTTCGCCGAATATGAAGAGGCGAAGCGGAAGCTTTCCGGCGGAAATCTGCGGCTCGTCGTTTCCATCGCCAAGAAGTATCGCAACCGCGGCCTGTCGTTCCTCGACATCATTCAGGAAGGCAACACGGGCCTGATGCGCGCCGTGGACAAGTACGAATACCGCCGCGGTTACAAGTTCAGCACCTACGCCACGTGGTGGATTCGCCAGGCGATCACGCGGGCCATCGCCGATCACGCGCGGACGATCCGTATCCCGGTGCACATGATCGAGACGATGAGCCGGCTGCGGAACATCTCGCGCGACCTGCTCCAGGAACTGGGCCGCGAGGCGACGATCGAGGAGATCGCCAAGCGCGCGAAAATGCCGATGGCCGAAGTGCGCCGCGTCCTGAAGATCAGCCGCCACCCGATCTCGCTGGATCGGCCGGTCGGCGAGGGCGAGGATTCGTACTTCGGCGACTTCATCGAGGACGGCGCGGCCGAGAACCCGGTCAGCACGGCCAGCAACGAGATGCTCAAGGAGCGCATCGAGCAGGTGCTCAAGAGCCTGACCTATCGCGAGCGAGAGATCATCAAGCTGCGATACGGCATCGGCGACGGCTACACCTACACGCTCGAGGAAGTCGGCAAGATCTTCAAGGTGACGCGCGAGCGCGTGCGGCAGGTCGAGGCCAAGGCCATTCGCAAGCTCCAGCACCCGGTCCGCTGCCGCAAGCTCGAAGGCTTCATGGATCGCGACGGGAACCTGATCCATCCGGAAGAATTGGGCTGATTCGCGGTTTCGTGTCGGTGATTTGAAATCTCAAAAGCTATTCCAAGAACCGGCGGAGCGACAGGCTTCGCCGGTTTTTTTGTTGCTCCCGCGCGCCGCAAACGGTACAACGCTGCGTCAGGTGATGACACATGACAGCAGCTGCCGGATCAACCTGCCCCGACGTCCTTGATGGGTCGCGGGCCGACGCGACACCAACTTCAGACGCAGCGCCGGCGTGCCGGGAGGATGAACGCTACCTTCGGGAGCAGCTCATCACGTACCTCGGCAACAAGCGCAGCCTGCTGCATACGATTGACGCGGCGCTGGCGCGGGTCCGGCGGCGATTGGGTCGCAAGCGGCTGCGCATGCTCGATGCCTTCGCCGGGTCGGGCGTGGTATCACGCTTTTTCAAGCAGCATGCGACGCGGTTGATCTCAAACGACCTGGAGCATTACGCAGGAATCATCGGTGAGTGTTATCTTGCCAATGCGTCGTCGATTGACTTCGCCGCGTTGCGCCGTCACCACGCTCACGTGACCCATGCGGCTGATACGTTGCCCGTTCGGGATGGTTTCATTCGTCGCCTCTATGCCCCCGCGTGTGATGACGCGATCCGGCCCGGTGAGCGCGTTTTCTTCACGGTTGACAACGCCATGCGGATCGATTCGATGCGCGCGGCGATCCGAGAGACGCCCGCGGGCATTCAGCCGTTCCTCCTCGGCCCGCTGCTCGCGGAGGCGTCCGTTCACAACAACACGTCCGGCGTGTTTAAGGGGTTCTACAAAGACGCGCGCGGCGTCGGTCGATTCGGCGGGCAAAGCGGCGACGCGCTCGCCCGAATTCTTGGACGAATCGAGCTGCCGTTTCCGGTCTTCAGCCGATTTGAATGCGATGTTCAGGTGCATCGGGAAGATGCGAATCAACTGGTGCGCCGCCTGCCCGCGGTGGACGTGGCGTACTTCGATCCGCCGTACAACCAGCATCCGTACGGATCCAACTATTTCATGCTGAATTTGATCGCCACCTACGAGGAACCGGCGTCGATCAGCGAGGTGTCGGGCATTGCGCAGGGCTGGCAACGGTCGGTGTACAACCGGCGTGCGGCGGCGAGGGACGCCCTGGAAGACCTTATCGCGCACACGCCCGCGACGCACCTGTTGATTTCTTACAACAGCGAGGGCTTCATTTCGCGCGAGCAGTTCGATGCGACGCTGTCACGGTTCGGGCGCGTCGAAGTGATCGAGACGGTCTACAACACGTTTCGCGGCAGCCGCAACCTTCGCAATCGCCCGTTGCATGTGAAAGAGCAGTTGTACCTGGTTGAGCGGGCGTGAGCGAGCGCGGGGCTATTCAAGATACGGCCCGAAGGCGTGGAAGTAGCCCTCGAACATCTGCCGGGCTTTCTCGCGGACGGCGGGCATGGCGAGATCGTCGAGGCGCGGCAGTTCGACTGCCGTCGCGAAGTAGAAAAACGTCCGGTCTTCGCGGTAGTGTTCGACGGGCGGGTCGAGCCACGTGAGGCCGGCCTCCTCGAATCCCATTTCGACAAACTCCGACATCGTATCGCCGGATTCTTCGATCTTCTCCTCGAAGTCCTCGCTCTTCCAGCGGTCGTCGGTGAGGATGCCGACGCGCACCTGCGGGATGAGCGGGCGCACGGCGATTTCGAGCCAGACGTGCTCGTTGGCGGCGGTAGGCCAGCGCACGGCAAGCGTCGAGCCGTCCGGCCGATCGTGGCGGGCCGGCGCTTTGAAGCGGTCATCGCGGGCAAAGGCGTCTTCAAAGGACGAGCGAAACGAATCGACGAGATCGCGTTGTGCGGCGGTGATGACCATGCGCGGTGCCTCTTTTTCCCTGTTGTTCGTCAGATGGAATCGATCGGGGCCTGACGATCACAGCGTGCGGATTGCTGAAATCGAGCGGCGGGATTGTACCGCGCGATCGCCGACTCGTCGCGTCAGCCTGGTGAGCGGACTCGGGCGGAGTCGCGCGCGCCGAGCCAGACCAGAATCTGCCGCCGCAGAAGCGTCAGCGGGCGGAAGAAGAATCGATGCCAGCGGATCCAGACCGGCGCCTGATAGGTTTCGTCGATCTGTGCGGGGTTCAGTTGGTCGGGACGCATGCGCCGCCAGTGTTTGTAGAGGTGATACCGGTCGGCGGACTGAAGCGTGGCAAGGATTCGTCGCGCGGGCCAGGATCGCCCGAAGAAGCCGTCACCGGTGCGCCACGAGATTTGAAAATCAATCAGGTGCGGGCGGCCGTCGTCGCCCAGCAGGATGTTCTCGCGCTTTTCGAGATCGACGTAGGCAATGCCCCGGCGATGAATCTCACCGAGCAGGGCCTCAAGCCGAGGGAAGAAATCGTCCGCGAGCGTGCCATCCTTTGAAAGGGGAGCCCCCTCCACGTAGTCATGAAGAATGCCGGTCTTTTCGTATCGACCGAGAAATCGCGGGACGCCTTCGATGCCTTGCGCGGCCGTGTAGAGGCGGGCCTCGTGCCGCGCGAGGTAGCGCCCGATGAACGACAGGGGGATGCCCATGAGCGTCGCGACGCGGCCTACCTTGTAGATGATTCTGTGGCCGTTTTCGGATTGATAAAGGCCGGTGGCCGCGAAGAAGTCGTGCTTAAACGTTTTGAAAAGCCGGTAGGCGCGGCCCTCGGCGGAGAGTGACTCGGGTAAGTCATTGCGTCCGAGCGCACGCAGCCAGCTTGGCGGAGATTTGTGAGCGTGTTGAGCCATCGCGTTTCACGCTGTGCGATCGGGTCGCGGCCGGCGAGCGCGCCCGAAAATGGGTCACAAATACCTTGAAATCTCTTGGCGTTACGCTGCCGGAATGTTAGGCTTTAATGATACTCGGAATCCGGTGGCAGAGGACAATTCCGCTTCCTAGGATTCCCCGTGTCTGATTTCCCCGAAACGAGCACGACGCTTCGAGGGCATTCAGGCTTCAGGAACGGCGACCCACGGCTCGCACGAGCGACCGTTCGACCCCCGCCCTTGGAATGCCGCGCGACGCCAAACGCGCGGGCATCCAACTGGAGAGTCGCCCATGTTGAGAAAAAAGACAGCTGCTTATGCGCTGTTGGCGATCTACGAGATCGCGGAACAGCAGCGCGGTGCATCCTCGCCGCTCGGTGTGCGCGCCGGCGACGTCGCGGACAAGCATCACCTTCCCAAGGCGTACGTGGCCAAGATTCTTAGCCAGTTGGCCAATGCCGGCGTGCTGCGATCAGATCGCGGCCCGCGCGGGGGATTTCGGCTGAACAAGCCGATGGAGGCGATCACGTTGTTCGACGTGTTCGACGGCGTCGGCGCGCTGATGTCGGATCCATCCAAGCCGTCGTCGGTCAAGGGCTTGCCGCCGGCGGTTCAAACAACGCTGGACCGATCGCAGGCGGAAGTCAGCGACGCCGTCCGGGCCGTATTGCGCAAGACGTCTATTATGGACGTGTTGCTGGGGTCGCAGGGCAACCCCGGCTCGCGCTCCGCGAACCCGGTCGTGGCGCACGTCTAATCGCACGTTCAGAAACACAAATCATGGAACGGTACGCTGCGTGGCCGCGGCGCCGCCGGCCGGGCGCGATGCTTCCTGCTCGATGTGCGCCGCCAAGGCCTCCACGGCTGACCAGTAGGCTGCCTCCGCGTTGTACAGGTAGCCTTCCTTGTTCTTGCGGAGGGTCTCGGCGGCCTTCTCGGGGCTTTTTCGCCGAATCTTCTCAACGTGGGCCCGCGTCGTTTGGTCCGATGCGCGGCAGCGGTCCAGTTGCTCGATAATCGGCGCGCACATCGCGGCCATCGCGCCCGTTGCATCACGAACGCGCAGCTTGAACGGCTCGCACGCGGCCACCGGATCATCAAAGAGCAGGTACACAGCGCGCTCCATGTGGTCGGGGTCGGCCGTCTCGAGCAGGCGCGCCGCGAATTCGATGCGATGGGCCAGGGCGGCGGGCGTGCCGATCAGCGTGATGAGTCGGTCGTTGATCTCCGCGTCGGGATTCGGCACGCGCTGAATGAGCAGCGGCAGGGCGGCAGATCCCAGCGCGGCGAGCTCCTGTTGCGCGGCCTCGCGGCGGCGGTACTCACGGTCGCCGAGTTGAGTGACCAGCGCGTCAACGCGATGAGCCAGCGGCGATTGGGTCGGGCGCGATGCGGGTGGAGTCGTGGGCTGCGTACTGGGCGAGGTCGTTGCTGGTGGCAGGGGGGCGGCCTGCTCCGCGTTCGCTCGCAGGAGGAGCGGAAGCAATCCCGCGGCGAGTGCCGTCCAAATCGGCGCGAGCAGCGTGAATTGGTTGAGTCGGGGACCAATCCGTGCGATGCGAAGCATCGACTCATTCTACCACGTCGCGATGAACGCAAGCGAGACGACGGCGCCGGCGATGGCCATGGCGGCCGAGATTTTCACCATCATGCCGAGCAGCCGGCCGAGCGTGGCAAAGAGGCCTACGCGGACGCCGGTGCGCAGGTCATCTCGCAGGGTCATCTCGCCGGCGAGCGCGCCGATGAAGCAACCGATGAAGCCGCCGAGGATCGTGCCGATCACGGGGATGGGGACGGAAAGAAGCAGCATTCCCGCGAAGCCGCCGATGAGCGATCCGATGGCTGCGCGGCGGCTGGCGCCGGCCTTGCCCGCGACGACGGCCGACGCGGCCAGTTCAACAATCTCGGCCGCGAGGGCGATCGCGCCGAGGGCGACGAGCCATTTCCAGCCGAATCGCTGCCAACCGAAGTACCAGTCGTAGCCGACGGCGGAAGCGAGAATGACCCACGAACCGGGCAGGGTGAAGGCGGCGAGAGCGACACCGGCGAGGGCGAGTGCAACGAGGGCGACCAGGAGAAGGGTTTCCATTCAAGGTCTGACCGGGCGTTAGGACGTCGTTGGTACCCGCTCGCTGACGCTCGGGGCTTGGTTAACGATGCTGATATCGTCGATGATCCCCACGATGATTGATCGCACCGGCGCTTTGGGATCGTTCAACACCTGCCGCGCGCCGTTGCCTTCGTCGAGCACGAGCACGCGCTGGCCCGGCCCCGCGCCGACCGAATCCACGGCGATCAGGTATTTCCCCGTCGGCGTACCGTCGGCGTGAAGGTGATCGACGATCATCAGCTTCTTGCCTGCGCAGGTCGGATGATGAATCGTTGAGTAGATGTTGCCGCGCACGATCCCGAGAATCACGACGCGCCTCCGGGCAAATCCACGCCGTCGACAAGGCCGATGATCGTGTGATCCACCGGCACGAATGTTTCATCCAGCGCCATCGCCGCCTCGCGCCCGCCTTCGAAGTAGATCAATTCGCCCGGACCGGCCATGCGCGTCGCATCGCAACAGACAATCGGCGACCCTGCGGGCTGCCGCGTTTTGTCCAGCGGCTGCACGATGAGAAACGGCACGCCGGTCAGGCCCTTGTAAGCGACCGCGTTCACCACCGTCCCCATCACGCGACCGAGGTGCATCACCAGCCCTCCCCGAAGCGGGTCGAGCGCGACAGTTTCTCGCGCACGGCGTCATCCCATCGCGGGATGATGGTGCTGCAGGCCGGCACGGGTCGATTGGTGATTCGCGCGCAGCCGATTTCAATTGCCGCCTCCACGTCTGCCTGCTCGCCGGTGAAATACGCCAACCCCTTGCCGCCCAGGCCGTCACCGAGGCGAAGTTGAACGAGAACTACGTTCGCGCCTTTCACGGCTGCGTCCGCGGCTTCGAGCGCGGCCGCGAGCGTCGGCGTCTCGATGATGCCCAGCGTATCGGGCGACCAGTCGGTCGTCGCGCCGGCGATGGCGGCATGCACCGAACGATCGACGTCGGGCAATAGCACGCGGTCGATCAGGCTGTCAGCACCGTATTGGCATCCCGTGACAAAAGATTCCTGGACGGCGGCGACGCCGCCCTCAAAAAGAATGGCGAATCGGCCCGGTTGGAAGGTGCCGACGCGGACGATGTCCACCGGGGCCTTCTTGGCGAGGGCGTCGGCCGCGCGCGTACCGAGTGCGATGCTGGCGTATTCGATCAATGCGATGGCGGGAGCGTCAGACAAGCGGGATTCACCTATGGGTTCGTTGGCGTTTTACGAGTTCGTTTGGCGACACTCACATTCGTTTGGCCGCGCGGGCTGAAGCCCGCGGCTCTTTAGTTTTCCGCGGCTGATTACACAATTCTAAAGTGATCGACCAGGACGCATCGCCGCTCGCGGGAAAAGGTCCGCGGGTCGGTCAAGCCTTCGCCCGTGGGACTGGCGATGCTGAAGGAGCAGTATCCCTCGCCGCCCTCGCCGAGGCCGCAGTAGATCGGTCCGTTCTTCACGAAGATGCTGCAATTGATCTCTCGCGCCATGCGCGAGAGATTCGTCAGGTTCAGCGAGTGCATCGCGGCGGAGTGGCCGAAGCCGTGCTCGGCGGCGATGGCGAGGTCGATGGCCTCGTCGGCACTCTTGACGCGCGCGACCGGCAGGACGGGCATGAGCTGCTCGGTCCAGATGAGCGGATGCTCGACCGGCACATCGAGGACTGCGAGCCGCACCGTATCCGGCACGCGCAGGCCGATCTGTTCGAGAATGACGTTTGCATTCTTGCCGATCCACTTTCGATTGATGACGCCGGGCTTGCGCGGGCCGCGTGTCTCCTCGAAGATGACTTTCTCCAGGGCGCGCGCCTGCGGGGGTGTCAGAACGACGGCGCCGTTGGACTGCATCACCTTGAGAAGCTTGTCGGCAATCGCCTCCACCGCGAAGACTTCCTTCTCATCGGTGCAGATCACGTTGTTGTCGAACGATGCGCCGCGCACGATGTCGCGCCCCGCCTTGTCGAGGTCAGCCGACTCATCGACGACGACGGGCGGATTGCCCGGCCCGGCGCAGACCGCGCGTTTACCGCTGGCCATCGCAGCCTTCACGACGCCCGGACCACCCGTGACGACGAGCAGCCGCACGCCGCGATGCTGCATCAGCGCTTGGGCCGATTCGATGGTCGGCTCGGCCAGCGCGGTGATGACGTTGGCCGGCCCGCCGGCGCGTTGAATTGCCTCGTTAATAAGGCCGACGTTGCGACACGAGACGCGCTTGGCGTTGGGATGCACGTTGAAGACGACGGTGTTGCCGGCCGAGACCATGCCGATCGTGTTGCAGATGATGGTCGACGTCGGATTGGTGGTCGGCGTGATGGCGGCGATGACGCCGAAGGGGGCGCGCTCCATGAGCGTGAGGCCGTTGTCGCCGGAGGTGGCGCGCGGTTCGAGGACTTCGGGGCCGGGGGTCTTGCGCGTGACGAGGCGGTTCTTGACGATCTTGTCCTCGACGCGGCCCAGGCCGGTTTCTTCGTGTGCGTCACGGGCGAGGCTGATGGCGTTGGCGAACATCGACTCGCGGATGGAGGCGATGATGTCCTTGCGTTTCTCGAGGCTGATGCGTTTGAATTGCCTGAATGCCTCGGCGGCCGCGGCGACGCACTCGTCAATGGTGCGAAAGACGCCGGCAGGCATCGCGCCGCCACGGGCGATGGCTTCGCGCTGGGCGGGTGGAAGGCTCGGCGAGCCGGGGGAATTGGGCGCGCCGCCGGATCGCAGCCGGTCAAAGACGCGGGCGGCGATGGCGTCGATCTGGCTGTCATCGAGGCGGGACAAGGCTCAAGCTCCATGCTCGCAATCGAGCGTGACCGATCCGAGCCGCGACCGTCAGGGAGCGTCGAGCGGCTCGGCGCATTGCAAACATCGTATCAAACAGTCAGGCGGTGACAGCCGTCAGACGGAATGGCGAATAGCAAATGGCGAATAGCGAAAGTTGATCGCGTTGCGTGGTTTTTCTTCGGCGTCAGCTTTTCGCCACTCATCATTCGCCATTCTCAATTCTTCTTGTACTTCGTCTCCCCGCCGACTTCCCATTGATCGACGATCGCCATGACAACGGCGTCGACGGGTTTCTTGTCGGTTGCTTCGGTCTGCCGCGCCGAGGAGCCGGCCGCGTACAGCACCATCTCGCCGACGCCCGCGCCGACGGCATCGGCCGCGACGACGGTCGCCCCGGTCGGCTTGCCATCAAGATCAACGCACTTGAGCACGAGCATCTTCAACCCGCTAAGGCTGGGTTCCTTGCGGGTGGCGACGACCGTGCCGATGACCTGAGCGAGCAGCATGATAATCACCGGCTATTCAGAGCCGGCTCGTATCGAGCCGGTGAATTGGAAGTCGTCATCGTGTTCAAGCGACAATTCAGATAATCCGGGCCGACACGGCCCGGCTCTGATGGATTCCTGCATTCGCGCTGCGCCGCTCGTGGAACGGTTCCTCGGCGCTGCCTCATGGTCGCGGCTCGGATGCGACGCGCTACTTGCCGGCCTTCTTCGCCTGTTCGGCGCGGCCCAGCGGCAAGGCGATGTCCACGTTTGTGTGCGGCCGTGCGATCACGTGCACCGCGACCACCTCGCCCACGCGCGCCGCGGCGGCCTGGCCCGCGTCGCAGGCGGCGCGAACCGCGGCCACGTCTCCGCGCACGATCGCCGTCACATAGCCCCCGCCGATTTTCTCATACGAGACCAATTCGACCTTGGCAGCCTTCACCATCGCGTCGGCCGCTTCGACCATTGCGGCGAATCCGCGCGTCTCGATCATTCCCAATGCTTCGGTGCTCACCGCATACCTCCATCAAGGTCCAGACGATTGATTCGTCATCGTTTGTGTGTGCCGCTATTTCGCGCTGCGACCGGTCACGCCGGCAATGGCCGCTTCGGCCGCGCGATAGCCAACGTCGATGTCCCGCTCCTCGCCGCCGAGGTACACGCGCCCGAAGCTGCCGAACGAGCGGACCTCAAGAATGTTGATGTTCGCGGCCTTTTCCGCTTCGTTGGCCGCGAGCGCCGCATAGGCGGCAGGCTCCAGTTCCATCACATAAAGCGAGTGGCCCGGCAGGATCATGTTGCCGTGGCGCATGCGGTTGATCAATTGCGTTTGGTATGCATCGACGTGGCGGATCACCTGGCTGGAGAGGACGCGCGGCTTGATGCGGTCTTCCTCTTTCAATTCCAGCGCCGAGAGGATCGCCTGCCCCGCCGCGCGGACATCCGCCTGGCTGTCGGCGTGAACCTCCAACATGCCGTACTGCCGCTCGACGATTTGCATGCCGGGGGTGACGCGCGTGCTTTTGAGCGCGATATCGGTCACGCGGTTGATCTCGATGCCGGGGGAAATTTCCACGAACAGCGCCGCCTGAAACGGGTTCGGCAGAAAACCCTGCGAGACCGTCGCCTGAAACGACGCAAATTGCGGCTGAAGGCTGTCGAGGAACGTGTAGCTGCGAAGGTCCACGGCCATACGGGCTACGTTAGGACGCGGCAGAAGGGCTGTCAATTACCAGACGCCTTTCCGAGCCGGGCCAGTTATGGCTCGGAATCTTCCGCCGCATGACTGCGGGGCGGCTCGGACCGTTTCTGCATCGCGGACACGCTCGGCGAACTGTTATAATAGGGATGGGTAGCTTCGGGGGATATGGGGGGAAAGGTGGAGTGGTGGTGACAACTCAATTTTTTGTATTGGCATTCTTGTGTACCGGTCTGTTCGGACCGGTTGAGCCGCCGGTGGATCCGTGCGCCGGCGAGGACGGGCCGCGATGCGGCAAGGCCCATGCGGCGGTCCTGCGCGATCGGGCGGCGGAGCAAAATGCAGGGTCGGAAGGCGTCGCTGGCCTGCGCGATGCGCTGACCGACACCGACGTCCTGCACTACGACCTGGACATCGAAATCTCCAATATCAACACCGGCGCGAACACCTGCACCGTCACCGGCAGGAACGTCATGACCATCAAATCGCTGGTCGGCGGTTTGTCGGAGTTTACGTTCCGCCTGCGCACGCAATACACCATCACCAGCGCGATGATCAACGGCACGACGCCGATCTCGGTTGCCACGGTGAACACGACGACGCGCCTCGCGACGCTCGACCGCGCGTACGACGCCGACGAAGTCTTCACGCTCACCGTCGAATACACCGGCACGTCGTTCTCGGCCGGTTTCGGCTCCATCGAGGTGGACACGCAGACCGGCGGCAGCACGGCCGTCGTCGCGACGTTGAGCGAGGCGTGGTATGCCTATTCGTGGTGGCCGGCGAAGGACGGGCCGACGAACGATCCCGGCGACAACAGCGACAAAGCGACGTTTGAGCTTTCCGTGACCGCGCCGAACAACTGGGTCGTGCCGTCCAACGGCTTGCTGCTCGGTGTGGATACGTTGAGCGGCAATCGCAGGCGATACAACTGGGCGACGAACTATCCGATGTCCACGTATCTTCTGGCGTTCGCCGCGACGAATTACAACACGTGGACGCAGACTTACACGTACCCCGGCGGCACGATGCCGGTGGAGTTCTACATCTACCCCAACAGCGACACGCCGGCCAACCGCGCGAGCTGGGACAAGTGCGTCGACATGCTCGCGACGTTCCGCCCGATCTACGGCGAGTATCCCTTCATCAACGAAAAGTACGGCATCTATCACTTCAACTTCGGCGGTGGCATGGAACACCAGACCATGACCGGCCAGGGCACCTTCAACGAGAGCGTCACCGCGCACGAGCTGGGCCATCAGTGGTGGGGCGACATGATCACGTGCAAGACCTGGAGCGACATCTGGCTGAACGAGGGCTTCGCGACCTACAGCGAGTGCCTGTGGGAGGAGCGCAAGACCGGGGTAGTCGATCCCGCGGCGTATCAGGCGGCTGTGAACGCGCATCGGCCATCGAGCAACGGCGGCGGCGACTCGGTGTATGTCTATCCCGCGGCCGTGGTCAGCAGCGGCATGAATCGCATCTTTTCCAGCACGTACAGCTACAACAAGGGCGCATGGGTCCTGCACATGCTCCGCGGCATCGTCGGCGACGAGGCGTTCTTTGACATCCTCGCCGCCTATCGAGCGGCCTACGAATACTCGGCTGCCACGACCGACGATTTCGCCGTCCTTGCGGAGAATGTCAGCGGCGTCGAGCTGACGCCCTTCTTCAATCAATACGTCTACAACCGCGGCGCGCCGACTTATCAGTACGGCTGGCAATCGACCAGCGTCAACGGGCAGTCCTATTTGCTTGCCCGCATCGCCCAGACGCAGACGGCGACGGCTGGCTCGCCGCCGCAGGTGCTAAGCGTGTATGAGATGCCCGTGCGACTCGAAGCGACAATCGGCGGCAACCCGCAGATCGTCATCGCGAACAACACGGCTCGCACCCAGTGGTTTGTGATCCCCGTCAGCGGCGCGGTGACGGCTGTGGCATTTGATCCCGGTCCGTGGATTCTTCGCGGCACGACCAGCAGCGCGGCGTATGTCGCCGGTCCGCCGAAGATCGTCGCGGCCGCGCCCGCGCCGGGCGAGACGGTGGAGTGGGGCGCGGATCAGGTCAGCGTCTGGATGCATACGAATGTCAATACAACGGCCGGGGATTTCTCCGTCGTTGGAGATTCGACCGGCCCGGTCGCGTTCACGCTGGCCTCGGGCGCGAACGTCAACCCCGTCGTGCTGAACTTCATCGATCCGCTTCCGCCCGACAGCTACACGCTGACGGTTCGCGACACGCTCACGGCCGTGAACAGCGGCATGGCGCTGGACGGCGAGATGACCGATACGTCCAGCCCCGCTTCGCTCCCTTCGGGCGACGGCACGTCCGGCGGCGATGCAGTGATTCGGTTCAGCGTCGCGCCGTGCATCGTCGCGGCGGACATTGATGCGGATTGCGACGCGGACGAGCTGGATGTCGATTTGTTCGTGCAGGTGCTGCTGGGCGAGAACACTGATCCGGTTCACATCGATCGCAGCGATCTGGACGGCAACGACACGGCGGACGGGGCGGACATCGCGTTGTTTCTAAGTGCGTACTTGCCGTAGAAAACCCTGCACCTGTGTGAATCAAATCCCGGGCCCGGCTCCAGTACGCGAGTTGGGCTTTGTGCATTTGTAGTTCCAATAATCGAATGACCTGCCCTGCGCTCACGACGGCGTTTTGCTTGAATTGATCCCATTTGTTATGCAATAATCGCAGTGTTCGGATTGATCCATTCGCATTGGATCCTGTTTCAAGTTGATGATTTCGATCTGGGAGGCAGGCATGTTTCGCACGTTTCTTGTATCGAGCATTGTCCCCATGAGCCTCGTGGGCTTGTGCACATCCACCAGCCATGGCCAGTGTGCTCCGCAGGAGTTGGTGAAGGTGATTGCGCCGAGCCCTGCCGCGTTCGATTGGTTCGGATACGCGGTTGCCATTTCAGGTGACGTGGCCGCCGTCGGAGCGTGGATGGACGACAACGTGGGCGGATCAGACGCCGGCTCGGTCTACTTGTACGCACGCCAGGGCAACAACTGGGTTCCTTCCGGTGTGATCGTTGCGTTCGACGCGGCGGGCGGTGATTTCTTCGGCCAGACACTCGCCATGAACGGCAATCGACTGATCGTCGGCGCGCGGTCGGACGACAATGCCGCCGGAGTGGACGCCGGCGCAGCTTATATCTATCGACTGGATTTCGAGCCGATTGACATGACGTATTCAGCTGTTCTTGAGGCCAAGTTGATCGGCTCTGATACGATCGCGGGTGACAATTTCGGCCTGGGCGTTGCGATTACAACTGACTATGCGATCGTGGGCGCGCCTCAACATGATTACGGCGGCAAGTCCAATCCCGGTGCGGCCTATGTCTTCCTTCGCTCGGGAACGAGTTGGTCCCAGCAGGCGAAGCTCACACTGCCTGATCCGGCGGACGAAGACAGCTACGGGTTCGCGGTCGCGATATCAAGCACCACGGCATTGGTCGGCGCCTGGCGACGCGAGGTCGACGGCGTCAGCGACGCAGGCGCGGTGTTCGCCTATGCTCGCAGCGGCACCACCTGGACACTTCAATCCCGTATTGCATCTTGCCAGAGCATTTCGTTCAACAATTTCGGAGCAGCAATCGCACTATCGGGAGACCGAGCGATTGTCGGGGCATTTAATCATGCAAGCGGCCTCGGGGCAGCGTATGTTTTTGCCCGCTGCGGTACGACTTGGAACCAGGAGGCACAGCTCGGGGCAATAGACGGTGCGACTCCGGACAACTTCGGAATCTCTGTCGCCATCGAAGGTGATCGGGCGCTGGTCGGCGCACAAAGGAATGCCCACTCGAGTGGTTCCGAGAACGGAGCTGCCTACATGTATGTGTTTGACGAGGGGGTATGGAAATCCGGGACCAAGCTGACAGCGTCAGACACGATGTCTACCGACGAGTTCGGCGTTTCCGTCGCCTTCTCGAATGAGACCGCCCTCATTGGGGCTTGGCGCGACAACAATCCCGGAGCCGTCGACAGCGGCAGTGCGTATTTCTTTGATTTCCCGACGATCTGCGACACCGATGGCGACGGCATTCCCGACGTCATCGACGCATGTCCGAATAGCCCGCCCGGCCTGCCCGTCGCGGTCGATGGCCGCCCGCTGCGAGATTGCAACAACGATTGCAACGTGGACGGACTGGATGTTGAATGCATCGTGGCGGAGATTCTGGGCAAATAAGCTGTGCCGGCAGTCGGGCCGATGCGTCATTGTGCTGGAATCGCTTTGCGGTTGGGCGACAAGCGTCCACGTGGATGTGTGGGCGGCATGAGACCCACTTTCAGCCGTGAAGCAGCGATCGGGACGTGATCCAAGCGAGGATGGACATGAGAATGCAACGGCTAAATGCGCAGGTTGTACGCTCCTGCGATTGAGAGGAGCGCATGGGCCGCAGAGCAATTCGCCGGTCAATGCTTCATGAAATTGACGATTTGAAGTATTGCTGTGATGAAATGAAATACCACTTGAGCGAGCGCGAGGTAGCGATCGTCTATATCAAATCGTACGATGAATATGCGATTCGAGTGCCGGATGGGAGTGCAACCGTGGAGACCATTGAGTTTTGTCCATGGTGCGGCGCGAAGCTATCGGCAACGCATGGGAACGCATGAGTCGATGGAGGTCGTTGTGTTTAGAAACCGATATCCGTCAAGGCGAGTTCTGGTTTGAAGGTCGTTCATTGCTTTGCCGCGTTGATTCAATTCAGGATCGGTTCGGCAGGATACGGCAAGTTATTCGCAATCCGCGACGAGTAGATGAATGAAGCGGCACAGACCTCCACGATTGGTATTCGGCGCAAGCGTCGATGTCCCCCATTGCTGCGACGATATGGCGAAGCATTTGCGGGAACACGAGGTTGCCATTGTTTATTGGGACAAGTATCGCCAATACGGAATCTCTGTTCTCGATGGGGGAGCGTCGATTCAGACGATTCGATTCTGCCCATGGTGCGGAAGGCAATTGCCGGATTCGTTGCGAACGACGTGGTTCGAGCGATTGGAGGCGCTCGGCAAGGAGCCGGAGGATGACCTTCCCTTGCCGTTGCAATCCGGTGAGTGGTGGCGATCAGAAGGGCTTTAATGCTCATCAGTCCTCTGTCAGGGCCGCTGAATAACCCACATTAGCATGGCAACAGATGCTTGCTCGCCGGCCTCGCCGTTTGTGCGGAATGGCCGGCGGTGGTACAATCTTCCCCCGCTTCAGTTCAAAACAGAGACATTTTCTTTCGGGAGGAATCGCTGTGAAATCGTCCACAACATCGTGGCGACCGGTCTGCATTGCCGGCGTCGCTATCTGCTTTCTGTCAACCACCGCAGTGCTGCATGCCGCCGGCGACGCGAAGAAGATTCGCAGCGTCGAAGGCATCACGGAGTACGCCCTCGACAACGGCATGAAAGTGCTGCTCTTCCCCGACGAGTCCAAGCCGACCGTCACGGTGAACATCACTTACTTCGTCGGCTCGCGGCACGAGGGCTACGGCGAGACGGGCATGGCCCACCTGCTGGAGCACATGGTCTTCAAGGGCACGCCGAAGTTCCCGCAGGTGTGGAAGTCGCTGCAGGATCACGGCGCAAGTTTCAACGGCACGACCTGGTACGACCGCACGAATTACTTCGAGACGCTCGCCGCCACCGAGGAGAATCTTAATTTCGCGCTGGAGCTGGAAGCCGACCGCATGATCAACAGCTTCATCGCCGAGAAGGACCTGAAGTCGGAATTCTCCGTCGTGCGCAACGAGTTCGAGATGGGCGAGAACGACCCGGTCAGCATTCTCTCCGAGCGCATCACGTCGGCCGCCTACCTGTGGCACAACTACGGCAAGAGCACGATCGGCTCGCGCGAGGACATCGAGCGCGTACCGATCCAGCGATTGCAGGATTTCTATAAGAAGTTCTATCAGCCCGACAACGCGATGCTGGTCGTGGCGGGCAAGTTTGACGAAGCCGCGACGTTGAAGAAGATCGAGAAGCTCTACGGCGGCATCGCCCGACCCGATCGCAAGCTCGAACCGACGTACACCGTTGAGCCGACCCAGGACGACGAGCGATTCGTCACCCTGCGGCGTGTGGGCGACATCCAGGCCGTCGGTTGCGTCTATCACATCTGCTCGGGATCGCACCCGGACATGGCGGCAGTCGACGTGATGGCGGACATCCTCGACGCGACGCAGACCGGCCGGCTGTACAAGGCCCTGATCGAGACCGAGAAGGCGACGTCGGTACGGTCGAGTGCTTACAGCCTCTGCGAGCCGGGGCATCTGGAGATCATGGCCGAGGTGCGGCAGAACAAGTCGCTGGACGACGTGCGCGAGACGATGCTTGCCGTGCTGGACGACCTGGCGAATCAGGACATCAGCGATGCCGAGGTCGAGCGTGCCAGGAATTCGTACGCCAAGCAGTTCACACGTCTGATCAACGACAGCGGTCGCGTCGGCGTGCAGTTGAGCGAGTACGCGGCGATGGGCGACTGGCGCCTGATGTTCTGGCATCGCGACCAGGTCGCGAAGGTGACGCCGGCCGACGTGAAACGTGTCGCGGCGTTGTATCTGCGGCCGAGCAATCGCACGGTCGGCATGTTCATCCCGACGAAGGACCCGGTCCGCACGACGGTTCCGCCGCCGCCCGACGTTCTGGCGATGTTGAAGGATTACAAGGGTCAGCAGGCTGTCGTGCAGGGCGAGTCGCTTCCGCCCGAGCCGTCGGCGATCGAAGCGCGCACGCAGCGCGAGGACCTGCCCGGCGGATTGAAGCTGGCGATGATCCCGAAGAAGACGCGCGGCCAGAAGATCAGCGCGACCATCACGCTGCGCTACGGCAGCGAGGAAGACTTTAAGGGCCGGATCGACGCGGTCGGCATGATCGCCTCGATGCTCGACAAGGGTACGGCCAAGCATTCGCGGCGCGAGCTGGCCGATGAGCTGGATCGGATTAAGACATCCATCGGCATCGGTGGCGGCGGCGGGCGCGGGCGCATGGGTCGCGGCGCGGGCGGCGGCGAGACCGGCGCGATGTCCATCAGCGTCGAAACCGAGCGAAAGCATTTCGCAGAGGCGATGGCCCTGCTGCGCGAGATGCTTCGCGAGCCGACCTTCCCGGAGAAGGAGTTCGACAAGCTCAAGAAGCAGGCGATGGCCTCGCTGGAGAGCCAGCTTTCCGAGCCGATGGTTCTGGCGATGAACGAGATGATGCGCCGAATGAACCCGTACGAGCCGAGCGACGTGCGGTATGTGCCGACGCCGGCCGAACAGTTGCAGCGACTCCAGGCTGTCACGCTTGAGGACATCAAGTCGGCGTACAAAGAGTTGCTCGGCGCCAGCTACGGCGAGGTGTCGATCGTCGGCGATATTGACGCATCCGAAGCGCGGACGATCGTGGCGGACACGTTCAAGGGCTGGAAGAGTCCGCGACCGTTCGAGCGGATCGCCCGCGAGTTCAAGGAAACCCAGCCAGACACGGTGGCGATCAACACGCCTGACAAGCAAAACGCGCTGATCGCCATGGCGATGAATCTGCCCATCAAGGACGACGACGCGGACTTCGCGGCGCTGAAGCTGGGCAACTTTATCCTCGGCCAGAGCAGCAACTCGCGGATTCTCAACCGCCTGCGGCAGAAGGAGGGGTTGTCGTATGGAGCCGGGTCCATGCTGAATGCCAGCGCGCTGGATCGCGCGGGCATGTTCGGCGTGTACGGCATCTGCGCGCCGCAGAATGCCGAGAAGGCGATTGCCTGCGCGCGCGAGGAACTCGACAAGCTGCTGAAGAAGGGCGTCACGGCCGAGGAGCTGGAGGACGCGCGCAAGGGCTATCTGGAGCAGGTGAAGGTGCAGTTGTCGGCCGACGGCGGCATCGCCGGCATGCTGGCGAATGACCTGTACCTGGGCCGGACGATGAAGTTCCGCGCCGAGGAGCTGGCGAAGATCGAGAAGCTGACGCTCGACGAGGTGAATGCGGCGCTCCGCAAGCACATCGATCCGAGCAAGCTGGTTGAGATTCGCGCCGGCGATTTCAAGGTCACGCCGAAGCCCGATGCGTCGAAGGACACCGCCGCGAGCGAGGACGATGACAGCGGCAACGAGGGCAGCGAAAGCGAGAGCAGCGACGACGAGAACTCATAATCGTTGCGCAACGTCGCCATTTCGCGGCGACACCATTTCGCGGCGTCGCCATTGCGCATCGGCGCCGTTTCGCGGCGTCACCATCGCGCGGCGGATGAATCATGGATCTCCTAAAGCCCCGGCCAAGCCTGGCCGGGGCTTTTCTTTGCGCACGCGCGGCACCAAAGCACAACGGCCCGCCCGGCATAGATGCCGAGCGGGCCGCGTGCGGTGTGTGTGGTGAATTCGACAGCGGGCTTAGACGGCGCCACCCCCGGTGAACACACTGAAGACGGACGCCAGTCCGCCGAACAGCGCGTTCAACAGCTCATTGAGAAACGCAAAGAACCCGCTCAAGAAACCGTCCAGTGAAGCCTGAAAATCAAACATCCCATCCGCTCCTTTCCGCGCTAAACGCGAGGTTAACGTCTTCCGCCCGGTTGATCGGGCGGCCGGAGCCGGACGTTGAGTTGTCGGCTTAGAGCGACTTCAGGCAGGCAAGGATCGCCTCATAATTCGGGTGGCTGGCGACCTCCGGAACGTATTCGACGTATCGGAGCTTGTCGGCAGCGTCCACTACGAAGACCGCGCGGCACTGAATGCGCAGCGACGGAATGAGCGTCCCATAGGCTTTTCCGAAGGCGACATCCCGATGATCGCTAAGCGGCACGACCTTGCCGGTCTCAATGCCCTCGGCACCGCAGAAGCGGTTCATGGCCATGGGCAGATCGCAACTGATGGTGTAGCACGTCACGTTCGCCATGGCGGCCAGGTCCTTGTTGAACCGGCGCGTCTGCTCGGCGCAGACCGGCGTATCGAGCGAGGGCACGACGGAAAAGACGCGCGTCTTGCCCTTGGTCTCGCTGATGCGAAAATCATCCACGAGGCTCTTCTTCAATACGGCGTCCGGCGCGGCATCGCCGACTTTCAGTTCCGGGCCTTCCAGGTCGAGGGGTTTGCCCTTCAGGGTGGTGGTTCGCGCCATGGTGCATCTCCTTGCGGTCAGAATGTCTTGGGGTTGGTTGAATCCGTGCCAGACTAGCATGGAATGGTAGTCCCGGCTTCGGTCTCGCGTCAACTCGCGCGGCCGAGACGGGGTTTTTGACGAACCGCGCGGCGACTCCTAGAATCCCCGCGTTTCACGGGCGGCGCGACGCGTTGCGGTCAGTCGGCCGCCCATTTGGTTAGCATGACAACCCGAACGACGCAGACCCCCAGGACCGAAGGAGGAAGGGACCGATGGCTGGCGCGAACACGCTTGAATTCAACGACGACAACTTCGAGACCGAGGTGATCAAATCCGACAAGCCGGTGCTGGTGGATTTCTGGGCCGAGTGGTGCATGCCGTGCCGCGCCCTGGGGCCGACCATCGACGAACTGGCCAATGACTACGCCGGCAAAGTCAAGGTCGGCAAGCTCAACACCGAGAACAGCCAGCAAGTGCCGATGCAATACAACATCCAGGCCATCCCGACGGTCATGATCTTCAACAAGGGCGAAGTCGTGCAGAAGTTCGTCGGCCTCACCGGCAAGAAGGACTTCCAGGCCGCGCTCGCGGGACTGGTCAAGTAGGCGCTATGTGCGCTCGAGGGCGCGTGTGCGAACGCGCGTTGCGGGCGCTTCATCGCTCGGAATGATCGAACCAAACAAAAGCCCCAGGCAATTGCCTGGGGCTTTCTTCGTAATGTGTAATGGGTTCCCGCGATCGTCGCCGTTACTTCTTCTCGCACGACGCGCCGCTGCACGAGTTGCAGCAACCCATCGGGCAACCCTTGAGCCGCTTCAACTGGCTCTTGTGTTCGCCGACGGTCAGCACGTCGCCCTTCACGCTGAACTCGTACTCGCGCTTCTGATCGTTGGCCATGATGCAAAGCTTGTCACCCTTCACGCAGTAACAGCCGCTCATCGCGTGGCGACCCTTGTCGCCGTACTCGGCTTCGGCTGTGAAGGTGCCGTCGTGACAAAACGTCACGCGGGCGATGGGGCTTGCGGCTTTGTCCGCGCCGCCTTCGCTGACCCAGGTGCCGGTGATCGGCGAGCATCCCGCAAACGCCATGAGGCAGGCAACGGCAACGACTCGATGAATGGTTCGCATGACAAACTCCTCGTTTCTCAAAAGGGTGCGCGACATGCCGGAACGTACATCGGAAGATTGTTTCACGACTGGAGGCGGGCTGTCAAATCAGAGGATCACGGTGAAGCGGGCGCCAGTTTCTGACCGTCGGCCAGTTTGTCCACGCCGTCGGCGGCGATGCGCTGGCCGACTTTCAGGCCGCTCGTGATTTCGATCTGCGCACCACTGATTCGCCCGGTCGTGACGCGCGTCGCGCGAAGCACGCCGCCCTCGACGAGGAAGACCGTCGCGCCGCGTCCGTCTGCTTCTACTTTGCACGCCGAGCGCGGTACCCAAATCGCCTGCGCGCTCGATGCACTGTCGGTCTGCGGCTTGTCGTTGAAGAATGCGACCTGCGCGGCGCCTTCCACTCGCAGAAAATCGTCGGGGTTGTCGATGCGTACCTTGGCCTGCACCGTCGCCTTGGAATAGTTCGCCCCGGGATCGATCCACATCACGTGACCGTCATAGCGGCGGTCTTTGTACGCGTCGGGAGTAATGACGCAGGGCATGTCTTGCCGAATCCGCGCGATGTCCAGCTCGCTGATGTCGACCTCGACGCGAAGAGCCGTCATGTCGGCAATCACCGCGAACTGTGCATTGGCAATCGCTCCGCGCCCGCCCTCGGCCGCAACGAAATCACCAACTTCCACGCTACGCTCCAGGATCACGCCCTCGATCGGCGTGACCACCTCGCAATCCCGTAGCGCCTTCTCCGCGAACGCCAGCGCCGCTTCGTCGGCGGCAACTTGCGCCCGCGCCTCTTCCGCCGCGCGCTTGGCATCGACATACTCGATGTCCGGCGCGTCGCTCGATTCGTGCAGCCGCGCCACGCGGTCAAAATTCACCTGCTGATAGGCCAGGGCCGCGCGGCTCTTCTCAAGGTGCGCCGCCGCCTGATCGCGCATGGCGCGGTAATTCACGTCCTCAATGCGTGCGATGACCTGGCCCTTCTTCACGCGGTCGCCCTGTTCGAATCGCAGTTCGACGATTTGGCCAGAGACCTTCGTGCTGACCGAGACCTTGTGATCCGACACGATCTTGCCGGCTGCTGTGAACACCGGGGGGACATCGGCCGCGCCGCGCGACGTGACGGTGATGAGCCGCACTTCCGCCGCGCTGCTGCTGCCGCCGCCCAGGCCCAGCGTTGCCGCTCCGGGCGCGATGTACCAGATCAGGAGCGCCCCGATCCCGATGCCGCCGAGGATCAAAAGACGCTTGCCGGAGCGCGCGCCCGAGCGAACTGAGCCGGCCGTTGCCGACGGGGCGGGCTTGGATGTCGCGGCCGGCCGTTGATCCTTGTTGATCGTCAGGCTGCGAAGCTGGGCACGTAGGTCGGTAGGCGCTTGCATGCAGTCCATTCTAGCGGGCGGCTAGCCCTTACGCAGGGCTTCGATCACGCGGATGCGAGCGGCTCGCAGGGCGGGAGCAACCGCACCGGCCACCCCCACGAGGATCGACAGCCCGACCGCCGACGCCACCGTTACAGGCGTGATGCGAAGCTCGTATGCGATGACGGTCCAGGTCTGGTCCGATAGGTAATCCTGTCGCGAACCGCTCACAAACAGCGAACCGAGCAGCCCGACCGCGCAGGCGACCATGCAAATAAGCAGGCTCTCGGTAAGAAACGCGGCGATGACCGAACCGCGGGAGAAGCCAAGCGTGCGGAGCATGGCGATCTCCCGACGGCGGCTATCTACTGAAGTATACATCGTCGTCGCAACGGCAAAGACCGCGCCAACAGCCATGATGGCGATCAGGATCGTTGTCAGGACCACGATCTCGCGCGTCTTGGATGACAGATCGACGTAATAGTCGGCCTCGGTCTTGGCGTTCATGCGCACAGCCGGGCCGCGAATGTATTCGATGGCGGCGAGCGCCATGCCGGGGTCGTCGAGCCGCATGATGGCACTGGACGTGAACCGGCGCAGGTAAACGTCGCTGATCATGCTGCGCGGTCCCCAGATTTCGCTCTCGAGTGCGCCGCCGCCTGCCTCGAATATGCCGACGACGCTGAAGGTCTTGTCCGTGGATCGGCCGATCGTGATTTCGCCGCCGACTTCGAGGTTGCGATAGCGCTCGCGTGCGGCGCGGCCGACGATGACCTCGTGCGCCGCGGGGTTGAACATGCGCCCCTCGATCAATTGCACTTCGGCATGCACGAGGAAGGCAGTGTCATCCACGCCGCGCACGGCGACGTTGGCCGGGTTGCCCGGTGGAGGGCGGCGCGGAATGGATGCCTGCACGCATAACTCGTGGCTGACGAGCGGCTGGCCGTCGCGCCCGCGTGCGACGCCCGGCGTCTGCATCATGCGCGCGGCCTCTTCGGGGCGGATGATACTGGTGCTCTCGGCCGTGGCGCCGGTCTGAAGGGCGACGATGTTGGCGCTCGAGCCGCTGGATTTCATCGACGCGCGGATGCCTTCGGAGAACGAGAGCAGCACCGCCAGCACGGCCACGACCACCGCGACGATGACGAACGTCAGCCCGGTGCTCAACTTTCGCACGAGCAGATTTCGCCAGTTGTAGTAAAGCGGCAAAGCCATGTGTCAGTAGGGTGAGCATTGCCCACCATGCTTGTCGTCCGTTCATTGGCAAGGCACGGACCGCCAATTCGTATTGGTGGGCCGTGCCCGCCCAACTCATTCCAGATTTCGCAGCGCCGCCACGACCTTCATCCGCAGCGCCAACCAGCTCGGCCACGCGCCGGCCAGCAATCCGATCCCCAGCGCCACCAGCACCGACTTGATGCACATGGCGAACGGAATCTCAAACGTTTGAATCACCGGAATGTTGATCTTTCGCAGCGGCGTATACGTGAACGCGATGTACGGCCCGAGCGAACCGGCCAGTCCGCCCAGTCCGCAGATGAGCAGGCTCTCGGCGAGGATCAACGCCAGCGCGAACAGGCCGGAGAACCCCAGGGCCTTGAGCGTGGCGATTTCGCTGATGCGGTCGCGCACGTTCATGCTCATGGCGTTCATCGCGGCAATCACCGCGACGAAGACCGTCATCGCCGAGAGGATCGTCAGATTGCGCGGCAGGTCGAACTGCTGCGTGATGAACTCGTTCATGAACGTCTTTTCATCCGAGGTCTTGGTCTCATCGAGCGTGCCGGCGAACATGCGGTCGATTTCCTGCCGGAAGTGATCCATGTCCGCCTTGCTGCCGCACTTGACGAAATAAAAACTGACCAGCCCTTCGGGGTACTCCTTGCCCTCGCCTTTGAGAATCTCCTCAAAGTAGTCGCGCCGGAACCAGAGCGTGACCACGTCCTCCGCTTTCTCCATTGTCGAGATAATATGAAACTCAATCGGCGTGTACGGCGGCACCGATGGCATGATCGTCACGCGCTGGCCGACCTTCCAGCCCAGTTGCGTCGCCGTGTTGCGACCGACCATGAGTGCCTGCTTGTCGCGCTGCCAGGCATCGATTTCCTCTCTATCAAGCCGATGTTCGGGAAACGCTTCGACGAACGTGTCGTGGTCGACGCCGAGCGTGGAGAGCGGCATGGGGTCGTTCTCGCGCTGGCCGCCGATCCAGCGCAGTCCGCAGACGGCAAGAATGCGCGTGCCCGTCGGGTCGAGCGACTCGATCTTGCGCCGGTGGCCTTCGGGCAGCGGATTAACAATGGAGGTCTTCTGCGTGATGGCGAGGCGAAGCTGCCTGGCGGAGTTGTCGAGGAAGCGCGTGATGCCGTCGATCACGGCCGTGGAGAGCACGAAGATGACAATGGGCAGCGCGACGGCTGCGCTGGTCATGACGGACCGCCGCGTGTTTCGCGTGAGGTTGCGGTAGACGTAGGTGAGGCGAAGCATGGGCGGGTTCGCAAAGCCGGCGCGAGGCGGTCGGATGAAACATCCGCCCGGCGACCGGACTATAGAACGCGATCAGGCTTCCCGCAATGCGGTGACGACCTGCGTGCGGGCAGCCCTTCGCGCGGGGACGATCGCGCCGCCCAGCCCGACCAGGCAGATCGCGCCGATGGCGATGCCGACGATGAGCGGGGTCAGGTGAATCTCGAACGCGAGCGTGGTGAACGTGCTCTGCCCGAACATGTCTTTGGTGTTGCCAACGAGCGCGAGCCACGCGCCGCAGGCAAGGCAGCCGATCGCGCCGCCGAGGAAACACAACAGGAGCGATTCGATCATGACGCTCGTGAGCAGATGCCGTCCGGTGAAGCCGATGGTGCGCAGCATGGCGAACTCGCGCGAGCGCCCGGCGACCGATGCAAACATGGTGTTGGCGATGGAAAACGCCGCGGCGATGCACATGACGCCGACGAGAAACGTAACAATCATCAGGTACATGCCGATGTTCTTGGTCTGCTCCTGCCAGTATTCGCTTTCGGTTCGCGCGGTCAACTCGATACCGGGGCCTTCGATGCGTCGGATGGCGGCGGCGGGATCGACGTTGTCCTTCAGACGCAGCGCCACCGATGAATAGGCGTTGCGCATGTAGGCATTCATCAGCATGGTGGCCGGCCCCCAGATCTCGCTCTCAAGCGGGCCGCCGTCCGCGGAGAAGTATCCCACCACCCGGTAGCCGCGATTGCCGCCGTAGCCGAGGTTGATTGTGTCGCCGATCGCCAGCCCGGCGAACTGTTTGGCCGCCTGCACGCCGACGATGACCTCCATCGCACCGTCGGCCGGCTTGGCGCCGAGCAACTTCACGTTACGGTGAACGGCGAAGGCCGAATTGGTCACGCCGCGCACGGCGACGTTCGCATTGGTCGCACCCAGATCGCGAGTGCGGGGCAGGGAGACCTGTACGATCATCTCCGGGCTTTTGAGTTGGTCGCCGGTTTGATCATCGACGGCGATTTCCTCGTTGAGCTGGGTCAGCTTGTTGTAATCGTCCGGCGGGATGGCGCTGTTGGTCTCCGACGTGGAGGCCTGTCGCAGCACGATGAGCGTGCGCGGATCACCAGCCACCGAGAGCGAGCGGCTCAACGCTCCGCGAAAGCCCAGCATCCACGAAAACACCCCCACGACCACGGCGATCACCAGCACCGTCAGCACGGTCGTCGTGCGCCGGATCAGCAGGTTGCGCCAGTTGTAGGAGAGAGGGAGTGCCATGCAGAAGTGGTCAGTGGTCAGTGGTTAGTGGTCAGAGTCCAGAGTTCAGTGGTTAGTTGCCGGTTTCGCATTTAGCCGGCGAGCCCGCCACGGCGGATCCTCGACTTGCTCGCCGTTCCAATTATTCTCCCACGCGGCGTAGCGCGCTCACGGTTTGCATGCGAAGCGTGTGCCAGGCCGGCGCCAATCCGGCCAACAGGCCGACCGCCCCGGCAATGGCGACAGAGATTCCCACGGCCAGTGGCGACACCGTGAGCTGCGCGATCGGGAGGAACCCCGGCATCAACTTGCGCATCGGGACCGCCGTGAGCAAAATCACCGCCGGAATGATTCCCGCCGTCGCTCCGAGCAGCGCCAGCATCACGCTTTCGCCCAGCACCATCGCGACGATGCGCCAGTTGGGGAACCCGATCGCCTTGAAGACCGCCAGCTCGCGCGTGCGCTCGCGAAAGCTCATCATCATCGTGTTGCCGGCGACCATCGCGACGATCGCGACGACGACGATCGCCATGACGCGCATCAGGCCGGGGATATCGCCGGCAGCCTGCGCGAATCCGGCGGCGAAGGTCAGTTCGTCTTCGCTTTTGGTCTCGTCCGGCGAATTGGCAAACGTCGCGTCGATCTCCTGTTGAAGCGCGCGCAGGCCCGCGGCGCTGTTGCATTTCACCCAGAAAATGTTGCAGTCAGCATAGCGCTCGTTGCCCGCTTCCTTCAGCGACTCGCTCAAGAAATCCCGGCGAAAGTAAAGCACGTTCGTTCGCGACGGAGCCGTCATGATTTTGATGACGTGAAACTCCAGCGACAAATAGGGCGGCACGCTGCTGGTCAGCGTGATGCGGTCGCCGACCTTCCAGCCGTTGTTCTCGGCGATGCCCGTACCGACGACGCACGCCTGCCGATCCTTCGTCCAATTCTCAATGTCGGCGTCGGACATATCGACTTCGGCGTAGACGGTGGGAAACGTATCGGGATCGGCGGCGAGGCTTTGAATCACACCGGGTGCATTGGGCACGCGACCGCCGAACCACCGCATGCCGCACACGGCGGCAAGGCGCGAGCGATCCGGGTCGAGGGCTTCAATCTTGGCGCGGTGCCCCTGCGGGATGAGATTGATAAGCGTGGTCTTGTGATGCACGCCGAGTCGCAGCTCGCGCTCATTGGCCTTGCCGATCTCGACCAGCGCGACGACAAAGGAAATGGCGGCGACAAAAATGGCCATCGGCAGGGCGAAGGCAATGCCGGTCAGGCAGGTGCGCGTCGGATTGCGGCGCAGGTTCTGAAGCAGGACGTAGCCGAGGGTCATGGTCGGTGCGTAGCCTCAATGGGCGGCCACGAGCGACGGGTCGTTCTTCTCGTCGCGTTCGAGCTGGCCCTTGTCCAGATGCAGGATGCGCTGGCCGTGTGCCGCGGCGCGCGGGTCGTGCGTCACCATGACAATTGTCTTATTGAACTCGCGGTTCAGCAGGCCCAGAAGGTTGAGAATCTCGGTGGAAGTTTTCGCGTCGAGGTCGCCGGTCGGCTCGTCGGCGAGGATCACGTCCGGGTCGGTCACGATGGCCCGCGCGATGGCCACACGCTGCTCCTGACCACCGGAGAGCTGATTCGGCCGGTGGTCCATCCGCTCACCGAGTCCGACGATGGACAAGGCGGTCTGCACGCGCTGCCGCCGCTCGGCCGCCGACATCTTGAACAGCAACAGCGGCAGTTCGACGTTTTGCGCCGCGGTCAACACGGGCACGAGGTGATACATCTGAAAGATGAAGCCGACGTGGCGGCTGCGCCAGGCCGTCAGCTCCTGCTCCGTCATCCGCTCGAGCATCGCTTCGCCCACGCGGACGCTGCCGGCGGTAGGGGAGTCCAGCCCGCCGATCAGATGCAGCAGGGTGGATTTGCCCGAGCCGCTTGGCCCCATGAGGACGACGAACTCCCCGGCCGGGATGTTCAGCTTCAGGCCGGCCAACACGGGGATTTCGATGCGATCCTTGTGATAAACCTTGTGGACGTTGGTCAGTTCGATCAACGGCTGCGACATGCGCCACTCCCGCGCACGAGGAAAGGCCGTATTCCAAGCTCGTACCCTTCGCCGGCGTTCCGCGTGCGATGCCGCATTGTAATCGGTGCGGCGGCTGATTTCATTCCGCCGTCCAATCGGTGTTATGATCGGTGCAGGCTTGCAGGGTCAAAGTCGGCCTTGAACGGTTCTTGCGTCACTGGGTCGGTGTCCACGTGCTCAACCCGGAACAAAGTCACAACGCACACGAAGGACAACGAATTGGCGCGGTAGGAAGTGCCCACCCTGCGCATCGCCGGCCAATCACTGACCACTAACCACTCGCTGGCAGGTTCATCATGCTCTACGACGCCTTTGTAAACATCCCGCCCGGGACGAATCTTCCCGAAGTCGTCAACGCCATCATTGAGATTCCCAAGGGCCGGCGAAGCAAGTTCGAGATCGACAAGGAGACAGGACTGTTTCGGCTCGACCGATACCTGTTCTCATCGAGTCACTACCCCGGCGACTACGGGTTCATCCCGCATACGCTCGCCGAGGACGGCGATGCGCTGGACGTGCTCGTGATGGTGAACGAGCCGACGTTTACCGGTTGCCTGATTCGCGCACGGGTCATCGGCCTCTTCAAGATGATCGACAAGGGCGCGAACGATTTCAAAGTTCTTGGTGTGCCTGATACCGATCCACTCTTCGGCGAGTACCGGGATCTTTCCGACGTTCCGCCGCACTTCCTCCGCGAGGTCGAGCACTTCTTCGCGACCTATAAGCAGCTCGAAGGTTCGCCGACGACAACCCACGGGTGGACCCACGCCGCCGACGGGCTCGCGGAAGTGGCCGCAGCGGTCGAGCGCTTCAGGGCAGCACGAAAGTCGTAACCCGTCATCCCGTTGCACCACACCGCCGCATCCTGAAAGACCCGCGCCATCGAGCGCGCTTCGCTAATCCGCACAAACGGCCTCGCACCGCCGATATCCTTTTCCGGCTCATTCTGCCTAACCCCCGGCCGAGGCGTTGATTATACAAATGTAGCCATGTTATTCGACGTGTCCGCTCGGCGCTGCCTGCGTGATTATCCGATGCGGCGGCCGATGGCACGGACCGTGCTGCTCCCTCGTCGTGACCCGGTGGGCGCCGGGTCGATAACACGCCCGCGACAGGCTTCGCGGCGTGGTGAACGAGACCAGCATTGGGGGGCATTCGCAGATGAATCGAAACGTACTGTCGAAGATTGTCACAGGGCTTGTCGCCGTCGTTGCGCTGGGCGCCGCGCCGGTCGCCGACGCCAGTTTGATCTCCGTGCCGTTGTTCAGCCATCCGAACGGCAATGCGTCCGCGAACGTGAATGCGGTGGATTCGCGCGACTACGGCCTGCGGCTTGACAACAGCCAGGGTGTGAACAGCTTTCACTTTCAAGACGTCACGATGACGTTCTTCAACCCGCAGCCCGCCGGTCCGGCGTCGGTCTATGCGACCATCACCGGCACGATCGCGCACCTGCAGAGCAGCAACGGCGCCGCGTTGGGGTACACCGGCAATTCAGGGCTCGACGCGCTTGACCAGCGCTGGACGCTCAACGCCACCATTCGCGGTCAGGTGGGCCAGGGCGGCATCTTCCAGCCCGCGCTGCCGAACGCGAACATGCTCAACCAGTTGATTGCCGCCGGAATCAGCAACAATGCGATCAACTACTGGGATTTCGATGTCACGCTGACGCCGCTCTTCAACGAAGGCGTGACGCCCGCGGTCTATACCGGCCCGCGCGTCTTCGTCGAGAACACGATGGATGGCATGATGCCGGGTTTGATCGTCGACTACCGGCACCGGCTCGATCCCAATGTCTTCGCCGCCCCGCAATGGAACGTCGTCACCGGGCACGGCTGGCTCAAGTCGGCCGCCGGCGGCGGCACCGACTACACGCGCGATTTTCTCTTTTACACGCCCGAGCCGGGCACGATCGGTCTGCTCGCCGTGGGCCTGTTGACTGTCCTGCCGCGACGAAAACGCGCCACGGCGTAAGACGAAACGCGGCGCTGGTGGAAACGCAGCATAAATAGAAATGCGGCGCAAGCAGCGGTACGAAGCGGCGCGTTTCACACGAGTCCGCACGATCTTCGAATCGCACTGATGCGACAGATCGCCGAGATTCCAAAGCCCCAGGCATTTGCCTGGGGCTTTTCTTGCGCGCGGTGTTGAAAGGCAGGACTCGCAAATGAAAGTCGTGTCGGTAAAGGGCACGAGCGGGGATCATCCCGCGCGGCGCTCGCGCAACGCCGCGATCCATTCGATGGGTACGCGATGGCCGTAGAACCCCGTGCCGTGCCGCTCCGCGCCGACGAATCGGTGAAAATCACTTCCGCCCGTCGGCACGAGGTCCAGCTTCGTCGCGAGGCGCTCGCACACCCGCGCGAACTCGCCGGTGACATCAGGATGACTCACCTCCAGAGCGGCTAATCCCGCCTCCCGCATCCGCCGAACCACGTTCTCCAGCTCAAGGCTCGTCTCGCATCCCACGCGCGACGGATGCGCCAGCGATGCGACGCCGCCGGCGGCGCGAATCATCGCGACGGCGTCGCTCGCCTCGCGCACGACCCGCGGCACATGTGCCGCCGCGCCCGAGCCGAGATACCGCGCGAACGCCTGTCGAAAGCTGGACACGATGCCCAAGCCGACCAGCTCATTCGCGAGATGCGGCCGACCCAGCGGCCGACCGCCGTTGGCTTTCACCAGTGCGTCGTAGTCCAGTCGAATTCCCAGGGCGGCGAGCCGCGAAACGATCTCTCGATTGCGCTGATCGCGCCGCTGGCGCTCATCGGCCAGTTGCCGAAGCAATTCGGGCGATTCGGCGTTGATGAAGTATCCGAGAATATGCACGACACGCCGACCCTGCTTCGCCTCCAGCTCGATGCCGGGCACGAATTCCATCCCATGCGTCGCCGCGGCGCTCGCGGCTTCGGACAATCCGTCGATCGTGTCGTGATCGGTGAGCGCGACCGCGGCGAGCCGGCGCGCGGCGGCCATGTTCATCAGCTTCGCCGGTGCGTAGCCGCCGTCGGAAGCCGTGGAGTGCATGTGCAGATCGGCCCACCGCGGCCGATGATTCGGGTCGCGCGGGTGGGCGACGGCACGGCGGGGCGATGTCATCCCGGCAGGATGCTGCGCTGTTGCAGATACGTCGCGAGCTGGGCGACGCAGTCTTCGAGCTTGTGTTCGCCGGTCTTGAGCGTCAGCTCGGGATTGACGGGCGGCTCATAGGGATCGCTCACGCCGGTGAAGTTGGGAATCTCGCCGGCGCGGGCCTTGCGATACAGCCCCTTCGGATCGCGCTGCTCGCACAGCTCGATCGGCGTATCGACGAATACCTCGACAAACGGCAGCTTCGCCGCGACGTGCATCTGCCGCACGCCGTCGCGATCGGCGCGGTACGGGCTGACGAACGACGTGATCGTGACCAGGCCGGCGTCGGAAAAGAGCTTGGCTACTTCGCCGATGCGACGGATGTTCTCGGCGCGGTCGGCCGCGGAGAAGCCGAGGTTCTTGTTCAGGCCGTGGCGGATGTTGTCGCCGTCCAGCACGTAGGCGAGCCGGCCCTGCTGAACGAGCAGATGCTCGAGCGAAAAGCCGATGGTGCTCTTGCCCGAGGAGGGCAGGCCGGTGAGCCAGATGGTGGCGCCTTTCTGCTTGAGCAGCGACTCGCGCTGCGGGCGCTCGACGTGTCCCTCATGCCAGACGATGTTGGTCGCTTTGATCTCGGTCAAGACGGCATCTCCCCGTGTTTGGACTTGTTGAAAGGCCGGAATTTAACCGCAATCGAAGCGGTCCTGCAAGCCGCCGCGACGTCGCGGCCCCGTTCGCGGCGCATCGGCCCGCGCGCTAGACAGAGCACGCCAATCGCACGAAGATTCGGCGAGTTTCCGTCGGCGCTGCCCGTTGGCCGATCCGGCGCGGCGATTCTGGAGGGTTTGCCCATGGCCGAGATTCAACCCTTTCGCGGTATACGCTATACGTCCGTCGATGTCTCGCGGCTGATCGCGCCGCCCTACGACATCCTCGACGAAGCCGACAAGGCTCGGCTGCTCGCGGCCGACGATCACAACGTCGTCGCCATCGACCTGCCGCATGTGCCGCCCAAGACGGCCGGGCCGGACAACATCTATCGCCAGGCGGCCGGCGAGATGACCAGCTGGATGGACATCCACGCAATCGAGCGCGACGAGCTGCCGGCGATTTACGTCTATCACCAGACCTATCGGCTTGGCCGCAAGACGCTGACGCGCAAGATGTTCTTCGCGCGGCTGCGGCTGGAAGAGTTCGGCAAGGGATGCGTCTTCGCGCACGAGCAGACGTTCGGCGGGCCGAAGGAAGACCGCCTCAAGCTGACGGTTGCCACGCGTTGCAATCTTAGCCCGATCTTCGGCTTGTACCCCGACGCCCAGAACGAAGTCGCCGCGATGCTCGAGCGCGCCGTCGGCGAAACGCCGGAGCAGGTGGGGCGGCTGGACGGCGTGGAAAACAAGCTCTGGGTCGTCACCGATCCGGAAGTGGTCGAGGCGGTGCGAGCGACGATGAAAGAGAAATCCGTCTTCATCGCTGACGGCCATCATCGGTACGGCACGGCGTTGATGTTCCGCCAGCAGGAAGTGGACCAGATGGGGCACGTTGCGGACATCGACCCGGTGAACTTCGTTCTGTGTGTCCTCTGCGCGATGGAAGACCCCGGCGCGACGATTCAGCCGTACTTCCGCTCAATCTGCGATCTGCCGCAGGTGTTCGCGAAGGATTATCAACAGGCCCTGGTGGACAAGTTCACATGGAAGCCGGTCGCGAAACCGGCCGGCGACGAGGACCTGGCAAAGATGCTGCGAGAAGCCGGCCCGCAGGCGCTGGCGCTGTACGACCCGCGGCAGGATGTTTGCGCGGTGCTGTCGCCGAAGGATGCCGACCTGCTGGCGGCGTATGAGCCGAATCGGCAGGTTGCGTGGCGGCAAAGCGCGTACTCCATCTTTCACCGGTACATCCTGGACGAAGTGGTGTCGCCGAAGTTTTGCGTCGGCAAGCCGCCGACGATTCACTATCACAAGACCATGGACGAAGCGATCAACGATGCGCGCGAACACCACGGCGTCGCGGCGCTGATGCCCGCGACCACGATGCAGCAGTTGCGAGACATCTGCACCGCCGGCGAACTGATGCCGCAGAAGTCCACGTACTTCGCGCCCAAGCTCGCGACGGGGATGGTGATGAATCCGTTGTATTGAGGAATGGCGTGTGGGACTTCTGAATAACCGAGCCGCGACCGTAAGGGAGCGCCATGCGGCGATCGCGTTTCGAAGCAATCTTCACTTGTGATGAATCTCTCTTAATTGGAAATCGCGTTGCAGTCCGGGGCTGTGTTCCAAATCGATTCACTCGTCGCTGAATCGTTGCGGGGATTCGCAGCACCCGGTGCCCGCTCGCTCGCGCTCGGGGCTGGGATCACGGTGAGCGCGTTTCTGCATTCTCAATTCTACATTCTGCATTGTTCATGCAAATCGCTCTTGGCGGTTCGCAATTCGTATTGAATTACCACTCCACTCCCAGCATCAGGCAGTTCAATCCGCTGCCGATGCCCAGCATGCCGACGCGATGCCCCGGTTGAAGCACGCCGCGCTCCTCGGCGATGGCCGCCGTGAGCGGCAGCGAGACCGTGCCGATGTTGCCGAGATACTCGTACGTTTGAAAGTCCCTCTCGACCGGCACGCCGATCGAGCGAAGCACCAGTTCACGGTGCGGCCCGCCGACCTGATGACAAATCGTGCGATCCACCGCTTCGACCGGCCAGCCCATCTCCTCCAGGAACGCGTACCACGTCTCGACGCCCAGCGCGACGCCGTGCTCCATCAGCACCGTGCCGTCGGTCACCATCTCCATCGGCGCGGTCGAGGGCATGCCGGTGTCCGGTCCCCAGCGACAGAGCTTGTGGAACTTCGTCCGGCTGCGCATCACTCCCCCCAGTACGCGATGCCCCCCAGGCGCCAGCGATGCATCGCGCACCACGACGCCCACGGCCCCCGACCCGCCCGTCATCGTCGCGAGGCAAAGCCGAAACGAATCCATCGTCGGATGTTTCACCATGCGATCGATCGTCAGGTCGACAATCTGTCGCGCCGACTCGCATGACACGATCAGCGCCGCGCGGACATGCCCCAGCTCGATCGCGCTGGCCGCCTGCACGATGCCGTTGATCACCGCGAGGCAGGCATTGGAGACGTCATAGATTTGTGCCAGCGGCGAGACACCCAGCGCATCGGCCACCGCGCAGGCCGTCGCCGGCTCCAGATTGTCCCGGCAGACGCCGGCGTAAATCACCATCCCGATGTCGTCGATCGCCGCCGCTGACCGCGCCAGCGCCCGCCGCGCCGCCGCCGCCGCCGGCTCGGCCATCGTCTGCCCCGGCGACCACCATCGCCGCTCGCGGATGCCGGTCAGCGCTTCGAGCTGCCCCGGCTGCATGCGCAGCGCGCGATACATCGGCGCGAGCCGCTCCTCGATTTCCGCCGACGTGACGACCGTCGGCGGAAGCTCGTAACCGATGGAATCAATGACCGCCCGGGTGAACTTCATGCGGTCGAATTGTAAACGATGCCGTGGGCGACGTCGCACGCCGCGCAGGGGCCGCAATAGTTGGAATCCGACTTTGCCTCTGCGGTCTTACCGAATCGCCACGCATCGATTAATCTACGTCGCCATGATGCGAAGCGACATGAACGGCGTGCTAGTGTGTGGCTGGGTGTTCGGGCTGCTGTTGACGGTTGTGTCGGGCTGCGCGCCGAAGGCCGGGCCGCCGAAAGTCGTTCTCGCCGCACCGACCGACGTGCCGACCGACTGGCAGGGCAAGAAGCTCTATAACACGCCGAACGCCTACATTTACGCTGCCACGCCCGAATCGGCCGGCGAAGCGGATCGCTGGCTCGCCGAGTTGAAGAGCTACATCAGCCGGAAGCACAAGGCGACGCTCGACAAGGGCGTCGTCATCGTCGCGGAACCAGGCGATGCGCCCGTCGCGCCGACGCTCGAAGAGCAGCTTGCGATGGAAGTGGACCCGGCGCTGATCGTGACCGCGCCGCGCAACCCCAAGACCGCCGCGGAGATTCGCAAACGCCTTGACGAAGAAGGGATTCCCGAAGCGCCGATGGCTCGCGCCGCGTCGCTGCCGCTCTCTGCGGCGAGACTCGCCGCGCTCGGTTTGAATGTGCCGCGCGCTGACTGGGCGGTCGTCGCGCCGTCTCATGCCCTCGCATCGCAAAGCGGTGTCGAAGTCGTCGCGGCGAGCCTGCGAAAGAAAAACCCGAAGATCGATGAACCACGATCGCTCGAACTGGCCCGAAAGTTCCCCGATATGGCCGCCAAGCCATTCGAGATTGTGCGGCCGCAACCCGCGTTTGTTCTCTGGGCGCAGCGTCAGAAGGATTGGTCCGATTCGCAGCGCCGAGAGGCGATTCTTGATTACCTCAAGCACGTCCTCCGATCGCACTGGCTGCCCGTGCCCGAGGACGACGAATTGGGTTGGTGAGCTTCGCGCGGTGCGAACGTTATGGAGGGAGACGCTCGATCGCGCGGAAGGGCGTAACAGCACGCCGGCGAAGAATGGGCGGTATCCGCCAGGCTGAAATGGTAGGCGGAGCCCACGAACGCGCATGGGCTGGCCGCTTCTCGCCGTTTTGACTTCTCCCCCTACAATCCTCCCATGCTCAAGACGCTCGACCGCTATGTCCTTCGTGCCTTTCTCACCAACTACGTCATCGCGCTCGCCGTCTGCGTCGGGTTGTATGTCATCCTTGATCTGTTTGTGAACCTCGATGAGTTCACGTCCGTCAAGAGCCAGTCCACTGCCGAGACGATCCGCAAGATCATCGACTTCTACTCCTACAACCTGCTCCTTTACTTCGCCCAGCTCGCCGGCGTCATCACCCTCGTCGCCGGCTGCTTCACGTTCGGCCGCATGCACCGCACGAACGAACTGACGGCAGTGCTGGCCTCGGGCACGAGCCTGTATCGCATGGCGGCCCCAGTGCTGATCGCCGCGATGGCGATGAACGCCCTGTGGTTCTTCGATCAGGAAGTGCTCATCCCGCGTTATGCCGACAAGCTCGTGCGCAAACATAATGACATCGAGGGGCGCAACGCCTTCGCCGTCTGGTTCCAGCCCGACAAGAACAATTCGCTCGTTTCCGCCAGCATGTTTCAGCCGCGCGTGCGCGAGATGCGCGGCGTCGTCATCATGAAGCGCGACCAGAACGCCCGGCTCACGGAGGTCATCCAGGCCGACCAGGCCCGGTGGGATGAAGAAGAGCAGATGTGGCACCTCGCCAACGGCACGCAAATGAAACTCGGCGCAACGAGCGACCCGGCCGGGGCCGATGCTCTGGGCCAATTGCCGATCAAGGCCTACGCATCGGACCTGACGCCGAAGGAGCTCGCGCTGCAGCAGGCGACGATGTGGGTGAATTTTCTAAGCCTGGCGGAACTGGGCCGCTTGCAGGAGCGGTTTCCAGGCGGCTCGGCCGAGATCGTCAAAGTGCGCCACAAGCGCATCACGACAATGATCATCAACATGATCCTGCTTTGCCTGGGCGTGCCGTTCTACTTGAGCCGCGAGCGGCACAGCGTGATCGTCGCCGGCGGGCGATGCCTGCTGATGTGCGCCGCTTGCTACGTGTTCGCGTTCATCTGCCAGAGCGTGAGCCTGCCGGGGTTCCTCGACCCGGCTCTGCCCGAGTGGCTGCCGGTGATGGTGTTCCTGCCGGTCGCGGCGGTGATGATGGCGAGCGTGAAGACGTAACTTCAAACCGCGGATTAGGTTTTCGCGTAGCTGTCCAACGGTGCGTCGGCCTTTGTGAACCCGCGCCCGCACTCCGGGCAACGGGGCTCAACCAACCCCGTCAGGTTGTAGCCGCAGCCCGTGCAGCGCGGGTAGTCCGGCTCGGGAGGCGGGCGGTTCATGCGGATGGCCAGTGCCGAGCAGGTCAGCGGCAGGGCCGCGAGCAACCCGACCAGTGGTACCGCCAGCAGAATGTCATGCCACAGTACGTAGGGCGTGCCGGCCCCCAAGATGCCCGCGCTCAGCGCGCTCATTGCAGCCAGCGCCAGCGTGATGCCCAGGCCGACTCGTCCCACCGACCGACCCACCAGGCGACCATGCTCCCACGTCGTGACGCGGCACGCATACCCCGCGGCGAGCACGCCCAGCGACGGCACTCCCACGACTAATGCATACATTCCCAGCATGGCTTCGAGCGACGGCCCGCAGGCCAGACAACCGACAGGCAGAACCGCGGCCGATGACGCGAACATGGCAAGCCTCCCGCTGCCCACTCGCCCTCGGCCCTCGCCGGCGCGACGGCAATGCACGCTGCGCCGACAGTCTATTTATCGAAACAAACCCTGGCGCCTCACGCGCGAAACATCGGAAACACCCTGCCCATCTGATTCAGCCGCCCGCCTGCCGAGCTGCTTTGAGATTCGCTGCTGCCGCCGCGTAACCGGGCTTTAGCCGCAACGCCGTTTCGAGGTGCGGCACGGCCTCCTTTGCACGGCCCGCCCGCAGTAGCGCAGCGCCCAGCCCGTTGTGCGCTTCGGCCGTGCGCGGCGCCAGTTCCAGCGCGGCCCGCAGGCGCGCGATCCCCTCATCAAATCGCTTCGCCTGCACCAGCGCCTCGCCGAGCAGCAGCATCGCCGTCACATCACGCGGCTGATGTTGCAGCGCCGTCTCCAGCTCGCTGGCAGCCTCCGCCCACTTCTGCTGGCGGAAATAGACAAGTGCAAGATTGATGCGCGCAAGGGTCAGGTCCGGCTGCGCCGCAATCACCGCCCGGTGATGCGCCGCCGCCTCGTCCAGCTTGCCCTCGCGCGAGAGCACCAGCCCCAGGTTCGTATGCGCCTTGATGTGCCCCGGTTTCAAGGCCAGCGCCTGTTCATAGGCCCGAACCGCGACGTCCTTCTCACCCAGCGCGTCTCGCACCACGCCGGTGTTGAAATGCGCCTCGGCCGCGCTGGCCGGGTCGCAAAACGGCGACGCCAGGATCGCATCAAACGCCTGCAGCGCGTCGGCCGCCCGCTTCTGTTGCAACAATGCCGCGCCCAGTTCGGCCGTCGTCGTCAGATCCTGCGGATACTGCTTGAGGACTTCCCGTAATCGCTTTTCCGCCCCCGTCGCATCGCCCAGCTTCAGCTCCAACCCCGCCAGCTTCTTCATCAGGAGTCGGTCGTTCGGTCTTCGAGTCAGCGCCGTCGCCGTCGCTTGGCGCGCCTGCTCGAGCGCGGCGCGATCTTCCGTCGCGCACGCCGCCACATCCGCCCGCGCCGCCGTGCGCTGTTGCGCGTGATCCAGTTGATTCACGAACGGCGGCTGCTCGATCAGGCTCGCCACTTCCTTCGCGATCGCGCACCGATCCGACTCGCCATACGCGAGGTCGGCAATGCACTCCTCAAACGACGGCGTCGGCCCGCGCGGCGCTTCACTCCCCGGCGGCGTCCACGCCGTCACGATCTCTCGCGCGATCAGGTAATTCCCGCGCAGATTCATATGGCAATGCTCGTAGAACAGATCGTTCCCCGGTCCGCCCGCCGCCGCCTCGGAGTTCATCACGGCTTCCACATCGATCAGTCGAACACCCTCGCGACCTTTCGCGGTGTCGCGGATCGTCGCGTTGAATCGACTGTCCGTCCGGAACCGTAGCGTGTCCAGGTCGCGCGCCCGCGCGAACGCTTCCCGCGCGCCGTCGCCGTCTCCCATCGCCCGCCTGCAACGGCCCAGTCGAAAGTGCAGGTCCGCGGTCGCGTCGTCGATCTTTGACGCCTGCATGAAAAGGTCCGCCGCGCCGCTCGCGTCGCCCGCGTCTTCCCGTTTCACGCCCTCGTCGTACAGCGCCTTCCATTTCGCCGCGTCGGCTTCGGCGAGACCCGACCGGTGCATCGACGCAAACGGCGCGCAATCGCGCAGGTTGACGCCGACCGTGCACAACAGCACCTTCGCGCCGGCCCCGCGCGCCGCGTCGCAGATGTCCCCAAGATTGCGAGCGAATTGCTCCCGCGCCGCGTCCAGCCGCGAATCGTTCGCCGCGACCTGATTGCCGAGGAAGAACTCCATCCCGCGCCACTGCGTCTCGCCGCCGCCGCCCAGCCACGCCATGCCGCGCTGAACCAATTGACTCACCCGCCAGCCGCGCAGCGCCACCATCGCCCGCGTCATGCCCAAGCTCGTCGAGAATCGCCCGAACACCGTCCCCGGTCCGAACGGCCCGACCACTTCGTTGTTGCCCTCGTACACGATAAACAGGTCCGGCTCGTGCTCGGCGCAGTCGCGCGCGATCGGCACGAGCACGTGCGAGTTGATCGCCACCATGGCCGTGTTGATGACCTCAAAGCGTCGCCCGGGGTGCATCCGGTGCAGCATGACATCGACAAAGCGCGAAAAACTGTACGACGGATCGGGGAAACCCTGCGCCGCCGACGAGCCAAGCACAAAAATGCGAACCGTTCCGGCCCGTTTGGGGTCTTCGAATCGAAACACCCCCGGGACGCGCGCGATCGCCGGCGGAAAAAACCGCCAGCCGAAGAACGGATTGCCCACGACCGCGTCGCCATCCGGCAGGCGGGCGAAATAGCCGGTATCGACTCCGAACCCACCCAGACGCAAGCCCAGTTCGGTCGCCCCGAAGAACAAGGTGGGGATCAGCACCAGCGCCGCAGCGCGAAAGAGCCACAATCGACCGCGACCGGCGGGAGGCCGTCGCGCACCGTGCGAGGCCGATGCACGGCCGATGTTGCCCCCTTCGCTGTCGTGCGCGGCGCGGTCCTTGCTCGCGCGGCTTTCGTTCTGATTGGTTGACTCGTCGCCCCGCGCCGAGCCGTGTGAGCGGTCCTGCTCCGGCTCGGATTGCCCCCGGTCAGCCTTCGATTTGCGTCGTCGTGACATCGGGAATCATTACAGAAACCCCGCGCGAACCTGTCAAGCGGACGAGGGTGATTCCCGAACGAGTGGATGACGCGTGTGCCACTGCTTCACGCAGTGCAGTTGACCCGGTGCGTCCCTTCGCGGCCGCAGTGCCTGAAGCCGCGACACATCTCTTGATCCATCGATATCGCAGCGGCCATCACCCGCTGCGGATGAGGCACGCTGCTGCGTCCGTCGAAAAATAGCCGCGCGACTTTAATCAATTCAGCGTCAGGCGATGCGTCGAGTGCAGGGGTGGCCCGGCCGCGGGCTTGGGCGACTATGGGATTGGGGCCGGCGCACGAGGCCGATCCACGCCAGCGCCATCAGCGCCGCCGTCGCCGGCTCGGGGATGGTGAACACAAGAACCGCCTGCGAGCCGTCGGTGAAGTTCGCCGTGAACGCCAGCTCGCCGTAGTTGTTCAGGATGCGCTGGCGGCCGTCCTGCCCGCCGGTCGGCGCGCGGGGACTGTAATTGGTGAAAGCGAGCGTGCGAAAGTCACCGGGTCGCACTTCCAGCACATCGCCCTCGCGGAAAAGCAGATGCATCGAACCGTCGCTGTGCATGGCCCAGAAGCCTTCATCGTTGGCCGTGCCGACGCCCGGCCCGGTGAGCGACCCCTTGAATGCAAGCAGTCCCATGTCGTTCATGTACGGCAGGAAATCGCCGGCAAGCCCGTCGGAGAAGAGCGTACCCGCGGAGGTGCCCGGCGCGGCATCGCCCTCGCGCGCGACCAACCCCAGCACGCCGTTGCGCTGCGCCCACAGTGCGGCGTCGTTCTGCGGGGTGACGCCTGCTCCGGTGAGTTCGGACACAAACGCCGCATCGCCGTTGCCGCGCAGGATAACTTCGTGGAAGTGCGGCCTGGTAAAGCTGCCGAAATTGACGCCCATCGACACATTCGGCGCGGCATCACCTTCTCGAGCGATCAAGTTCAGCGCACCGGCCGAACTGGACCACATTCCTTCGTTGTTCGACGCATCGATACCCACTCCTGTCAGGACGCCTCGAAAAGCAAGATGCCCCGCGTTGTTTAACGCTGGATCCCCGAAGTCGGAGTACGTCATACCGATGCCCGTTCCTGGCGCCTGCGTTCCCGCGCGAGCCGCCAGTTGCAGCAACCCACCGACCTGCTGCCAAATTCCTTTGTTGTTTTGAGAATTGGTACCCGGTCCACCAAGCCCTCCATAGAAGGCTGTTTCATTAGCCGCGTTTATCACTGGATACCAACCGACGACGTAACTACTCTTTCCGGTTGACACTCTACCGAATTGTGAAAACACAGTTGCACCGCCTCCGCCGGGGGCTGGGTTGCCTGTGAGTGCAATCAGTTGGGCTCCACCTGATGTGTAATTCCACAACCCTGTACGAAATGCGCTGCCTACTTGCGTGCGTCCAAAGATTGCGAGTGAACCTGCTGGATTGACCGAAGGCGGAACGACGAAGCTGTCTCCGCGAGTGCAAAGTTCGTGGAAGGTTGATGGGGGCGTTACCCCGGGTGCAGGTTGACCCGAGATTGCAATCGCATTGGTCGAACCACCCTGATGGGAGAATAGCACAAACTGTGAAAATGGATCGATTGAGTCGACTGTTGAGCAAAAACCGACAGAGCCGTTGTCACTGATATTGCCGGATGTCGCGAACGAATAATTTCCGCCAGGTGGTGGCGCGGGCTGCCCCGATTGCATCACAGCCGACAACGAGTTCGCGACACTCATCGCAAGTCCGTCTCGAACACCTCCGGTCGGAGGCTGAAACCTGTGAAAGAATACAACTGACCCTTGATAATTGATTGCGGGCTGCAAAGGGATTTCAGCGAATATTGATCCCGTAGGATTTCCCGGCGCCGGCTCCCCGGTCACCGCCACCGTGCGAAACGACAATGGAGCCGCAGAGGTCGCGGACACGAACAGGAATTGAATGATTGCAAGGGACAAGAACGCCGGTGCATTGCGCGAGGAACGTGCCACCGTTTGAGCCTCCCAACCCCCCAATGGCCGCAGGACCCATGTGCCCGGTGTGGGCATCCCAATTATACCCCCGCCAACGTGTCTTGGTATGGACCAGCCAGGGTAGCCTGCGAAAAAACAACTACAGACTGCTTCAAGCCCGCATTCCCTTCCGGGGGTGGGTGGAGGTCGATCGCCTCGCTTGAATCGCCTCTCCTCCTCGCTCGTTCGAAGTGTCGCGTTGGCGACCCCCCCTCAATGGGGAGAAGAGTCATGAAGCTATCCCAGAACCGTCACCCCCGCGAAGACGGGGGGCCAGCATGATTGGAAAATCTCTGGATTCCCGCCTGCGCGGAAATGACAAAGCATCGCTACACGGGTATTGGGATACCTTTATGAAACCAATTCCACGTCGGAGTCGCGCCGCAGGGCGACCATGTGATTGGGGCCGGCGCACGAGGCCGATCCACGCCAGCGCCATCAGCGCCGCCGTCGCCGGCTCGGGGATGGTGAACACAAGAACCGCCTGCGAGCCGTCGGTGAAGTTCGCCGTGAACGCCAGCTCGCCGTAGTTGTTCAGGATGCGCTGGCGGCCGTCCTGCCCGCCGGTCGGCGCGCGGGGACTGTAATTGGTGAAAGCGAGCGTGCGAAAGTCACCGGGTCGCACTTCCAGCACATCGCCCTCGCGGAAAAGCAGATGCATCGAACCGTCGCTGTGCATGGCCCAGAAGCCTTCATCGTTGGCCGTGCCGACGCCCGGCCCGGTGAGCGACCCCTTGAATGCAAGCAGTCCCATGTCGTTCATGTACGGCAGGAAATCGCCGGCAAGCCCGTCGGAGAAGAGCGTACCCGCGGAGGTGCCCGGCGCGGCATCGCCCTCGCGCGCGACCAACCCCAGCACGCCGTTGCGCTGCGCCCACAGTGCGGCGTCGTTCTGCGGGGTGACGCCTGCTCCGGTGAGTTCGGACACAAACGCCGCATCGCCGTTGCCGCGCAGGATTGCGTCGTAAAGATTCGTGCCGCGAAAGCCGCCGAAAAGAACGCCGGCCGGGACATCCGGCGCCGAATCGCCTTCTCGCGCGACAAGGCTTAGCGCGCCCGACGCATTCGACCACACGCTTTCATTGGTCGAGGCATCGACCCCCGTGCCGGTCAACACGCCGCGAAACGCAAGATGCCGCGCGTTGTTGAACGCAGGGTCGCCGAAATCGGCAAATGCCACGCCCGCGCCCAGACCCGGCGCGGGGTCGCCTGATCGCACGGCGAGATTGAGCGCTCCGCTGTTCTGATACCAGATGCCGCGATTGTTTTCAGGCGTGACGCCTGCCCCGGACAGCGTGGCGTGAAATGCAGTTTCGCCATGATGGTTACTCAGCGGAAGTATTCCAATCTGCATGGCGTCCACCCACGAAGAAGTGGGACCAATCGCAGAAAAACTGACGCCCGGTTCGGTTCCAGGGGCTGGATCAGTTGTCCGGGCAACTAACGTCGTTTGACCTGCCGAATGATGCCAGACGCCGACGCGAACAATTGGACTCGACTGCGTATTGCCGAAGAACACCAACGTTCCATCGGGACTCACAGCTGGCGGAACGAAAAGTGTGTCTGCGCGATTACAGAGGGTCGTAAACGGAAATGACGGCGAGCCACTGGGAGCAGTCTGGCCGGGTCGCGCGATTAGGGTTCCATGCGCATTCTGATGGCTAACAAGCGTCATCCCGGGAGTACCGGGGAAGACGTCTGCACAAAAGGCAACGTGCCCGTTCTCACTTAGATTTGCCGTGGTGAATCCGTTACTCCCGTAGGACATGCCTGGGGCCGGTGCTGGAAAATGTACTTGAGCCACGAGCGACAGGATTCCTGATGAGTCGGACATCACGGTTCGTTTTAGACTATTATCAGGAAACTGGACCAACGGGTTGAATGCGACAAACCCTGCATTGTTAATAGCCGGCTGAGAGAAAGTTCGATCTATTACAACACCTGCTGCGTTCCCTGGCGCTGGCTCTCCCATCACCGCCACCGTACGAAACGACACCGGTGCTGCAGATGACGCGGACACGAACAGAAACAGGATGGTCGCCAACGAGGAAACTGCCAGAGCATTGCGCGAGGGACGGAACATCGCCGGAGCCTCCGAACCCCCATTGGCCGCTGGACCCGATTGCCCTGTGAGGGCATCCAATTCTACCCTCGACAAAGTGTCCCGGAATCGGTCAGGCCGAACGGGTACGCAAAGTCGATTCATGGGTCGTGCATGAAGTCCTCGGCCCCCATTGCATAAGTAGCTATGTGAGTGCGACTTGCGATCAGGCCGTGAGTGGAATCGCCGCGAACTTCTCCACGTCGATCAACCCCTGATTCGTCAGCTTTAATTTCCCAATCACCGACAAACTCAAAAATGACAGCGCCATGAACGGCTGATCCAGCTTGCAGCCCAGGTGCTTCGCCGCCGCGGCCAGTGCCCGCAGTTGATCGGCCGCGATCTCGGCACGTTCGGTGCTGACCAGTCCCGCCACCGGCAGCGGCACTTCCGCAAGCACCTTTCCCGCCTCGACCACAACCAGCCCGCCGTGCAGTTTCACCAGTCGCACGGCCGCCGTCAGCATGTCGGCGTCATCGACTCCGACGACGATCAGATTGTGGGCGTCGTGCGCCACGGTCGAGGCAATGGCCCCACTGCGCAGGCCGAAGCCGCGCACGAACGCCCGCCCGATCTCTCCGCTGGCCCGGTGCCGCTCGATCACCACCATCTTCGCAAGGTCCCGCGCCGGATCGGCCACGAGCTGCCCGTTATAGACGCTCGCCTTCTCAATCGACCGCTCCGTGTCGATGCGATTCTCCAGCACGTGGATCAGGTGAATCCGCGGCGGGTTCTCCGTCGTCGCGCCCGGCGGCGCGGGCACTGCGAAATCCTCCAGGTGGATGTACGCCACGTTGACCGAGCTGCGCAGCGGAATCTTCAACGCGGCTTCGTTGCGCGGGGCGACGCACTGCCCGCCCTCGGCCACCAACTGCCCCCGATGGAACACATGCGACACGCGGCAGTCCTTCAGATCCTCCAGCACCGTGATGTTCGCCTGCCGACCCGGCAGCACGGCCCCCAAGTCGCGCAGTCCGAAGTACCGCGCCGTCGACAGCGTCGCCAGTCGAATCGCCAGAATCGGGTCCATCCCCATCGCGATCGCCGTGCGAATCATGTAGTCAATCTGCCCCTCTTCCAGCAGGTCGCGCACGTCTTTGTCATCCGTGCAGAACATGAACCGGTCGGCCGTCGCAGGCGTCACCAGCGGCAGCAGCGCCCGCAGGTTTCGCGTCTGGGAACCCTCGCGAATCATGATCGACAGGCCCTGCCGCAGTTTGTCGGCCGCCTCGTCGGCACGAATACACTCGTGATCGCTCATGATGCCCGAAGCCGCGTACGCACCGAGATCGCTCCCCGTGACCCCCGGCGCGTGGCCGTCCACCACGCGATGCCGCGCCATGGCGATCTTCGCCAGCACGTCGTCTTGCGCGGCGATGACGCCGGGATAGTTCATCATTTCGGCCAGGCCCAGCACCCACGGGTTCGCCAGATACGGCTCAAGGTCCTCGGCTGTCAGCGTCGCGCCTGCCGACTCGAGCGGGCTGGCCGGCACGCACGAACTTAGCATGACGTAGATATCAATCGGGGCGTACTTCGCCGAGCGAAGCACAAACGAGATGCCTTCGGTTCCCATGACGTTGGCGAATTCGTGCGGATCGGCGACGACCGACGTGGTCCCGTGCGCCGCGACGACGCGCGCGAACTCGGGCACCGACAGCAGCGACGATTCGATGTGTACGTGGGCGTCGATAAACCCGGGGCAGACGAACGCACCCTTCAGGTCGATTTTGTTCGGTCCGTCGCACGGTCCGATCGAGGCGATTCGATCGCCGACGATGGCTACGTCGCCTTCGTGAACTTCGTGAGAAGCGACGTTGACGATGCGGCCGTTCTTGAGAACCAGGTCGGGAGGGGTGCGACCCGCGGCGACGTCAATAAGGTTACGAAGCTTGGCGTTATCGGACATGGAGGGATTCCCCGTTCATAAGAGCTTGCGCCGACGAGCATTATACCGCAACTGGGGCCGACGGAGAGTGTTGGCTGGACCAGTTGATGAAAATCGCGGTCCTGCTATGATGGAGCGTTCCACTCGCAGGTTTGTAACCAGCCGAGCAGAGTCGGGCAGCGAAGGGTCCGTGCAAAGATCGCGGGCCGGTGAAGACTCTGCCGAAGAGTCATTTTGTCGAGTAACGATCGAACGAGGCGGACATGGCAGTCATGATCAGAATGGTACGGATGGGTCGTCGCAACCGAGCGTTTTTCCGCGTGCGCGCGTCGGATCGCCGCGCCGCGGCGGGCGGGCGATTCCTCGAAGAGCTGGGTTACGTCGATCCCATTGAGAAGGATCCGGCCAAGGCCGTGAGCCTCAAGAAGGATCGCATTGAGTACTGGTTGAGCCGCGGGGCGCAGCCGAGCGCCACGGTGCGCAGCCTGTTGAAGAAGCAGGGCATCGGCACGAGCGCGAAGGCCTGAACCCGGCGTTTGCATGAGTCGGTCCGCGGCCCGGTCCGGCGGGATCGCCATGCGGATCGATGTGCTGACATTATTCCCCGAGGCCTGCGAGCCGTTCTTCGCGGCCAGCATCCTCGGCCGGGCGCAGCAGGCGGGCGGCGTGTCGATCCGATGTCACAACATCCGGTCGTTTACGAAAGACCCGCACGGAAAGGTGGATGATCGGCCCTTCGGCGGCGGACCCGGCATGGTGATGATGTGCCAGCCGATCTGCGACGCGGTGGCGGCCGTCGAGAGCGAATCGCCGCTGCCTGCGACACGTGTCTTGTTGACACCGCAGGGCGAGCGATTCACGCAGGCGATGGCGTGGGAGTTTTCGCGGTGCGAGCGGCTGCTGCTGATTGCCGGCCGCTACGAAGGGTTTGACGAGCGGATTCGCCTCGGCCTGTCGCCGCGAGAAGTGTCGATCGGCGATTACGTGCTGGCCGGCGGCGAGGCGGCTGCGATGGCGATTGTCGATGCCGTCGTGCGGTTGCTGCCCGGTGTGCTGGGCGATGAGGAGTCGGTGGTCGAGGAGTCGTTCTCGCCGGCCGACGGAATGAAACCGAGTCCGGCCTCGCAGGATGCGGCCGGTTTGCTGGAATACCCGCATTACACGCGACCGCGTGTGTATGAGGGGATGGAAGTGCCGGAGATTCTGCTAAGCGGCGATCACGCGAAGATCAAAGCGTGGCGGCGCGAGCAGGCGATCCGGCGGACACGAACCATGAGGCCCGATTTGTTGTCGGGCGAGGTCCGGCGCGACGGCCAGGGGCCGACCGCTGCCGACGGTTGACCGAACGAACAAGAACAAGACAGCGCGACGTGACGTTTGCCGATCGCCAAGCAGGGAGATGACCGATGCGGAACCGAATCATCGAAGCCATTGAGCAGGAACACTATCGCAAAGACGTGCCCAAGTTCGAAATCGGCGACACGGTCAGCGTCGGCGTCCGGATCATCGAAGGGACCAAGGAGCGCATCCAGCCGTTCATCGGCACGGTGATCGCGGTCCATGGCAAGGGCATGAACCAGACGTTCACTGTCCGGCGCATCGTCGCGAACGAAGGCGTGGAGCGCGTCTTCCCGATTCAGTCGCCGCGCGTCGTGGGCGTCGAAGTCATCCGCCACGGCAAGGTCCGCCGCGGCAAGCTCTTCTATCTGCGCGATCGCGTCGGCAAGTCGCGGAAGCTGCGCGAACGACGCATGGGCGCCGACGAGGCCGGCGACTCCGGCGAGTCTGCTCCTGCCGGCGCCGCGTCGCGCGGCCGCTCGGCCGAAGCCGCCGTTGCCACGGTCTAACTCGGCGCAGCGCTCACCATGGCGTTCTGGAACCGAAAGGAACTGGGCGACGCGGGGGAATCGCTGGCCTGCAAGTTCCTCAAGAAGTCCGGCTATCGAATCCTCGCGCGCAACTTCGAGTGCCCCGTCGGCGAGATTGACATCATCTGCTCCACCGACGGCGTGATCGCATTCGTCGAGGTGAAGACGCGCGTTGACGACTCCGCCGCCGATCCCGAGAACAACATCCGCCGCGACAAGAAGCGCCACATCGAACGCACGGCGCGATGCTGGCTCGCGCAGAACGGCAATCCGCCGGGGGCCTACCGCTTCGATGCAATCAGCATCGTGATGCCCGAAAAAGGCGATCCGGTCGTGCGGCATATCGTGGATGCATTCCGCGCGTCGGGCGGTTAATCCACGCTGCGTCCAAAGAGCCGGTCGCGCGAACAATCGAAACCATGCCCGTCGCGCGCCGCGTGCGGTAGAATCCCTGTGCGGACGTTTCACCCATCGGAGCGCGGGGCATGGCCGGGCTGATCGATTCTCACTGCCACCTGACGTATGAAGGCCTGATCGAGCGGATCGATCATGTCATCGAATCGGCACGCGCCGCGGGCGTGGACGAGTTCATCACGATCTCGACCGATCTGCGCGACGCCGCGCGGGCGCAGGCACTGGCCGAGCGGCGGCCGAGCATTCACATCGTCTCGGGGATTCACCCGCACCAGGCCGCGCAAGCCGAGAAAGACTGGGAGCCGGCGCTGGAGGCGATCGTGCGCCGACCCGACGTGTACGCCGTCGGCGAGATGGGGCTGGATTATCATTACGATTTTTCGGATCGCGCGTCGCAGGCGCGCGTGTTCGAGGGGCAACTGGCGATTGCCGCGCGCGTGAACAAACCGGTCGTGATTCATTGCCGCGAGGCGCACGATGATGTCATGGCGATGCTGGCGAACTTCCCGCGGGTGCGGTCGGTCGTGTTTCACTGTTTCACCGGCACGATGACGCAGGCCGAGCAGATCTGGTCGCGCGGGTATTGGTTGAGCCTCACCGGCGTCGTGACGTTCAAGAAGTCCGACGAGCTGCGCGAGGTGGCGCGCGCGATGCCCGGCGATCGCCTTATGGTCGAGACCGATTCGCCGTATCTTTCGCCCGAACCGGTGCGCAGCGTGCGACCGAACGAGCCTGCGCACCTTGCCTACACGGCGGCCTGCATCGCGCGGGCGCGTGGAATGAGCCTTGACGATCTGACGCACCAATCGGCGGAGAACACGCGCCGCTTTTTCGGCCTTCCGCGAGGCGACGCGACCCCAGCCAGCGAGGCGCCATGACAAGCGACAACCGTCTTTACATCGGCATCGACCTGGGCGGCACGGCGATCAAGGGCGGCCTCGTGCAGGCGGACGGCGTGATCGTGGAAAACAAATCGATCCCGACCGAGGCCGATCGCGGCGTCGACCATGTGATTCATCGAATGGTGGGGCTGGTTCGCGAGATGAGCGACCGCGCCGGCGCTCTGCAGCGCGTCGCGGAGGCCGTTGGACTGGGCGTGCCGGGGACGTTGAGCCACGCGACGGGAATGGTGATAGCGCCGCCGAATCTGCCGGGCTGGCGAAACGTGCCGATCGTCAGGCGCCTGGTGGAGGCGACAGGGTTTCGCGTGGTGCTGGAGAACGACGCGAACGCGGCAGCGTGGGGCGAATACTGCTGCGGCGCCGGGCGCGGCTGCCGGTCGATGGTGATGATTACCCTCGGCACCGGGGTCGGCGGGGGTTTCGTTTTTGACGGGCGTCTGTTTCGAGGCAGTCACGAGAGCGGGGCCGAGGTCGGCCACATGATCGTCGTGCCCGGCGAGCGGCTGTGCGGGTGCGGTCAGCGCGGCTGCCTGGAGGCGTACGCGTCGGCGAGCAACACGGCCCTTCGAGCGGTCGAGCGGTTGCGCGCGGGCGAGTCGTCGCGCCTGCGAACCGTGTTCGAGTCCGGCGCGGCCCTGACAAGTGAAGACGTGGTGACGGCTGCTGAACAAGGCGACCCGCTCGCGCGCGAAGTCTGGCGCGAGACCTGTGAGCTGCTCGCGACGGCCATGGTGAGCCTCCAGCATACGATCGACCCGGAGCGGTTTGTCCTCGCCGGCGGAATGAGCAAGGCGGGGGATCGATTGATCGCGCCGGTGCGCGAAGCCGCTGCGCGATTCGCGTCGCCAATTTTTGGAAAACCTCCCGATGTCTGCATCGCGTTGCTCGGCTCGGACGCGGGCCTCGTCGGCGCCGCGATGGCAGCTCGCGACGCATGAAATGCGCCCGACACCCTCTCTTGAAACAACCATCTCACTCAATTCTTGCAACTCGGGCATCTCGTCCGCGGCCTCACCGGCGTGGGACCGGCGCTGTGGGAGATTCGTAATAAGCCCCTTTTAAGTCACCGTCGCGTCTCCCAATCAGAGGCCTTGCGCTGCCTCCCTAAAAAAAGTTTGGATGTCTTAACTTGTTTCGCCGCAATCATTTATCGCGCTCAAGCCCGTTGCAATCGTGCTCCGCGAATTGAAACGGCTGCTTCGTTCCGCTATGATCGTTTTGAACGATTCAAATCGTGCTAGGCTTGGGTGATCGTCAGCTAGATCAAGTGCACCAGGCAGCGGCCTAACAGAGGAAATCACGTACTTACGCTGGTATTCGAGCGTTCGATGACACGCGTAAGTCAGATGCAGTGAAACGGAGCAGAGATCATGACGAAGTATCGAGTGAACGTATTGCACGTTTGTGCATGGGTCGTCGGCCTTTCCGCGTCGCATGCCATGGCGGGCCAGAAGAACATCGTTGAGACGGCCGTGGCTGCCGGCAGCTTCAAGACTTTGGCGACGGCCCTGAAGGCGGCGGACCTCGTTGAAACGCTTAGCGGCAAGGGGCCGTTCACCGTTCTGGCGCCGACGGACGCGGCGTTCGCCAAGTTGCCCGCGGGGGCGCTGGACAATCTCCTGAAGAACAAAGATCAGCTCCGCGCCGTGCTGTTTCAGCACGTCGTGTCCGGCGAGGCGATGTCGAAGGATGTCGTGAAGATGGCATCGATCAAGACGCTGCTCGGGCAGACCGTTCCGGTCGATGCGAGCCACGGCGTTCGCATCGGGTCCGCCACGGTGACCCAGCCGGACATCGCATGCAGCAACGGCGTCATTCACGTGATCGACAGCGTTCTGCTGCCGAAGAACGACCTCGTCGAGACGGCGCGAAACGCCGGCAGTTTCAAGACGCTGTTGACCGCGCTGGATGCCGCCGGCCTAACGGACACGCTGCGGTCAGAAGGCCCCTTCACGGTGTTCGCGCCGACGGACGACGCGTTCGCCAAGCTGCCCAAAGGCACGCTCGATTCGCTGCTGAAGGACAAGAAGAAGCTGGCCTCGATCCTCACCTACCACGTCGTGCCGGGTCGCGTCATGGCGGCGGATGTCGTCAAGCTGAAGGAAGCAAAGACCGTGCAGGGTCAGTCCGTGAAGATCGACACGAGCAGCGGCGTCCAGGTGGACGGCGCGCGGGTCATCAAGCCCGATGTGAAGTCCGACAACGGCGTCATTCACGTGATCGACACGGTGATTCTGCCGAAGTAACCGCCTCGCGCGGCGGCCCCCAGGCGAGCCGGGGCCGTGCGCGAGTCGCTCGAAGCGAATGGAGTTCGGACGAACAAAGGTATTTCCAAAGGAACACAGGAGAAAACGATGAAAGTGTTTGATGTGATCGCGGCGGCGTTGCTGGTTGTGGGCGGCTTGAATTGGGGGCTGGTCGGCGTGGCGCAGTTTGATCTGGTCGCCGCACTGCTGGGCGCCGGCTCGGTGTTGTCCAACATCGTTTACTCGCTGGTCGGCGCGGCGGCGCTGTATCAGGCGGTCGGATTGCGCGGGATTCAAAAGCGCTGGAACGTGGGCCGCGCGCCCGCACTGGCGTGAGAGTGCCGGATTGGAGTGGGGGCGGCAGGAGCATCCGGGCCGGAGCGTCCGGTGCTCCTGCCAACTTGTTAGGAACCCAGCCATCGGCGCAGGGTTTGTGCGTGCGCCGCAGCAAAAGAGAGGATCCAAGCATGGAATTGCGAAAGTTCAGATGGGTGGTCGGAGTCTTGCTTGGCGCAGGGAGCCTGACGGGCTGCCAGTTGTTTGCGCCGGGTCCACCCTTGGAAACGGTCTCCAGCGTCGACATTGCCCGATACATGGGCACCTGGTACGAAATCGCCAAGTATCCGAACGGTTTCGAGCAGGGTTGCTTTGGCGTGACGGCCGAATACACCCTGCGCGACGACGGAACCGTTCGAGTTGTCAACGTCTGCCGCAACGCCGACGGCACGCGCAACGAGCGCAACATCGAGGGATTCGCGACGGTTGCTGACGCGACCACGAATTCCAAACTCACGGTTTACTTTTTCTTCCCGTTCGGCGCGCCGTACTGGATCATCGATCTCGATGAAGATTACCAGTACGCCGTCGTCGGCGACCCGAGCCGGACGTTTCTGTGGATTCTTAGCCGCACGCCCACGCTCGATGAGGCCACGTATCAGGGCATCCTCGATCGGCTTCCGGCCAAGGGCTACGATCCCGCGAGGCTTGAGTTGATGCCGCAATTTCCGGCGCAGTCGCCGTAACCGAAGCGCGCGCGAGCACTTGCTCTTGAACGAGGAGGCCATCATGAATTCCCCATGCGAACCCGAGACCGGCGTTTCACGCGTGCTGGTCACCGGTGCGACGGGCTACATCGGTGGTCGTCTTGTTCCGCGGTTGCTTGCGGCGGGGTATCGCGTGCGGTGCTTGGCCCGCGATGCGCGGAAGCTTGCTTCGCGCGTGTGGATCGAGAACCCGAATGTTGAGATCGTGGAGTGCGACATCGGCGCGACCGAGGAGGTCGCCCGCGCCATGCGGGGCTGTGACGCGGCGTATTACCTTGTGCATTCGATGCTCGCGGCCGGACCTGCCTATCGGCGTGTGGATCGTGATTTGGCGGAATCGTTTGCCCGGTCCGCCCGGGATGCCGGACTGGTTCGCATCATCTACCTAGGCGGGCTCGGCGAAACCGGTGACGGGTTAAGCGAGCATCTTTCGTCGCGCCGCGAAGTCGAGAACGCTTTGGCCTCGACCGGCGTGCCGGTGACCGTTTTTCGGGCGGCCATGATCATCGGTTCCGGTTCGGCGTCGTTTGAGATTCTTCGTTACCTCGTGGAACGGCTTCCGGTGATGGTAACACCGAGATGGGTTCATACGCGATGCCAGCCGATCGCCGTGCGCGATGTGCTTCACTATCTTGTGGCATGTCTGGAAGCGCCGAGTACCCTAGGCCGGACGCTCGATATTGGTGGTCCGGACGTATTGACTTACCGCACATTGATGGACCTCATGAGCGACGCGCTGGGCCTTCGCCGCCGGCGCGTGATCCCGGTTCCAGTTTTAACGCCGCGATTGAGTTCGCTGTGGATTCACCTGGTCACGCCGATCAGCCATCGCATCGCGCGACCGCTCGCCGAAGGTTTGCGGAACCGCGTCGTGTGCAGAGACCACGATGTGCTGGGGCTGTTGCCCCACGATTGCATGACGGTTCGAGAAGCGATTTTCGCGGCGCTGGGCAAACGTAGCCGTGCCGAGATTGAATCTTCCTGGATCGACGCCGGTCCGATTCCGGGCGACGCGGATTGGGCAGGCGGAAAAGTTTTTATTGATCGCCGCCGCGTTGAGATTGCCGCGCCGCCGGAGGCTGTTTTTGAAGTCATAAATCGCCTGGGCGGCGATCACGGTTACTTTGCTGCGGACTGGCTGTGGCGATTGCGCGGGGCGATGGATCGCATCGTCGGCGGTCCGGGCCTGCGCCGCGGTCGTCGCCATCCGACGCAGCTGGCTTTTGGCGAAGCGCTGGATTTCTGGCGCGTAACGAAGCTTGAAGCCGGTCGTCTGCTGGAGCTTCGCGCGGAAATGCGCCTTCCGGGGATTGCAACGCTGACCTTTGAAGCGATCCCGCGCGACAAGGGCGGCAGCGTGCTGATTCAGACCGCCCGGTTCAAACCGCTCGGGCTGGCAGGAATCGCGTACTGGTACGCCGTCGCGCCGCTGCATGGAATCGTCTTTCAGGGCATGTTGGATGGCATCCGAGCCGCGGCCGAGTCCGGACCAGTTGGCCCCAGGGCATCGTGCGCGGAAAAAGTGGAGCCACCCAAACATCCAATGGCAACTTCGGTGATCTGACTCGTTGGGAACAAGACACATGAGAGGAATCGAACGAGAATCGTGCAGAAGCGCTCGGGCTGTTGTGGTGATCCTGCTCATGGTCGTGATCGGTGCGGGCGCACCGGCGGGGAACGCCGAGGATCGGGACAACTGGCCCCAATGGCGTGGTCCCCATCGCGACTCGATCATCACGGGCGGTTCGGCGTGGCCCAAGGACTTAAAGAATCTCTCGCGCCAGTGGCGCGTGGCGTTGGGTCCGGGTTACGGCGGTCCGATTGTCTGGGGGGACCAGGTTTTCACGGTGGAGACTCTCTCGGCGAAGGACGAAGTGGTTCGATCGCTGAATCGCTCGGATGGACGGGAGCGGTGGCGGGCGTCGTGGGCGGGGGCCATGCGCGTTCCCTTTTTTGCGAGGCGCAACGGAGACTGGATCCGAGCGACGCCGGCTTGTGATGGTGAGTCGCTGTACGTCGCGGGGATGCGCGATGTGCTAGTTTGTCTTAATACGCAGGATGGGACGGAGCGCTGGCGGGTGGATTTTCCGGCGAAACTGGAAACGCCGCTGCCCTCGTTTGGATTTGTATCTTCGCCGCTGGTCATTGGGGAATTTGTTTACGTTCAGGCAGGCGGCGCGTTCATCAAGCTCAAAAAGACAACGGGGGAGATTCTCTGGCGAACCCTGGACGACGGCGGCGGCATGAGCAGCTCGTTTTCATCGCCGATCGAGGCGACGCTGCATGGCGAGAGGCAGCTTGTCGTTCAGATGCGCGAGGAACTGGCCGGGGTTGATCCGCATGACGGGGCCGTGCTGTGGAAGCAAACGGTCCCGTCGTATCGCGGCATGAACATCCTGACGCCAACCGTCTTCGGCAACGGGTTGTTTACCAGCACCCACAAGAACAAGACATTCTTCTATAACATAGGCCGATCGGAAGGTGGCTTCGAGGCCTCGCAGGCCTGGACGCTGCCCGGTCAGGGGTACATGTCTTCTCCCGTGGTCATCGATGGCCACGCCTATCTGCACCTCGGGAACGGTCGGCTTTGCTGCATCGATTTGAGATCCGGCAAGCAAACCTGGCGCTCGCGACCCTTTGGACAGTATTGGAGCATGATCGCCCGCGGGGATCGGATTCTCGCGCTGGATGAACGCGGCGAACTCCTGCTCATTGCGGCGAATCCTCGCGAGTTCCAACTCCTGGATCGGCGGGAAGTGGGCGAGGGAGAATCGTGGGCGCATCTGGCGATTTGTGATGATCAGGTTTTCGTGCGCGATCTCACGGGGATTTCAGTCTTCCGGTGGAAGTAGCGTCGTGCCTGGAGGGCGCAACGCGGAGACGAGTGTCATGCCCGGACCGCTGCAAACTTATTGCCTTGTTCGCCGACAGCGCCTGGCGTTGCCGATTGGGAACGTTTTTTCCTTTTTCTCCGATCCGCACAACCTCGATCTTTTGACCCCGCCGTACATGCACTTTCGTATCGAATCGCAGTCGCCCGATCACATGGCGATTGGCACGCGGCTTCTGTACACCATCCGGTGGCGCGGGCTGCCGATGCGATGGTTGACCGAGATTGTCGAATGGGAACCGGGCCGAAGATTCGTGGATCAGCAAATACGCGGCCCCTATCGCCGCTGGCATCACACCCATACCTTCGAGCCGGACGGCGACGGCACGATCATGGAGGACATCGTTGAGTATGCGCTGCCCCTCGGACCGATCGGCCGGCTGGCGCACGCGTTGATGGTGCGCCGTGACGTGCATCAGATATTCGATTATCGAGCACAGCGCATCGCCGAGTGGGCGGGCGGCGCGCCTCTGGCCAATTGACGCCATCCCGGCGAAGATGGGCGACGGTGGCGGCGCCGACGCGGGTCGCCGCGAGAAGTACATGACGTGGGAGGCGTTCCGTGACTCCTGGCGACACGCGACCGGCGACGATTCTCATCGTCGATGACAACGCGCAGAACCTTGAACTGCTCGAGGCCTATCTGGAAGAGCTGCCCAGCGCGCGTGTTCTGACCGCGACGAGCGGGCAGGACGCGCTGGCGAAGGTCGCGTCCGACAAGCCCGACCTGATGCTGCTGGACATCATGATGCCGAAGATGAGCGGCTTTGAAGTCTGCAAAAAGATCAAGGCCGACCCGGCGACGAAGGACATTCCGGTCATTCTCGTGACCGCGCTGCATGAAATGGGGGACCAGGAACGCGGCGTGGAAATGGGAGCGGATGATTTCCTGACCAAGCCGGTCAACCGCGTTGATCTCATCGCGCGGATTCAGGCCCAGCTGGCAAAGCGCTTTAGTGGCCCGGTGAATTAGCCGCGGTCTTGCCGCCGATTTTCACCCATCTATAATCGCGCCCGATCAACCCGGCGGGGCATGGGGGGCAGGAGGCCCGCGGTCAGAAGGGAAATCGGATGTCCGAGTCTCCGGCGGAAATCAAGCGCATCCATTGGTCCGACGTTTTCGCGTTCACGGCGGTCTTTCGCTCGTTTCGCATGGCCCTGGACTGGAAGACGCTGCTGCTGGCGTTCTTCGGTTTGTTCGTGACCTATCTCGGCGGGCGCACGCTCGATCTCGTCTGGGCATCGAGCCACATGCCGATCGTTTCCGCTTCGCACGTGTCCGAGCTGGATGCCTACGCTGCCGGCGGCCGCGTGGGAGCGAAGCAGTTCATCAAGGAGCACGATGATCGGAAGGATTCCCGCCGCGTCGGCGCGTTCGCCCTGCTCTTGCAGCACGCGCGCGTGACTGCCAATCGCGCCATGCATGGCGTGATGGCGCTCAACCCCGGCGAAGTGCTTGGCGCGATCTACGGCGCAGCGCTGGCGACGCTCTGGCTGGTCAGTGTGCATCCTCTGTACGGAGCCTTGTTCGTCCTGCTCAAGCTAAGTGTCTGGGCGCTGTTCGGCGGGGCCGCCTGCCGCGTGGCGATGATGCGCGCGGCGCGCGATGAGCGCATCCCGTTGAGCGAGGCGCTGGCCTTTGCGCGAGCGCGGTTTGGTTCGCTCCTGCTCGCGCCGGCGCTTGGATTCGGAGTCGTTCTGATCGCGGGACTGGTGTTGATGCTGTTTGGTCTGGTCGGCGCGATTCCGTGGGTGGGCGATCTGGTAGTGGGGCTGTTGTTCGGGCTGGTCATTGCCGCAGCCCTGGGCATCGCGTTTATTCTAATCGGCGCTTGCGCAGGGATGCCGCTGGTCTATCCAGCCATCGCGGCGGAAGGCTCCGATCCGTTCGACGCGCTCAACCGCAGTGTTTCATTTATCTACGAGCATCCGTGGCGATCGGCGCTGTATTTCGGCGCGGCCACGGTCTACGGCGCGATCTGCCTGCTGTTCGTGAAGTTCTTTGTTCGGCTCGGTCTCGCGGCGGCGGCGCTGTTCCTCGGCGCGACGATGAACCTGGGCGGCGCCACGGCCGGCGCGACCAAGCTGCCCGACGGCGTCGGCAAGCTGACTGCCGTTTGGCAAGCGCCGACGCTCACATTCGACAGCGCCTTCGTCGGCAGGTTCGACGAGCACGAAGTCGGCGGCATGAGCCGCTTCAGCCGGTTTCTCATCAAGGGCTGGCTGTACGCGGTGTGGGGACTGGTCGCTGCTTTCGCAATCAGTTTCTACTACGCCGCGGCGTCGATTGTCTATCTGCTGCTTCGCCGCGAGGCGGACGCCACCGACATGGAAGACGTATTCGTTGACGATTATCCCGCGGAAGCGCTGGCAGCCGCGCCGGCCCCGGCGGGCAATGCGCCCGCGGCGCAGGGCGGCGGATTGAATCTGCCGGTGATCGGTCAGTAGGAAGCCCCATCGGTCCGGGGGGCGTGGAAACGGCGGCCGTAACAGACGCCGGGGCACGTCCGGGTGCGATGATTCGTCGCGCCCAAGAGTTGAAGGAAGCCTCGCCTCGGAGGAAGGTGCCATGCGCCGCCCGAATCGGTTCCCGGTCCTCTCGCTCATTGCGACATGTGTATTGATCAGCAGCGGCTGCACCGAGCTGTACCTGATCTTCGGCCCCGGCGGGCCGTATCCACCCGGCGGCTCCAACAATCGCCCCGGTGGATCGACCACGCAGCCGTCGGCCATCCCCGGCCCGCTCTTCGCTTCGCGCCAGATCGACCCGGCCCTGGAAAGCACCGCCGGCGCCCGCGTCATCGTCGCCGCCGACATGAACGGCGACGGCCTGACCGACTTTGTCTCCGGCTCGGCCGAGAACCAACCCGTGCAAATCCACCTGCGCGACAACGCCGTCACGCTCGATTTCACGACCTTCTCCATCGCGGGCGGCGCGCCGATCTCCACCATGTACGATCTCGCCATCGACGACTTCGATCAGGACGGCCGGCTTGATATTGCCGTGCTGGTGAACGACACAGGCTTCGTGCCCGTGACGGGCGCGATGAAGCGCGGCGCGGTGGTAATCCTGTTCGCACCGGTGAACGCGGCCGACGCGCTGCTCTGGCAGGCGACGACGATCACGAGCACGTTCTTTCTTCCGGGCGATGCCGACGGCGTGACGGATTTTGCCGTGGGTGATTTCGACGGGGTTGCCGGGCCGGACATCGTGCTTGGCTCGAACGAGCAACTGGCGACGCCGCCGGACCTGAACCCGATCTACCTGTACGCGAACCCCGGCGGGGCCAACGCGCGCAGCGGCAACGCCTGGGTGCAGGTGCAGATCGGCGCCGACGTGCCGCAGTTCAAACAGCTTGAGGCGGCCGACATCGACGCCGACGGCGATCTGGATATCGTCGCGACGTATCCCTTCGCCAAGAGCTTCAACATCCGCTGGCTGCGCAACCCGTTGATCGAGGGCGGCACGGCGGCTGTGCTGGCCGGCAACTGGATCACGCGCACCGTCGGCGAGCAGCGCATCCTGCAGCAGCCGGGCGACGAGCAGGTTCCGGGGGCGGACTTCGTCTCGGTCGGTGATGTCGACGGCGACGGCGATCTCGACGTGGTCAGCGTCTTCGCGCAACTTGATCTCATCCAATGGTTCGAGAATCCCGGCCCGTCGGTGGGCCTGCAGACCTTTCCGTGGAACGTGTACAACCTCGGCACGTTCAAGACGGATGTCTCCGTTACCGCGCTGCAACTGGTCGATCTGAATCTCGATGGGCGGCTGGATTGCTTCGCCGGCGCCAGCGGCAGCATGGTCGGCTACCAGCCGGGCCTGGACCCGCGCGATTTCTGGACGCCGTTCACGATCCTCGGCACCAACCCCCCGGCGACAATCGGCCGCTGCGCCTTTGCCGACATCGACGGCAACGGCCTGCTGGACATCGCCGCGCCGCTGGACCGCGACGGCGTGACGCAGGATCAGTTTCTGCTCCTGACGCGCCTGACGCCGTAGAGATGCCTCGCGCCGCGCGCTGATTCCTGCACACTGGGTCGGACGTTCGTATAGATCGGGTTCGCAGACCCGACATTGCCTCTTGCAACGCGCGCAGAATCGTCGGGTCTGCGCGCTTATCGTGTACATTTATTCAGAGCGATTCAGTCGTTTATGAAGTTCGACAATCTCCAAAAGATGTCTGGTGGGCACTGCCCCTTTGATCTCGACAACATCGCTGGGCCTGACGACCATTACCCAGTCACAAACAGCCGCACTTCGTCGCGCGAGTTTTGTTAAGGGGTGCCGGTTACGCGACCACGGAAGTTCAACCATGTTGCTTGGGGCGGGCGACGGAAACGATGTGGTGATTGCAACGGCGACGAACGGTTCATCCAAGATCATCTCGTGGGTGGAACTTATCACGACCACAGGCCTAAGCTTGAAGTTGCCTCGTGGATCCGGCACGTTTGCCCAGACAATGGATCCCTGCGCCAAGCCGAGCGAGTTCTCCACAGTTGTCAATCAGCGTCAGGAGTGAACGGATCGGCAGTCTCGTCCCACCATGATTGAGGGGGTTGATTTGTGGGTCTTGTTGCCCACTCCAGTAAGGTTGACCTCGCAGGCGTGGATTGTGCCAATTGCTCTTGGTAATTGCCGATGTTTGCAATGCGTATTTCCGTAACTTCCAACGTCACGGAATCGTCCGATTTCGTTTCTATCGACATTGCGTCATTGAAGATTGCATTAGTCATGACCCATCTCCGCCTTCCGTTGCTCCCTTATTCTTACCAGTAGGGGCCGTTGTTGGAGTAGCTCGCCATCAGCCTTCACAAATACCCAGTATTTTCCGGGCTTCTCGAAAACGATCCCCTCCAGTCTAACGTGTATATCGGTAACAGCCAACGGCGTATCAAAGTTCGTCGCACCCGTTAGCATCATTATAGTAACGCCAGATTGTTCATGTTCGATCCCGATCTCCAGTTTGTACTCCCCATTCCCATTCGTCAGTGTTGCCAAGACTGACATCTGGTGATGCCTGCATGGGAACGCCGAAGCTTCAATTGTGTTAAACGTACCGACCAGAATGAGATTCTTGCTGGCCTCATCGCGATAAATATCATTACATACGATAATCGAAATGCACGACAAAACCTCTGGGTTCGGCACTTTCCCTGCACTCATAAAAGCCCACTCAATCTCCGATCGGGTAATTCGCCGGGCCAGTTGAGCCCTCGTCCATCCGACGCAGAACATTTTAGGGTTACCATTCTGGAAACACCCAAAGAGTTGGGGCTCGATTTGCTTCCAGTTTTCAGTCTCAGGCTATTATCGTCCCCCTAGGGCTCCGGTTGCAAGTCTGTCACGCTTGCTCGGCCCGGCTCTGCGCAAGGCGTCGGTCACGATCTGCGGCGTGAGCAGTTCGGGGAGAATCTGCGGGTTGTCCGTGTCGCCGGGCGAATAGACGAGATAGAGCGGCACGCCGGCACGTTTGAATCGTTCCAACACGGACTTGATCATCGGGTCTTCGCTCGAGTAGTCGGCCTCGATCGGCACGACGTTCAGTTCGCGCATCAAGGCGCGCGTTGCCTCGACGTCGATGGAGGTCTTGAGATTCGTCTTGCACGAGGCGCACCAGCTCGCCGTAAAATCGACAAACACCGTGTACCCCGCCTCGACGTAACGGCGGACGTGCTCTTCGTCGTACTCCAGCCACGGGATGCCCCGGCTCCAGTCGGGCTTCCATGCGACCTCGCCGCGCTTCTCGGGGTCGAGCTGGGCATACAGCTTGCCATCGTTGATCAGCTTGCGGCGGTGCGACACATCGAGCCGCAGATCGTCAATGGTGTCCATCGCGCGGAAGGGCAGCAGCCAGCCGGCCGCGACAATCGCCAGCGCCACGCCGTTCATCGCCAGCTTGCGCGTCGGCGGGTCGCCGAATTGAATGCGGCCCTTCACCCATACCGCCAGTGAGACAAACAGCAAGAAGATGATCGTGAGCAGCAGGCCCCAGTCGCCGATTTGATCGCGGAGCGGATTGAGCAGCCACACGGCTGTCCCCAGCAGCAGGAAGCCCATCAGCACTTCGAACGTGTGCATCCACGGGCCGGGCTTGGGCACGAACTTCAGCCATGCCGGCTGGGCCGACAACAACACGAACGGAAACGCCATGCCCACACCGACGGCCATGAAGATCATCGCGCCCTGCGCGGGCGGGTAGCGCGTCGCCGCGCCGACGGCCGCCGAGAGAAACGGCGCGGTGCAGGCCGTGCCGAGAAACGTGGCGAGCAGGCCGGTGGCGAAGGCCGACGGCAGCCCCTCGCGCTCGGCGGCTTTCTGGCCGAGGTGATCGATGACCTTGGGTGTGAAGACGGCGAAGACGCCGAAGAGGCTAAGCGCGAAGGCCGTGACGACCGCGGCGAGACCGATGACGACGCGCGGCTTCTGAAAGAGCTGACCCCAGCCGGTGCCGGTCGTGGCGAAGAGCACGGCGAGGAAGCCGAAGAAAACGAGAATCCCGGCGCAGTAGGTGAGGCCCAGCGCGAGGATTCGACCGCGATCTTCGCCGGCTTGGCGCACGAACGAGAGCACCTTGAGCGAGATGACGGGCAGAACGCATGGCATGAGGTTCAGCACAAGCCCGCCGATGAAAGCCATGGCGAGCACGCCGGTGAACCCGTAGCGGTTGAAGAATGCCTCGGCGGAAGAGAGCCAGGTTGCGAGATTCGAGGAATTGGATGCGGAAGGGGTTGCAGAGCCGTGGAGCGTCGCGCCGGATGATGCCTCGCCGGTTTGATCGTCCGGTGCAACGGATGCTGACGCCTGCTCCGGATCGGGCGCTCCGAGTACCCGCTCGCTCGCACTCGGGGCCAGGATGGACACAAACTCGTCATCGCCGGCCGCCGGTGCGGGGCCGCCTTCCATGCGGATCGGCAGCGACCATTCGATCCGCTGCGGCGGGTAGCACGTGCCCGAATCGTTGCAGATCTGGTATTGCAGGATGCCGTGAACGCGACGCGGCGCGGTGCCTGCATCGTCATTCACCGTCACGGGCACCTTGAACGCGACCTTGCCGGAATACTCGCTCAATTTGCCCAGCACTTTGTCGTTGCGCTCGACGCCGGGCGGATAAACCACGTCGCCGATCTCGAAACCATCGGCCGGCTCGACGAAGACATACGCCGCAATGTAGTCTTCATCGAGCGGCTTGTGCGATTGCATGTGCGCCCCGCGCTCGATGTCGGCTGTGACGATCGCGTTGAACGCCTTGCCCGGTGCGGCAGTGGGGGCGTCGGCCGCGACGGTGACCTTCACATGCTCGGCTTTGTCGAGCGGTTCGGGCAGCGCGCGGCGAGCGCGTTTGAAAATATCTTCATTGGCCGGCGACGGCTTGGCGCCCGGCCCGGCGACCGGCAGCGTAAGCGTCAGCTTCGCCTTGCCGGGGATGCACTCCTTCTTGCAGGCGAGGAACGACACTTCGGCGGTCAACTCGATTGTCTTGCCGCGAGCGGCGTTCTTCGGTCCGCGCACGGGTGTCAATATAACGGCATTCGAAGGGAGATAGTACGAGTCGCCCTCCAGCGTCGGGTCGTACTTCACCGTCGGCGTAGGATAGCGCGAGCGGCCGACATGCCACCCGGCAGAGCCGCTCCACTTCACCTCGGTCGGCAGTCCGCCGTTCGGTCCGGGGTTGATCCAATAGACGTGCCAGCCATCCTCGGGTTTGAGCGTCACGGCGAAGTTCACGATCTCGCCGGGAACGAACTCGGCACGATCGGCAAACGCCTGAACCGTGACGTGCGATGCGGTCACCGGCTTGCTGGCTGCCTGGCCTAGCGCGGTTGCTGCGGGAAGCAGACCCGACAACAAAGTGACCGCGACCATGGCGGCTCGGCTACGCGCGACATCACCTCGCGGCACGCCGGAAGCGGAACGGGAAATCAACAAGCGGCATCTGGCTGGCAATCGAAACTCCCTCGCAATGGTGCATGCCGCCGGTCAGTGGCGGACCAACAAGTTCGGTACAGGCATATACGGCCTCAACCGGCGGTCCATTCCCACTTCGCCACCGATCGCACAGTTTCCGATGCAGGGCGGGCAGCCGCTCCGCGTCGCCGAAATCGCCCTAATTCTAAGCGTATCAACCAGTTCCGTGCGGATCGTGGTCGAAAACTTCTTGACGACAAGGCCCGGGCATTTATACTCTACCGCAGTCCAGGCGCGACAAGCCTCGTGCCTGATTATAGATAGATGCGCGGCGGATGCGGGCGACTCGGGTCGTTCGAATCGGTCGTGCGCGGCGGAGTCGCAAGACTCGCCATGAAAAGGAGTTTCGGTTTGCGTCGCCCGGCATGAGTTTCCGGCGAGGGCAGATCGAGTCCGTGGATCCCCTAACTTTCGGCGTCGCCCTTTTGATCGGCGCCGATTTGAAGTACGGCAGTGCAACTGGTTGTGAGCCGACCCAGCGTAACGTTGAATTTGATGCGAACCTTCGGAAGCAGTTTGGCTGTTCGGGCGACGATGGGCGAGTGGTTCCATTCGCGATCGACGCCGATTCGAGCGGCCGTGACGCAGGCGGGTGTCGTCGGAAGCATGTAAGGACGATTCACTCTCTGGCGACACGATGCGTTGAGGGTTCGCTCACCTGGGCCGGACGGGCGACACAAGTTCCCCATTCATGACCGGCGCTCGCCGCCGCCGGGCCATCCACACTTGATCGTTGCAGACCCTTTGTCCGCGAACTTCTGTTCGGCAGACGGTGTTGAGCGTTTTCGCGGTGCGCGCGTTCGCCCTGGCGAACGTTTCGCCCGGTTGGCTGTTTGTTAAGGTTGAAAGAATTGAAAGGTGAAGATCATGGGACCCTGCATGGTGGCGGAGGTCTCGACGGGCATGTCGGTGGGATTGATGGTCCTCGGGCTGGTGCTGGGCGGCGGCGTCGCGTACGCGGTGCTGTCGATGCAGGCCAAGTCCCGTGCGGGCGCCCGCCGTCAGGAAGCGGAGCGGATCATCGGCGAGGCGCAGTCGAAGGCCGCCGAAATCGTCCGTGCCGCCGAAGTCGAGACCAAGGCAACATTTGTGAAGCGTCAGGAGGAGTTCGACCGCCTGACGACCAATACGCGCAACGAAATCCGCGAGGCGGAGAAACGGCTGGACAAGCGCGAGGACCAGCTCGAGCGCAAGCTGGACATGCTGAACATCAAGGAGAAGAACATCGAGCGCGGCGAGGCGCAGGTTAAGGAGCGCCAGGCGGAGATGGAGAAGAAATCCGCCGAGATCGACGAGATGGTAAACAAGCAGAAGACGGAACTGCTCAAGGTGTCGGGCCTGAACATGGACGACGCAAAGAAGCAATTGTTCCAATTGTTGGAGCAGCAGCTTGAGCACGAGTGCGCCGAACTCGTCGCGAAGAAGATCAACGACGCCCAGGAAGAGGCCGAGAACAAATCGCGCGACATCGTCGTCACGGCGATCCAGCGCTACGCCGCCGCGCACACCTCGGCCAGCACGGTCAGCACGATCGACATCCCCTCGGACGAGATCAAGGGCCGCGTGATCGGGCGCGAGGGGCGGAACATCCGCGCGTTTGAGAAGGCCACGGGCGTGGACGTGATCGTCGACGACACCCCGGGCGTGATCGAGGTGACGTGCTTCGACCCGATCAAGCGCGAGGTGGCGCGCGTCTCGATGCAGAAGCTGATTGTCGACGGGCGGATTCACCCGACGCGGATCGAAGAAGTCGTCGAAGAGGTCCGTCAGTCGGTCGAGAAGGACATCATGGAGTACGGCAAGAAGGCGTCGCTCGAGGCCAACGTGCAGGGCCTGCCCAAGAAGCTGATCGAGTTGCTCGGCCGACTGCACTATCGCACGAGCTACGGGCAAAACGTCCTGCGGCATTCGATCGAGGTCGCGTACCTCTGCCAGATCATGGCGGACGAACTCGGGCTGAACGGCACGCTCGCGCGGCGCTGCGGCCTGCTGCACGACATCGGCAAGGCGGTCGTGCACGAAGTCGAAGGCAGTCACCCCGCGCTGGGCGAGGAGATCTGCCGCAAGTTGAACGAGCGGCCGGAGGTGCTCAACGCCGTCGCCGGTCACCACGGCGACATTCCGTCGACCAGTCCGTACACGCCGCTCGTGGCGGCGGCGGACGCAATCAGCGCGGCCCGGCCGGGCAGCCGGCGCGAAAGCCTTGAGCGATACATCAAACGGCTGGAGCAGTTGGAAGGCATCGCCATGGCGATCAACGGCGTGAAGCTGGCGTACGCGATCCAGGCCGGTCGCGAAGTGCGCGTGATCGTCGATGCCGACAAGGTGGACGATTCCAGCGCGATGCGAATCGCCCGCGAGATCGCGCAGAAGATCGAAGCCGAAATGACCTACCCCGGCGAGGTGAAAGTGACCTGTTTGCGCGAGGTGCGTGCCGTGGAGTACGCGCGGTAAAAGGGATTGGCGCGAGCGGCATGACAACGTGCCGCCGCGTCAGGGGATCGTCGAGAGGGGGGCGGTCGCGGGTTCATCGGGAAGGGGGGCTTCCGACTCGGGGTCCGCGCTATCTTTCGGATCGAAGGCGTCGGCGCGGGCCAGTCGCAGCAACTCGCTGTCGCGCAGCAGTTCACTCTGGGTCTGAACGCGTCGCAGCCAGGCACGATTGACCGGGTCCAGTGCGTCGCGATTGAGATACTCCAGGACAAATCGCAACTGGTCGCTCTTGGAGCAGAAGTCCGGCGCGAGCACGCCCATCGCCGCCACGTCGCGCACGATGCTCTCCTGCCGCCGAGTCGTAATTCGAATTCGCTTGCCGACCGAAGCATCGAGAAAGTAGAACTCGAATCGCTCGTCGGGCAGCGAGCGGATCAGCACGTTTCGCCAGAACAGGTCGCGGTGGACAAACCCCGCCTCGTGCATGTGGCGCACCTGCCGCGCCAGCGAGAGCAGGATCTCCCGCCGCGCGCGGCGCACGCGCGACGACTCGGGGAAATCGCTGTATCGACGGATGAACGATGACAGGCTTATGGCATCCGGCACGGCCTCGGTGATGAGAAAGCAGCTTCGCAGGAAGTGGGCCGTCCGCCGCTCGCCATAGGCCACCGGGCGAATTGCCTGAATGCCCAGGTCGCGCATCAGCGTCAGCGTGTGAAACTCGTTACGGGCGCGGCTCGCTTTGCAGAACGTACCGCGGAAGAACCCGCGAATCCGCTGCTTCCACCGCGGGTAGTGGTAGCGCTTCACATAGAGCGATGCACCGTCGTCCAGCGTGCAGCGGATCGTGTCGCTTGTGCGGCTCCACGCGGCGAGATGATCGCCGAGCCGCTCCAGCACCGCCTGCACGCTGTCCAGCCTCGCCGCGGCCAGTCGCTCACGAAACGGCGGATCGATGTGAATCGTGTCGGTGTGGAGCATGTAAAACGCCGAAACATCAAAACGTCAAAAAGTCGAAACCTCAAGAAGTCGAAGCGTGCCGTCGCAGCGCCTCGCTCGCCACCAAGCCGGGCAAATGGCGGGCAACGCCCATCCTACGGTCCTGCTATCTTCGTGCCCTCGTGCCTCCCAGCCTTTGTGCCTTCACCCAATAACATCGCCGCCGCATCGTACACCCGATCCGGCTCCAACTGGTTCATGCAATTGTGATGCCCCAGCGGGCAGGTTCGCTTCATGCAGGGCTGGCAATCCAGCTTGAGCATCACATTCCGCTCGCGGGCAAAGCGTGTGTCGGTCCACGCCGGGTCGCTCGATCCGAACACCGTCACCACCGGCACGCCGAACGCCGCCGCGAAGTGGCGCGGCCCCGTGTCGTTCGTCACCAGCAGATCGCACCGCCGCACCAGCGCCTTGAGCGGCCCCAGCCCCAGCGGCGGATCAATACATATTTCAACATTCTGCGTCGCCGTTGCCAGCCGCTCGGCGATTGCTCGCTCCTTCGGCCCGAGCGACGCCACCACGCGCGCGCCGCGCTCCCGCACTAGCCGATCCGCCAGCGCCGCGTACTTCTCCGCCGGCCAGCACTTGGCCGATCCGTAATTCGCGCCGGGGTTGAACACCACGAGCGGCGCATCGCCCGCCTTTCGCGCACCGATCCGTTGATCAATGGCCGCTTCATCTTCCGGCGTCGTCGCCAGTATGAGCTGGTCGCCCGGCGACGGGCAGCCCGCCGCGACCGCCAGTGCGTTGTAGTAGTCCAATGCGGGAATCGGCGTGAACTTTCCCTCCGCGCGCGGCGCGTGCAACCGATGAGTCAGCAGCCAGCCGCGGCCATCCCGCGCGTATCCAATCCGATGTGTCACGCGCGCCAGCCGCGCCAGCAGCGCCGAGCGAAAGGAATTGGTGAACAGGACCGCGAGATCAAAACGCTCCCGCTTCAATCGCGCCGCCAGCCCCAGCAGGCTCCCGATTCCCCCGTCGGGCCAGGGGATGAACTCGTCCGCCAACCCCGCGCCGGCCAGCACATCGCCCACATACGGGCGCATCAGGTGCGCGATTCGCGCATCGGGGTAGCGCCGGCGAAGGGCCTGCATGGCGGCCGTCGCCATGACGACATCGCCGACCCAGTTGGGAACAAAAACGAGGATTCGCGTGGGTGTCATGCCTGGATGCCGGCCGGGGCGGTCGCAACCCGCCGACGGCCGTATGTTATGCGATGACAACCAATTAGCCTATTCGCCGGGGCGAAATGCATCCGCCGCTGGAGCGGGCCTCAACTGGACAGCCCGCGCCGGCGGGCCTAAAGTAGCGGGATTCATTCCCCGCGGAGAAAAGCCGCGGCGGTCGGCCGTCCGGGGCGGCAGGTGAGGAACGCGTCATGGGTTTGATGTCGGGTAAGAAGGGCGTCGTGTTCGGCGTGGCGAACGATTACAGCCTCGCCTGGTACATCGCCGAGCAGTTGCACAAAGAGGGCGCCGAGATGGCGTTTAACCATCTTCCGGGCGAGAAGATGGAGCGCCGCGTGCGCAAGCTCGTTGAGCCGATTGGGGCGAAGGTCATCGCCCCGTGCGACGTGTCGAAGGACGAAGACATCGAATCCTTCATGAACCGCGTGCGCGACACGTACGACCAGATCGACTTCATCGTGCATGCCGTGGCTTTCGCCAATCGCGATTGCCTGACCAACCGCTTCTGGGAGACCCGCCGCGAGGACTTCAAGCAGGCCATGGACATCAGCGTTTACTCGCTGATCGGCGTCTGCCAGAAGGCCTACAACATGCTGCGGGAGGGCGCGAGCGTGCTCACCTTGAGCTACCTCGGCGCGGTGCGATTTGTGCCCGGCTACAACGTCATGGGCGTCTGCAAGGCCGCGCTGGAGAGCACGGTGCGATACCTGTCGGCCGACCTTGGTGATCTGCGCCGGGTGCGCGTGAACGCGATCTCGGCCGGCCCGTGCCGCACGTTGAGTTCATCGGGCATCAGCGGGTTCGACCAGATTCTCGAGCATTACCCCACCAAGACGCCCCTGCGGCGGAACATCACGTCGGATGAGGTCGGCAAGTCCGGCCTGTATCTGTGCAGCGATCTATCGAGCGGCGTGACCGGCGAAATTCACTATGTGGATGCCGGGTACAACATGGTCGGGTGGTAGAGACGGCGAAACGCCGAACACGCCCACCTGCGCCGGATTGGTGCGTCGAGGACGCACCCTACGCGGGAGTGAATGGGGCGAGGAATCGCCCTACGGTTTCGCTTCCCCCCACGGCCACATCTTCTTCAGCGCCCATTCCGTCCAGGTGTCGGTCTTGCCGCTTAGGTGCGCGCCGATGGCATCGACGAACGGCTTGGCCGAGCGCTCCAGGACCGTGAGCGCGCCCTCGCGCTGAATCTGATCAATTGTCTGCCCGTAGGATGCGAGGATTTTTTCGCTTAGCAGATCGGTCGTCACGGCGCCGACGGCAAAGGCCGCGTCGATCGCCCGGCCGGCCTGCTTGCCGAGGTCGATGGTCATGAGGCCGACGATGGTGTCGACCGCCACGCCGTCGCGCTTGGCGAGCGCCTCCATCTGATTCCACAGGTCATCGATGCGCGGCATCAGGTTCGCCGCGTTCTTGAAGACGTTCGTATAGCCTCCGGTGATCCGGTCGCGCAGCTCGCGCACGGCCTTCACGTCCAGCGGCGGGGCGTCGAAGACCTTGGCCGACTCCGATCCGGCTTGGCTCATGGAATCCAGCAGGTCGTCGAGCTTTTTGATGTCGGCGTCTTCGGGGATGACTTTGTTGGCCTTCAGCTCGGCGGTAAGGCGGCCGAGGTATTCCTTCGAGCCGCTGGCCACGTCGGTGGCGATGGCGAAGACCCACAACGGCGAAAGGTGCAGCGAAAAAATGCCGACGGCGTCAACGACGTTGCCGGCGACCTTGCGCGGGACGAAGTCCTCGGGCAGGGCCTCGGCGGCCTCGCTGGCATACGCGCCCTGCACCTGTGCGACTTTCTCGATGAGAAAGCGCTGCGTGTTGCCCATGATGGCCGTGTAGGTGCTGGACTTGCGCAGCGGCTCGGGGATGACGATGTCGGTCACGAGTTTCGTCGTGCCGCCCAGGGCCGCGGCGACGGAGCGCACCAGCCGCTCGGGCAGGCTCAACGTGTAGCCGAAGGCGTTGAAGAGGTCATTCATGGAGGGAAGCATGTGGCCTGCCTTTCAATTATGCCCGACGCGGTCTCGCGTAGGAGTTGGTCTAATTGTAATTGCGAATAGCGAATTGCGAATAGCGAAGTCCTGCATCGAACGCGTTGTCCGCCGCCAGTTTCCTTTCGTCATTCGCTATTCAACATTTCGACCTCCTCGGTGTCCATCCGCCCGCGCTCGGGGCAAGGATCAGGCGACCCACCCCCGGCCGCGGCCGTACAACATCAACGCCCCAACCGCCACCGGAGCGATGGGGCCGCAGGTCGCCAGGAACGGCGCAATCGCGCCGGGGTCATCGCGCAGGCGCACGATCGCCTCGTGTTCGTCGCGCGACTCGGCGGTTTGCCAGCGCGCCGTCAGTTCATCGGCCGTCAGCGCGACCCGCGCCTCAAACAGCATCTCGGGTTGATGAATCTCCCGATCGCGGATCAACCCGGCGCAGACGATCTCGCGGATGTCCGAGCGTTCTAACGCCAATTCCTCGTGCAACTCACGCAGCACTGATGCGAACGCATCAACGCGGCCATTTGGCCCGGCGTCGCAGGCCTCCAGCGCGCCGCCGAAGGTATGGACGTGGTTGGCGTGATAGGAGACGCGCCTCGAGCGGCGGCCGTAACAAATGAAGCCGTCGGTCGTGAGAATGGTGGCGGTCGTGCCGATGGGGTTGGAGAAACGATGCCAGCCGAATTCGTCGACGCGGTGGCGGTTGAAGAGATTGGTGCCGACAAAGTCTCGGTAGTTCGTCGGGCCGACGCGCAGCGTGAGCGCGTCGCCATCGGGCGTCGTGGTTTGTTCGTGCGCGATGTAGCGGAGCATGTCGCCGTTGAACAGGACGCGCCCGGCAGCCTGCGCAGCGCGGAGCTGCTCGTCCCACGTCGCGGCGATGGCGGCGTCGATCTCGGGCGACGACTCGCGCGGCGTGGTTTCGAGCGCAAGATGCAACCGCTCCGGCGCGAAACGGCCGTACGCGAGGATGACGAACGGCATCGCATCGTCGGCCTGAATCATGAGGGAATCCACGCGGAATGGCCGCGAAGTTCGGCGCGAGCGAATCTCGCGCGGGTTGAATCGGCGGCTCGATCCGTGGTACATTATGCGAAGGTTGACCCGCCCAAAAGGGGATTGCCATGCATCGCCGATTCGCCCAGGAAACGCCCGCGTGGATGCTCCGCGCCGGCTTGTTCGCCGGTCTCATCGCGGCATTCGTCGCACCGGTTGCGCACGGGGGCGTGCCGCTTTACACGCAGTATCAATTGCAGGCCCGCGCGAATTTCTCCGGCGCGTTCAACCTGCCCAACGGCGCGTTCTTCGCCAACAACACGCCGCAGATCAGCGATGCCGGCCGCGTTGCGTTTCACCTCTCCGTCCTGCCGCCGCCGAATGATCTCAAGAAAGGCATCTGGTTCGGCGGAAACGGCGCGGGCAGCATCGTGCACATGGCGGCTGACGATGCCTTTGTCAGCGGCGCGACGCTGAACAACAACGAGCGCGTCGCGTGGGAGCAGACCTTCTCCGCGCAAAACGGCCTCTGGGTCTACACGCATTCGACGATGACGGCCGTGCGCCAGACGACGCTGCCGATCGGGGCGAGCAACTGGTCCAGCCCGACGCTGAATGACGCGAACCAGATCGGCTATCGCGTGACGTTTTCCGGCACGGGGCAGGCGTGGTATTCGTACACGCCGACGCCCGCGCCGTCGGCCGCGCTGCACGTCGCCGACAACGGCGTGCTGCCGGAGAGTCCGTACTCGTTTGTGTTCACGCCGGCATTCAACAATCAGCGGCAGATCGCCGGCAAGCTGCGACTCGGCCCGCCGGGCCAGGTCGGAAACTCCCAGCCCGATCAGATTCGCATCTTCAACGCCGATTCGACCAGCGTCTTAATCGCCGAGGATCGCGATTCCAATCCGGCGTCGCCGTTTTCGGCGTTTGACAATTCCGTCGCGCTGACGAATGACGGCCGCGTGGCGTTCATCGCCAACCTGTTTGCCGGCGGGCGAGGCGTGTATCTGTCCGACGGCGCGACGACCATCGAGATCGCGCACACGGCGACCAGCGCGGCGACGAACATCGAGTTCTTTGCCCCGGCGGTGAACGAACAGGGCTGGGTCGCGTTTCGCGCGTTTGAGGGCGGCTTCCGGGCAATCTGGGTTGGCGACGGCACGACGCTGCGGCGCGTGGTGCGCGAGCACGACATACTGCCGTCGGACCTCGGCCCTGCGCGAGTCGATCAGAACAACGCGTCCGATCCTGTGTTCGGCGGCGGCGTCTCGATCAACGAATGCGGCGACGTGATCTTCAATGCCGGCCTTGCCCCGCCCGACAACGATCAGATCGAATGGGGCAGCGGCGTGTATGTGGCGATCGCCCCGCGCGAAACGAAGGGCGATCTTGATTGCAGTTGCACCGTCACACTCGACGACGTCGGCCCGTTCGTGCAGGCGCTGATTGATCCGGTTGCGTACGGCGCGGCCCACCCCGATTGCCCGATTGCCAACGCCGACTTCAACGGGGATACGTTCGCCGACGGGCAGGACATCCCGCACTTCATCGCCGCACTGATTCCATAGCAACCGGCGTACTCGTCGCGCAATTCAGAGCCGGCTCGTGCCGAACTGGAGAACGGGCGTTGGCCCCCGTTTTACCGGTGCGACGTGCCTCGGCTCCGATCAAGTCGATGCGTGATTGAAGCGATCCAATCAACTCAAGTCGCGATGAAATCTGCCGCCCAGTGCGCTGCTACCGCATCGCCCGCCGCGATCCGCGACAACGCCTCTCGTGCGCCCGGCGGCCCGACGCGCCATGCGACGAGGCCAAGCATGGATAACCGCGCCGACTCGTCGCCGTCCTCCGCCAGGCTATCCAGCACGAGCTGCTCGGCCTCGCGCGCGCCCAGCGCCGGTCGTCTCATTTCGGTCCATGTCGTTGACAGGTGTCGCAGGAATGCCTCGCCGTCCTCATCGCGCGACTTGAGACAGGTGAATGTCAGCAGGGCGGCCGACTCCAGTTCCCAGTCGGAATGATGAGCCATGCCGAATTTCTTCGCAGCGTCGGCCATGTCGCCGGTCCGCAACCTCTCCGCGCCGAGTAGAAACCACGCCGCCGCTCGGTCCGGCCCGGTTGCGAATGGCTCCAGTGCTTCGGCGCGCCGGTCCGGCGGCGCCGCGCGCCAGGCTTGAATCGCTGACCGATAACGCGCGCGACGCGCCCGCACGGAGAACACTGTGCCCAACGACACACCGCCGCCTGCAAGCATCCCCATAACCACGAGCGCCTTCCACCACATATCGCGCGTTTTTACGAACGCAACTCGGACCTGTCAATTACCCCCGCATGGCCTCGCCCGCTACTGAATCGCTCGGCATGGATCGTCGATAGTGATGGGGCAAGCCGCCGGACGATGAAGCGCGCCGCAGGCGGCCTGCCGTGTGCCGTGTGCAGCGCCGGCGGGAGTGGAGCAACATGACGCAGACACGATCCGACATTCTCGTGAGCGAGTTGGAATCCGACCTGGATCTGCGCGATCTGGTCGAGTTGTTTGTTCAGGAGCTGCCCAAACGGGTGACGGCGTTGCAGGCCGCGCACGCGGAGCGCGACTATCTCGCCATGGCGCGCCTGTCGCACCAGCTCAAGGGGTCGGCGGGGGGCTATGGTTTCCCGCAGATCACCGACGCGGCCAAGGTGCTGGAATCGATTGTGAAATCGCGCGGGAGCGATGCCGATATGCAGGCTTCATTGAATCGACTGGCCGACTTGTGCGCCAAAGCGCGCGCAACGTCGGACTAGAGGAGGAGGGTGGCTCGGTGGGCACGCGGGTCCTGATTGTCGATGACGATGTCGCTGCGCTCGATCTGATCGAGCGTTATCTTTCCACACAGGGTTACGAAGTACTTCGCGCGACCACGACCGATGAGGCCATGGCGCGGATGTTCAGCGACGAGCCGAAGATCGTGCTCACCGACCTGAACATGCCCGGGCTGAACGGGCTGGACTTCTGCCGCACGCTGCGCTCCCACGAGGGCGTCGGCTTTGCTTACGTCATCGTCCTGACGGCGCAATCAGATTCCCAGACACTGATTCAGGCGTTTGATGCCGGGGCTGACGGATTCATCGCCAAACCCGTCGATAAGCAAACGCTCCTGTCGTGGATGCGCTCGGCGGATCGAATGGTCAGCCTCGACCAGGGCATCGCGCGACGCCAGCTTGAAATCTGCCGCCTTAGCGCCGAGATGACCATCGCCAACGAGAAACTCGCCGAGGCCAACAAGAAGCTCCAGGTCATGGCCGTCACCGACGAGCTGACCGGCGCCTACAACCGGCGCGAGGCGATGTCCCGGCTTAAGTCCCTGACTCACGCCGGCGATCGGTACGGGCAATTGTTCAGTTGCGTCCTGCTCGACATTGACTACTTCAAGAAGTTCAACGACCGGCACGGACACGCCGCGGGCGATTACGTGCTTCGAAATGTGACCGAAATCGTCCAGCGCTGCGTGCGCGTGACGGACGCCGTCTGCCGGATCGGCGGCGAGGAGTTTCTCATCATTTGCCCGTTCACGCCGATCGAGGGCGCGCTGGCCTGTGCCGAGAAGATTCGCCGCGATATCGCCGACGCTGTCTTTGAAGTCGGCGAGGCCAAGCTCAACGTCACCGTCAGCCTCGGCGTCGCCCAGCGCGAAGGGCGCGAGGCCGTGGACGACATTCTGCACCGGGCCGACGAAGCGCTCTACGCATCCAAACAGGCGGGTCGCAATCGCGTGACGACTGCCGAGCACGCCGTCGCGGCCTGCGGCTGATTCGGCCCGGTCCGCTTCACCGGTTTCGCATCCGCTCTTACCATATCGGGATGAACACACCCCGATCCGCCGCCCAGATTCGCCGCGAATTCATTGAGTATTTCGTCCGGCGCTGCGGCCATACTTTCGTCCCCAGCAGCCCGGTCGTCCCGCATGACGACCCGACGCTGATGTTCACCAACGCCGGCATGAACCAGTTCAAGCCGATCTTCCTCGGCCAGCGCGCGCCGGACGTCGACAAATGGCCCGGCGCGACGCCCGGCATGGCCTCCCGCGCCGCGAACACCCAGAAGTGCATCCGCGCCGGCGGCAAACACAACGATCTCGACGACGTCGGCCACGACACCTATCACCACACGTTCTTCGAGATGCTCGGCAACTGGTCCTTCGGCGATTACTTCAAGAAAGAGGCCATCGAGTGGGCGTGGGATTTGCTCACCAACGTTTGGGGCATTGATCCCGGCCGCCTGCACGCGACGTATTTCGAGGGTGACGCGAGCGAGGGTCTGGAGCCGGACAACGAAGCGCGCGATTTGTGGCTGAAGATTCTGCCTCCCGAGCGCGTCCACCCCGGCAACAAGAAGGACAACTTCTGGGAGATGGGCGACACCGGCCCCTGCGGGCCGTGCAGCGAGGTTCACATCGACCTCACGCCCGACAAGAGCGGCGGCAAGCTGGTCAACGCCGGCGACGCGCGCGTGATGGAAATCTGGAATCTTGTCTTTATTCAGTTCAACCGCGGCCCGGACGGAAAGCTCTCGCCCCTGCCCGCCAAGCACGTCGACACCGGCATGGGTTTCGAGCGCATCTGTTCCGTCATCCGTGGAACCGAAACCGGCCGACTGGGCCAGGTCAGCAATTACGACACCGATGTCTTCACGCCGATCTTCGCCGCCATCCAGCGCGTCACCGGCGCGGCGGCGTATACGGGGTTGCTCGAGAGCGGAACACAGGACTCAAACCTCAAGCCCCAGGTCTTCAAAGACGTGGCCTACCGCGTCGTCGCCGATCACCTGCGCACGCTCACCTTCGCCATCACGGACGGCGCGTCGCCGAGCAACGAAGGCCGCGGGTATGTCCTGCGGCGCATTCTGCGCCGCGCGGTGCGCTACGGGCGACAATACCTCGGCACGAGCAAGCCTTTCCTGTGCGAGCTGATTCCCGCCGTCGCCGACGCGATGGGCGAGGCGTTCCCCGAACTGCGCAGCGCCCACGGCGGGAAGAATGTGGATCACGTCGCCGCGATCATCCGCGACGAAGAGGCATCATTCATCAAGACGCTCGACCGCGGCATTGCGCTGTTCGACGAAGCCGCCAAGTACGCGGCGCAGCATCACCACGGCCGCATCAGCGGCGAAGACGCCTTCAAGCTGCACGACACCTACGGATTCCCCATCGATTTGACGGAGTTGATGGCCGAAGAGCGCGGCATGACGGTGAATATTGGCGAATATGAGCGGTTGATGGAGGAGGCGCGGGAGAAGGCACGGGGTGCGGGCAAGTCTGAAGCGGCGATGCCGTTAGGCATTGAGGGCGCGCCGCGCGCCACGGACGACACACCGAAGTTCACGTCGCGTTCGGTTCGGTCGAAAGTGATCGCGTACTCACATGAGGCCCGATGGCACGGTTCCGGCCCTGCTCCAACGGGCTGTGCAGTAGGCATCGTCGTCGCATCCACCTGTGCGTATGGAGAGCAGGGTGGGCAGGTCGGTGATAGCGGTATGATCAGAACTGCAAACGGCGAGTTTCGTTTCGAGGAAACGAAACGGCTAAATGACATTGTCATTCATATCGGAAAGGTTCTACGAGGAAACGTTTCAATTGGCGACGAAGCATCGATCGAAGTTGACTCGTTTCGTGAAACCATCACGCGCAATCACACCGCCACGCACCTCATGAACTGGGCGTTGCGCGAGGTGCTGGGCGAGCACGTGCAGCAGAAAGGCTCGCTCGTCGATCCCGACAAGACGCGGTTCGATCTGTCGCATCACGCGGCCATCACAGAGGACGAGCTGGCCCGCATCGAGCAACTGACGAACGAGCAGATCGCCCGCGACCTGCCCGTCTTCACCAACGACAACGTGCCGGTCGATCAGAAGAGCGCGATGAAGATCAACGGCCTCCGCGCCGTCTTCGGCGAAAAATATCCCGATCAGGTCCGCGTCGTTTCCATCGGCGTGCCCGTCACCGACGAGGACGCGAAGCGCGCTCGCGACAAGAGCGAGTGGTCCGGCGCCGGCTCGCTGCTCGGCTCGCCCGGCAATCCGGAATGGCGGAAGTACTCCGTCGAGTTCTGCGGCGGCACGCACGTGAAGCGCACCGGCGAGATTGCGCAACTTCCCAACGGCTCCCGCGCCGACCGTGCGTTCGTACTCGTTGAGGAGTCAGCCGTCGCCAAGGGCATTCGTCGCGTCGTCGGCGTGACGGGTGAGAAAGCCGTCGCGGCGCAGCAGGCGGCCGATCAGCTATCGCGCGAATTGGACGCAGCGCTCACCGCCGCGCGCAATGAATCGCCCAACGAGCCGTCCAACGAGCCGCGGGCTTCAGCCCGCGCGGCCGCTCAAACACAAGTGCCGCCTCCGACATCGGAACAGCTCGTGGCCGACCTGAACGCGCGACTTGCAACAACCGAATTGCCCGTGCTGGCGCGGCATCATCTGCGCGCCAAGCTCGCCGAGTTACAGGAACTTGCGAAGAAGCAGAAGAAAGAGCAGTCCAAGGCGGGAGCGGCCGACGTGATCGCCCGGGCCGACGAACTGCTCGCCGCCGCGGAGCGTGTCAACGGCGTGGCACTCATCTGCGGCGAACTGGGCAGCGCCGGCGTGGAACAGCTCCGCGGCGCCTGTGACTCGCTTCGCTCCCGCGCGGGCAGCGCCGCCATCCTGCTGGCCGCCGAGAACGACGGCAAGGCCGTGCTGCTTGCGGCGATGACGGCCGACGTGGTCGCGCGCGGGATTAAGGCAGGCGACCTCATCAAGGAGATCGCGCCGCTCGTCGGCGGCAAGGGCGGCGGCAAGCCCGACCTCGCCCAGGGCGGCGGCCCGGACGCGGGCAAAATCGGCGACGCGATTGCGGCTACGGCGGCGTGGCTGAAAACGAAACTCGGCTAGTTTCATGAGTTGGATTCACGAAATCCCCGATGCCGCCGCCACCGGGCCGCTCAAGGCCATGTACGACGCCGCGATTCAGCGCGCCGGGCGCGTGCACAACATCCTGCGCGTCATGAGCCTCAATCCCGACGCGCTGCGCGATTCGATGGCGATGTATCGCACGCTGATGTTCGGGCCGTCGGGCCTGTCGCGGGCGCTGCGCGAGTTCATCGCCGTCGTCGTGAGCCGGGCCAATCAATGCTTCTACTGAACACAGGCGCACGCGAACGATCTCCGTGTTGAGATCGAACGGGATTGGGAGTCGCTCACGGGGACGGCGGCGCCCCTTCGCGCCGAACCAGACGGCGATGCGAGTCCGAGCCGCGCGCCCAATCAGAGCCGCGACCGTCAGGGAGCGCCAAGTGACGCCGATGCGCGGCTGGATGCATTCGTGCACCAGGCCGTGGATGACTGGCGAGCGCTGGCACTGACTCCTGCGGTGCGAGCCTTGCTCGATCATGCCGAGAAGCTGACACTTCGCCCGGCGGATTGCACCGAGCCAGACATCGCGGCGCTGCGGGCCGTCGGCTGGACTGATCGCGACATCCACGACGCCGTGCAGGTGACAAGCTATTTCAATTACATCAATCGCGTGGCCGATGCGCTCGGCGTGAGGGACGAGCCGGGCATGCGGCGATGGGGAATGGGCGCAGCCGGCGAAGGGGCAAACCCGTAGGGTGCGTCCTCGACGCACCACTGTCTCAATCCCGAACCCGCTCCCTTATGGTCGCGGCACGGATCGAAGGGCAAGCGCTTCCGGCGTCAGAAATCACAATATCATGCCGCCGCCGGCAATTCCGCGTAAACTGTCGTCATGCCGCATTGGGGTTCGTTACTCATCGGTTTGATGGTCGGCGCTGCGCTCGGCGCGCTGGCTGCGTGGCGATTCTTCCGCGCGACGCCGGGGGCCGAGGCCGCCGCGCTGAACGCGACGTTGAATGAACTGCGGGCACAAACCGCCGCGCGCGAGGCGGAGTTGAAGCGCGAGTTAAATGACGCGCGCGCCGTCGCCGAGCAACAGCGCGACGCGGCGACGCAGGCGCAGACGAAGCTCGAATCCGCGCGCGAGTTCTTCGCCGAGCAACGCCGCCAGATTGAGGAGATGGACAAGAAGCTGCGTGAGACGTTCGGCGCGCTGGCCGCCAAGGCGCTGCAGAGCAACAACGAGCAGTTCGTGACGCTTGCCGGTGAGCGGCTCAAACCGCTTCGCGAGCAGTTGCTGCGCTACGAGGAACAGATCAAATCGCTGGAGAAGGCGCGTCAGGAAGCATATGGCGGGTTGTCTGAAAAGCTGACCACGTTGGATCAGAGCAGCCAGAAGCTCGGCAAGGAGGCGCAGGAACTCGTCGCCGCGCTGCGGCAGCCGGGCGCGAAGGGAAAGTGGGGCGAAATCACGCTCCAGCGCATCGTCGAAATCACCGGTCTCTCGCCGCACTGCGATTTCGAGGTGCAGGCGACCACGGCCGGCGGCCAGCGGCCCGACCTGATCGTGCGTCTGCCGAACAACCGCGTCATCGCCATCGACTCGAAGGTGAACACGACGGCCTATCTTGACGCGATAGCCGCGACCGACGAAGCCGGTCGAAAGCGACACATGGAGAAATATGCGGCCACGGTCCGCGGGACCCTCAAGGCCCTCGCCGCGAAGGACTACGCCGCCGGCATCTCCGGCACGATCGAATTCGTCGTCATGTTCATTCCCGGTGAGGCGTTCTTCTCCGCCGCGCTGGAGCACGACCCCGACCTGCTCATCGACGGCGTCGATCAAAAGGTCGTCCTCACCAGCCCGAGCACGCTCATCGCGCTCCTGCTCGCCGTGCGCCACGGTTGGCAGCAGCAGCGCGTCGCCGAAAACGCCCAGCGCATCGCCGACGCCGGCCGCGAGCTGTACGACCGGCTTATTACATTTGTCGATCACCTGGAAAAAATCCGCCGCGGCCTCGAGGGCGCGACCGACGCGTACAACAAGGCCGTCGGCAGTTGGTCCTCTCGCACGCTCCCGTCCGCTGCAAAGCTGCGCGACTTGGGGGCGGCCCGGGCCGACGCGCCGGCGCTGGACATGTCGCCGCTGGAATCATCGCTCCGTCCGGCGCCGGAAACGCCCGAAGCGGAACCGTCCTCGCGCGCGTGATGCCGTCGCGGGCACTTCCGGCTGCGATTTGTTACAATGATGAATGCGTCGCGCTCCGATTTGAGGGAGGAGGAGCGAGCCAGGATCACTCTGATGCATCATCGACAACTCTTCTGCCTGTGCGTAGCCATCGGAGCGGTCGTGCTTCCTGCAACCTTGCGCGCCGACGACCCACCCCGGCCGCAGACCGAGATCATCTATTACGACTCCCTCGACGAAAACGGCAACCTCGCCGGCGGCATGCTCGAACTGCCTTTCGAAAAGCCCGGCTGGGCCATCAAATCCGGCTCGCCCGAGCTGCGCGGCGGGCCTGACAATCGCATCGACATCGTCATCGTTGGCGACGGCTACACCGCGGCGCAGCAGGGCACGTTTCATGCAAACGCGGCTTTCGCCATGTCCACGATGTTCGCCCAGCAGCCCTTCGCGACCTACGCCCCGCTCTTTCTCATTCACGAGGTCGAGGTCTTCTCCATTGAGTCAGGCGTCGATAACGACCCGACGCAGGGAATCCTCAAGAACACCGCCCTGGACATGGCTTTCTGGTGCGGCGGCACCGAGCGCCTGCTCTGCGTCAACGTGAACAAGGCCTACAACGCCGCGTCGGCCGCGCCCGATGTCGATCTCGTCCTCGCGCTCGCGAACTCCACCAAATACGGCGGCGCGGGCTACACGGCGTCGGACCTCGCCACCTCCTCGGGGGGCAACCTCTCCGCTCCCGAAATCGCCATCCACGAATTCGGCCACAGCCTCGGCAACCTCGCCGACGAGTACACCTACGGCGGCCCGACGAACTACACCGGCGCCGAACCGAGTGCCATCAATGTGTCTAAGCTCAATGCCGCCGCCATGGCCACCGCCGGCACGAAGTGGGCCGCCTGGCTCGGCACGAACAATCCCGCCTTCGACGGCCTGTGCGACACCTTCGAGGGCGGCATGTACAGCGTCACCGGCATTTACCGCCCGTCGAACAACTCCAAAATGCGCGCCCTCGGTCGGCCGTTCAATCATCCGTCGGTCGAGGCGCTGATCATCGAGATTTACAAACTCGTGCGGCCGATTGACGACGCGACACCGACCGTCGGCACGCTCAACGGAAGCGAGACCGTGTTTGTGGACCCGGTCGATCCTGTCGGCAATCCGCTGGCGATCACGTGGAAGCTGGACGGCAACGTGCTGCCCGGAGCGACGGGCGAGACGCTCGATCTGACAACCGTGCCGCTGCCGGCCGGGGCGCACACGTTGCAAGCAACCGTAAAGGACACGACGACGCTGGTGCGAAACGAAACCGCGCGGCAGACATGGATGACCGAGTCGAGGGCATGGAATCTGCTCGTGCCGCATCGCCCCGGCGACGTGAACTGCGACGGCATCGCCGACCTTGACGATGTCCCCGCCTTGGTCCTGGCGCTGCTGGACCCGGCCGAGTACGCGGCCCAGTTCCCCGGCTGCCCAACGTCGCAGGCCGATGTGAGCGGCGACACGCAGCGCGACGGCGGGGACATCGCGGCGTTTCTCTCGGTACTGATGCCATAATGGCGACACCTTCGACAACGCATTCAGGAATGGGCTTCCTCACTTCGCGCCGCCCCGCGCTGATCGCGATGATCCACGTCGGTGCGTTGCCCGGCACGCCGCGAGGCGAAAAATCCGTCGCTCAACTCGCCGCGCAGGCCGTCGAAGAGGCGAAGCTGCTCACCGACGCCGGCGTCGATGCCATCCTGCTGGAGAACATGCACGACCTGCCGTATCTGAATCGCGCGGTCGGCCCAGAGATCGTCGCGGGGATGACGGCTGTTTGCTCCGCCGTTCGCGCGGCAACGAAGCTGCCGCTCGGCGTGCAGGTATTGGCGGGGGCAAATCAGGCGGCGATTGCTGTCGCGCAAGCCGCCGGTTGCCAGTTCATCCGGGCCGAGGGGTTTGTCTTCGCGCACGTGGCTGACGAGGGGCTGATGGCCCAGGCAGACGCGGGACCGCTGCTTCGATACCGTCGCGCGATCGGCGCGACCGGCATCGCCATCCTCGCCGACATCAAGAAGAAGCACTCGGCCCATGCCATCACGGCTGATGTCGATCTCGCCGAAACGGCCCGCGCCGCGGAATTCTTCGGGGCCGACGGCGTCATCGTGACCGGTACGGCCACCGGAAGCCCCGCCGATCCGAAGGACGTTGCCGCTGTGCGAAAGGCGGTCGGCGTGCCCGTGCTGGTCGGCTCCGGCGTGACGCCCGACAACCTCGCCGCTTTCGCCCCGCACGCCCACGCGATCATTGTCGGCAGCTTTCTGAAAAAGGATGGCGACTGGCAAAATGCGCCCGACCGGAAGCGGGTAGAATCACTTGTATCACAACTTACGCAAATGAAGCTATGAGTGGGCCCGGTAGTGCGATGGGTGATTCAAACGGCGCGAGTATTCTGGACCGCAAACTCTCCAATCGAGCGTTGTTGTGGATCATTCTCATTTGTTTGTCCATTGTCGTACTCATGCGCATCGTCATCGTGCCTCCGGATCGGACTGCCGAAGCCGCAGGATTCAGATTGAAGGTGAAATTGGATGATGGGCTTCGTGATCAACTGACCATCGGGGATCGAAACGCATTACATGCCCTGTTGGTCCTGACAGAGCTTCCCGACTTCAGAACTCGAGCATTGAGAACAATCGAGCAGATCGTTCCAGAGTCGGCGTGGGAGGATCGAAGTCCGCTTGCCTCTCGTGACTGGCTAAAGGCTAACATCGATAAACTGGTCTTTGATCGTGAGACTAAGATGTTCTGCACTCCCGAAGTACTGCATTCACTTCGCGCGGCGACTTCCCAGCCAACGACCCAGCCCGTCGATACAACAGCGAGCGATTCACAATCCTGATACTCCGGAGATTCTCAATTGCGGGTCTTCGTAGAGCCGTTCGCGCCGTGGCGCAACGCAAATTGCCGGATCGGGACTCCCGAACTTTTCACAGCCTCCGTCGTAATCTTACCGGCGATCCATTGATCCGGCGGCTGCATCGGCTAGTCTACCGCCCGGCGTCGCGAGATCACGCAACGCCGCGACCGATCCGATCCGCGACCATCAGGTCGTTGACTCGCCGTGGCGAGGAGCGGATTCTTGTTTGCCTCTTGGCATTCGTATCGGGACCAACGCATCGAAGCAATCACAACCATCCGCCCCCATCGGAGTACTCCACGTGTCATTCAGTTCTCGCAGTCGCAGCAGCAGTTTCTGGCCCGTCGCCGCCGCCGTCGTTGTTGCCGCCAGCATTTGGGGCCTGTACGCATGGCGCGCCACCGACTCGGGCAATAGTCCGGCCGAGCAGGTCGCGCAAGGGCAGGACGCCGCAACCGGTGAATCCGATTCCGACACCGGTTCGCACATGGTCTCCCTTCGCGCGACACGACCCGCGCAGCCCGCGCCGATGCAAACCGGCTCGCTGGTCTCCAACGGACAGATTCCCACTCCCGGCGAAGAAAAGCCCGCGACCGGAAGCAGCGCCGATTCGCAGGAAGTTCGCGCGGCGTCGTCGGCCGCATGGGCCAATCGCCCGCTCTCGATCAGCGAAAGCCGCGACGGCGGCGTCACGGTTCAGTTGCCCGATTCGCCCGGCGCGGCCGAGATGGAACGAGCCCGCGCCGTCATGGCCAAGGGCGATCTGCTGGGAGCGCGCGGTCTGCTCTCGCTCGCGCTGAAGAACGGTTTGTCCGAAGCCGACGAGGAGTTCGCCCGTGGCGAGTTGGGCCGCATCGCCGACGTGCTGCTCTTCTCCCGAGCGACCAACATCGGTGACCCGCTGACCGGTGTGCATGCCGTCGAACCGGGCGACACGCTCAACGCCATTGCCGTGCGCAATCGCATCTCCGAGGACGTCATCGCCCGAATCAACGGCATGGCGCACCCCGACTTGCTCCAGGTGGGGCAGCGTCTCAAGTACATTCGGGGGCCGTTTCACGCCGTGGTGCACAAGAGCAAGTTCCGAATGGACGTGATGCTGGGCAGCACGTTGGTGCGCTCGATTCGCGTTGGTCTTGGGGCCGATGGCTCCACCCCGACGGGCGACTGGCTCGTGCGCGACAAGCTGAAAAACCCCGACTGGACCGATCCCGTCACCAACCGCCACTACTCGGCTGGCGATCCGGAGAATCCGATCGGCAACCGCTGGATCGCGTTGGAGGGTCTTTCCGGCGAGGCCGTCGGAAAGCGCGGCTTCGGCATTCACGGTACGGTAGACGCGGAGAGCATCGGACAAGAAATGTCGATGGGCTGTGTGCGGCTGCTTCCGGGTGACATCGAGTTCCTGTTTGACCTCGTGGTGGTGCGACAAACGCGAGTCGAAGTACGGCAGTGATGGCAGTTAGCGTCAAATCGTGACACTATCGGCCAATAAATGGGGACAACCCCCCATTGCAAAGCGCCCTAAAACGGACCAAACTTATTACGCTTCTCCGCACTGGAGAAGGACTACCCACTCCACGAGTCAAGACCCGCGATCCCCCGCGGGTCTTGGCATTTTTACCGGACGACTTGATGCGTGGCAGCTTTTTCGTGGGGTGACCCGGCTTGATTGAGCCTGCCGTTCGGTTATGCTGCCGTGCTTTGCCGTTTTCCTGCCAACTAGCGGCGGCTTAAGGAGTTGCACCCCATGATGAAGTGGCTTCGCGCGCACACCAAGAAGATCATGGTCGGCGTGGTCTTGCTTGCAATGCTGGCCTTCCTCGGAAGCGAGGCCATGTTCCAGTTGCTGTCGCCCCAGGACACAGCGATCCCCGTCGCACGGGCCTTTGGAACAGAGATTACCAATTTCGATTTGCGACCGGCGCAGAGCGACGTGACGGCGCTGGACGCCCTCGGGGCGCAGTGGCGCTACGACGCGGATGGCAAGATGAGCGTCGAGCATTGGTTTGTCCTGTTGAAGGAAGCCGAGCGCGCCGGTGTCGTGGTCTCTGACTCGGAAGTGGAAGACGAGATCAACGCGGTGCAGCAGTCGATGACCCAGCGCGGCCTCACGCAGAGTCTCTTCGACGTGCTGCGCACCCAGAAGAACATCACGCCGCCGGAGCTGCGCCGTGCGGTTCACAATCACATCATGATCCGCAAGCACGCGGGGAATGTTCACATGGCGTCGGTGCCGTCCGAACCGGAAGTGCGCCATTGGGTTCGCGAGACCGAAGACAAGATCAAAGCGCGGATCGCCACCCTCGACGCCCAGCTCTTCTTCAAGGACACGATCCCGGTCACTGCCGAAGAGCTGGTTCAGCAGTTCGAGAAGAACAAGGACTACCTCGCGGCCGACAGCCCGACCGGCTACGGCTACAAGTATCCGCATCGCGTGAAGCTGCAATACGTCGTCGCGCACATCAGCACGTTGTCGGGTCAGATCGCGCCGAGCCTGGACGAGCTGACCGCCTATTGGAAAAGCAATCGCACAAAGTATCAGAAAGTGACCTATGACGTTCCGCCGATCACAACGACCCAGCCGGAGGGGACCCCGCCGCCCGAGCCGAAGCGCGTGACGGTGGAGAAGACCTTCAGCGAGGCCCGGCCCGACGTGGAGCGCGATGTGAAATCTCGCAACGCGCAACAGGCGGCCGATCAGGCGATGCGCAAGATTGCGTCGCTTTTGAGCCGGCCGTGGCAGGGCGTGCGCACCGATGCGCAGACGGGTTACAAGCCGATTCCGGCCGGCGTGGACGCGCCGGATTACATGAAAAACATCGTCGCGCAGGTGGAGCGCGAGATGAACATCAAGCTGACCTACGCTGAATCCCCGTTGATGTCGGCCGACGACCTTCGCAACGATTCCGATCTGCGCAACCTCGTGCTGGGAGGCGAGGGGCAGAGCGGCCTGATGATCCGCGACTATGCGTTTCGGGTGCCGCCGTTCCATAAGCATGAGGCCGGCGCGGAGCTGGTGCTCTCGCTTCAGCTTTTCCAGTCGCCCGATGCACCGCTGACGGCGAATACGTTTGCGTTTGCGGACGGCAAGTTTGTTCCCGCCGTGGAGCGCATTGGGTTGTTCCGCGTGATCGAGGCGAAGGAGTCCGAAGTTCCCGCGGCGATGAACGATGTGCTGACGCAGGTCGAGCGCGACGTCCAGATGCAAAAGGCGTTTGACGAAATGGAGCCGGTGGCGCAGCAGTTGTACGCGGCGGCGTTGCGAGTCGGCTTGCAGGCCGCGGCAAGCCACTTCCCGGACAAGCTCACCCCCGCGTCCATCAACGACAAGCCGACGACCGATGCCGGCCCCTTCGCGCGAATGACCCGCATCGATCAGCAGCGAATGATGTCGGCCCTGCGCGAAGGCAAGCCGATGCTCGAACCGTGGAACGTTGTCGGCGTCGGCAGTTCGCAGGAGTTTGTCGATGCGGTCTTCGCGATGACGCAGGAGGGCTGGCGTCCCGTGCCGGCCACAGCGACCGACGGGCCGGGAATGGCAGCTGCCGCGACCCAGCCGGCGTTGATTCCCGAGCCGAAGATCACGATCGTGTCTGTGCCCAAACTGAAGAAGAAGTTCGTCGTCGAATTGCTGGAGCACACGCCGGTCGACGAGACGCGCTACGAGACGGACCTGCGCCAGACCGGTTACTTCGCCTTGCTCTCAAGCCGGGCGGCGGCGATGCGATGGAGCTGGTTTGACGTGAAACACATCGAATCACGCAGCGGTTTCAGCCGCATTGCCGAGGAGCCGACGCCGCCCTCGTCCGGCGGCCTCGCGCCGAATCCGGCCCGGGCAGCGATGCCCTGATGCGGCGTTCCCTGCGCTCGCGCGATGAGAGGTGTCCGGCTGCTTTCATTCCCGGATCGGCACCGGCTTGCCGTCGCTGCCCACCGCGACATAGGTGATGTTCGCCGACGTGACCGGCACGCGCGTGCCGGGTGTCTCGAAGCGGTCGGCCTCGACTCGCACCCGAATCCGCGCCGACGAGCGCCCGACGTGGTCCGGCTCGGTGTAAAAGCTCAACACGTCGCCGACGAAGACGGGCTGCTTGAATTCCACCGTGTCCATTGCGACCGTAACGACCTTGTGGCGACAGCCCAGCTTTCGGGCCTCAATCGCGCCGGCCTGGTCGAGGTAGCTAAGAATGACGCCGCCGAAGATGGTGCCGTGGGCGTTGGTGTCGCGCGGCATCATCATTACGCGGATCACGGGTTCGGACGCGGGAGGCAGGTCGGTTCGGGTCACGAAGGTGGTTCCTCGGTTGGAGCGGCCGGCCTTACGCGATCCGGCGTCTGGATCAAGATCGCCGTGATTGTAGCGGCGGCCAGTTAGGGCGGCATTCCACCTAAGCGACCGCCCCTTTGTCATGCGGGAGCGGCTGGGTTAAAATGGGGCCGTAGGCGGTCGGGCACCCGCCGTCGCGAGCTGCCGGCCGACCACAGGGATTCACTTCGCACACGGGTCCACGCACATGAAACTTCCGAATTTCCGGTTGTATGACACGCAGGCGACGACCTCGATGCTGGTTGCCATCTTCTGTTCCTTGTGTCTGATCATGATGACAGCTGTGATATTCAAGGGGATCAATACCGAGAATTGGGTGATCCCGTACAACCCCGAAGCGGGCATGGGCCAGTATCGCCCGTCGCTCGTGCTGCTTTTTACGGCGGTGTCAATTCTCGGTGGTGGGGTGGCAGCCTTCATGGGATTCCGCAGTCTCGGCCAGCAGCGCAACAGCAAGCAGGGTCGCTCAATGGTGGGCCTGTTGCTGGGCGTTGTGGTGATCCCACTTTCGATCGTGCTCTACGCAACGTGGAAAGAGCTTTCCGAGCCGATCATCCGCTCGACCGGCGCGGCCTGATGGGCCTTTCGCCCGGCAAGAGGGCGATTCTTCAAAAGGCGCGGCGAGGAAATTCGTTTGCATAGTCTGGAAGCGTTTCCATGGCCTGGGTGCTGAACATTCTGTTTCCCGGGGTGGGCCTGATCCTGCGCCGGCGAGAATGGCTCGGTCTGTCGCACGCGATTTTGTTTGCGCTTTGCGCCAACGTGGCGATCGCGGCGTGGCTGATCGTCCCGGACGCGATCCCCCCCTGGCTCGCGACGCTGGCGACGCTGCTCACGGTTTTGGCCTGGCTGGCAGCGCAATGGTTGTTCGCGCGGCATCAGAAGGAGATGCATCGCCGGGCGCGGGCGCTGGCGACGTTGATTCAGGAGGCGCGCCAGTCGCTGGGAGCCGGTCGACTGGACGTCGCCCGCGTGGCGCTGGAAAGCGCGCTGGAAATCGACAGCGAACACGCCGAAGTCAAGGCGTTGTGGGATCGGTTGGGTGAGTTGGAGATCGGAGATCGCAATGCCGCCGCGCCGGCCTGCCCGGAGGGCGGCCGATCGTCCGTGGTCGGTGGTTAGGGGTGTTGGGCGCCGGCAGCCCGCCGCCAGCAGATCCGGGTTTGTTTCTCGGACGGCGTGCGAGCGAGGCCCGCGGTAGTCCACGTCAATTTGTCGAAATTCCAGCCGCCGGATGCGAATCCGGACCTTGTCCCGTCCGGGCCGGCGGGCCTAGCATGAATTGGGAGCAGCCGCGCGAGTCGAACGCCCACACGGCGTTGTGAATCCGCGCGAGGAGGCGTCGCCGAGCGCATGCGGCGGCGCGGGGGGTTCGCCGAAAAGCGAATCAATCCTGAACAAAGACCATGACCTCATCGCGCGCCGGGCGCGCGATGAACGGAGCCGGTCCGCGCCGGCTTCGTAAGGAAGCTGTTCGCACAAAGAGGGGAGGACGACTCATGCTGTCTCGCAATCGGATTCGAATGATGCTCGGGCTGGCGGGCCTGTTGACCGCTGCGTCGGCTGCCGTACCTGCGGCACGGGCGGACATCGTGAACTTTACGTACACAAGTACGACGAACAACGCCTATAACAACCGGGCTTTCTTCCTGAACACGGGCCTGTCGGTGCAGGCCGGCGATCAGATTCGCATTCAGGGCACGGGAAGCGTTTACGTCGGCGGCGGGTATTACGTCCTAAGCAATTTCGACATGGGTATGATATCGACGCTGAATCAGCCGTCGCTGGTGCGTGATTACCACGGAAACGGCACGAGCTACACCGGAACGCCGTACCCCCTCGCGGGCGAAAGCGTGCTCTTCTCGCAGGACCGCGTCAGCCTGACCGACGACCACCACCTGAACATCGTTGTGACGGCGCAATCCGCCGGAAAAGTCTATATCGGGATGTTCGATAATTACTTCGCGGACAATACCGGAAGTCACCAGTTCACGCTCGAAGTCATCCCCGAACCGGCGACGGCGTCGCTGGCCCTGTTCGCGGTCCTGGGCTGCCTGGCCCGCCGGCGCACAAACATTCGCCGGTAAATTGGTTAGGCACGGGGTTGTATCCGATACTACCTTCGGAAACGGCTTGTTTTGTGCAGGTCCGGTAGGATCGTGCATTTGAACGCGCCGTGCGCGGCTACTACAATCGGACAAGAACTCACGGCGCGTTTGGGCGAAGCCGATTGCCAAGCAGGAGCCGCGGCCCTTCAAGGAGGCCGACCGGAGGTTGGGTAGAGGCGGGGCGGGCTGTTTCGATGACATCGGAGCGGTTTGCCTGAACTGGGCGGGAAGCACAGACCCCGAGAGGACCGAGAGATATGTTCGAGCGATTTACCGACCGTGCACGCAAGGTGATGGCGCTGGCCAATCAGGAAGCGCAGCGGTTCAACCACGAATACATCGGGACGGAGCACATTCTGCTGGGCCTCGTGAAAGAGGGCAGCGGCGTCGGGGCGAACGTGCTCAAGAATCTCGAAGTGGATCTGCGCAAGGTCCGGCTGGAAGTGGAAAAGCTCGTAAAGAGCGGGCCGGACATGGTGACCATGGGCAAACTTCCGCAGACCCCTCGCGCGAAGAAGGTCATCGAGTACGCGATCGAAGAAGCAAGAAATTTGAATCACAACTACGTGGGCACCGAGCATCTGCTCCTAGGATTGCTTAGAGAGCAGGACGGCGTGGCCGCCCAGGTGCTGATGAACCTCGGCATCAAGCTCGAAGAAGTGCGCGAAGAAGTTCTCAATCTGCTGGGTGCGGGCGTGGAAAACGAAGAGAGCGGGACATCCGGATCACAGGGCGCGCCGGAGACCGGTCGCAAGGGCGGCAAGAGCCGAACCCCGGCGCTGGATTCGTTCGGTCGCGACCTGACGGAGATGGCGCGGAACGGCAAGCTGGACCCGGTCATCGGCCGAGCCGGTGAGATCGAGCGCCTGCTCGTCGTGCTTTGCCGGCGATACAAGAACAACCCGGTGCTGCTGGGCGAGGCGGGCGTCGGCAAAACGGCGATTGTCGAGGGCCTGGCGCAGCGCATCGTCTCGAACGACGTGCCGGAGATCCTTGCGGACAAGCGCATCGTCGTGCTGGACCTGGCGATGATGGTCGCGGGCACGAAGTACCGCGGTCAGTTTGAAGAGCGCATCAAGGCGGTGATGAACGAAGTCCGCCGGGCGCGCAACGTGATCCTGTTCATCGACGAGTTGCACACGCTGGTGGGCGCGGGCGGGGCCGAAGGCGCGATCGACGCGTCGAACGTGCTGAAGCCGGCGCTGTCTCGCGGCGAGATACAGTGCATCGGCGCGACCACGCTGGACGAATACCGCAAGTACATTGAGAAGGACGGCGCGCTGGAGCGCCGATTCCAGCAGATCATCGTCGAGCCGCCCAGCCGGGAGGAGACGTTGCAGATTCTCCACGGCCTGCGCGATCGGTACGAGGCGCACCACCGCGTGAAGATCGAGGACGTGGCCCTGGAGGCAGCGGTCGAGCTGTCGATGCGGTATGTGCCGTCGCGCGTGTTGCCCGACAAGGCCATCGACGTGATCGACGAGGCCGGGGCGCGCGTCCGGTTGAAGGCGATGACCAAGCCCGAGTCGCTGACGAAGCTGGAAGAAGAGATCAAGCGGCTGAACATCGAGAAGGACGAGAGCGTCAAGAACGCCGACTACGAGCGCGCGGCGCACCTGCGCGATCAATCCATCACGCTGGCATCCGAGAAGGAGCGGATGGAGAAGGAATGGCACGAGCGGCGCAACGAGACCGACGGCGTGGTCGATGAGGAAGTCATCGCGGAAGTCGTCAGCAAGATGACCGGCGTGCCGTTGAAGCGCCTGGAGAAGGAAGAGGCCGAGCGGCTGCTGGAGCTGGAGACCGAGCTTCACAAGCGCGTCATCAGCCAGGAAGAGGCGATCAGCGCCGTGTCGCGGAGCGTCCGCCGTTCGCGCAGCGGGTTGAAGGATCCGAATCGACCGATGGGCAGCTTCATCTTCATCGGCCCGTCGGGCGTTGGAAAGACGCTGCTGGCCAAGAGCCTCGCCGAGTTCATGTTCGGCGCGGAAGAGGCGCTGATTACGATCGACATGTCGGAATACATGGAGAAGCACAACGTCAGCCGGTTGATCGGCGCGCCGCCGGGCTACGTCGGTTACGAAGAGGGCGGGCAGCTCACCGAGCGCATCCGCCGTCGGCCGTACGCCGTCGTGCTGCTCGATGAAATCGAGAAAGCGCACCCCGACGTGTTCAACATGCTGCTGCAGATCATGGAAGAAGGCCGCCTGACGGACTCGTTCGGCCGGCACGTGGACTTCCGCAACACCGTGCTGATCATGACGAGCAACATCGGGGCCGACAAGATCACGCATCAGACGACGTTCGGCTTCGAGAAGCGCGACGAGAACATCACGTACGAGAAGATGCGCAACACGCTCAAGAGCGAGCTGGACAACTACTTCCGGCCCGAGTTTCTCAACCGCGTGGACGAAGTCGTCGTCTTCCACAAGCTGGGTCATAAGGACCTGGTCCGCATCGTGGACCTCGAGCTGAACAAGGTCTCGAAGCGGCTGAAGGAGCACGGCCTTGTCATGGAGTTGACCGAAGAGGCCCGCGAGTTGCTGCTGGAGCGCGGGACCGATGAGAAGTTCGGCGCTCGGCCGCTTCGCCGGGCGATCGAGCAGCAGTTGGAAGATCCTCTTAGCGAGGGCCTGCTGCGCGGCCACTTCCGCGGCAAGGCGAAGATTGTTGTCGGCGTCGAGAACGGCGACGACGGCAAGAAGAAGCTGAAGTTCGAAGGCGTGGATGCTCCGAAGGCGAAGGAGCCGGAGCTTGCCGGCGCCGGCGCGGGCGAGGGGACGTGACGCCGCGAACGATGCGTAGCAGAATCTGATCGACTTACCAGCCCCGCGAGCGACCCTCGCGGGGTTTTTTTGCGCACGGGCAAGGGCCAACTCATTTGACGATTTCACCGCGTCGGCGTAATCTTTGGCTCCATGAGCACGCACGAGACCTTGCGAACTTATCTGTTCGGCACGCTGATCCCCACACCGGCCGAGAGCTGGCCGGGCGATGAGGCTGATCTGTTTGAGGCCGGCATGGACTCGTTGCGCGTGATGCAGTTGCTGGTCTTCGTCGAAGACAAGCTGGGGGTGAACCTGCCCGATCACGAGGTGACGCCGGAGCGGATCGGCACCGTCGCGGCCCTGGTCGGCTGGATCGAGTCGCACAAGAAGTCGCGCTGAACCCCCAGTGCGAGCGTTTCTGGTCTTTATTGGTTGATCACTGATCACATCGGCGTTCCTTCCGTTCGATCAGCCGCGCGGGCTGAAGCCCGCGGCTCGTTGAGCGGTAGAGCAGGTTGACGCCCGCGGCTCTTTGAACGGCCGCGCCGGTTCGGCGATAATCCCACCGAATGACTCAAACGCTTTTCACCTTGCTGGAGTCGGCCGCCGCGCGGCATGGGGATCGGCCCGCGGTCTGTTACGAAGGCCGCACGATGACGTACCGGGCGCTGCTCGATTCGGCGAATCGGCTCGCATCGGCGCTCGCGGAGTATGGGGCGGGGCCTGGGCAGCAGGTGGCGTTTTGTTTTCGCAAGAGCATCGACGCGATCGTGACGATGTTCGCGCTGGTTCGCACGGGCGCGTGTTATGTGCCGCTGGACCCGGCTTGGCCGGCCGAACGCTGCGCGATGATCTGCGAAGACGCGTCGATTCGGCTTTGGACGGGCAGCGTGCCGCCTGCAGTTGGGATCGGCGGGATTGCCCGGGCGGTTTGCACGAGCCTGACGGGCGCGGGCAGCGCGCCGGGAAGCGGCGCGACGGTTGACGCCGGGACCGGGGCAAGCGGCGCATCGCGGAATGTCTCATTCATGTCACTCGCTGACGCGATGCAGTCGGCGTCCCCGGCGTGGTCGCCGCGTGAGCCGGCGGGGGGAATCGCCAATCTGTTGTTCACATCCGGCTCGACGGGGCGGCCCAAGGGCGTGCAGATCACGACGTTGAGCCTGCTTCATTATTCGCAGTGGGTCGTGGATTTCTTCGGACTGACGACCGAGGACCGCGTCGCCAATCACGCACCGTACAACTTCGATCTCTCGACGCTGGACATTTTCGCGGCCGTTCGAGCGGGCGCGGCGATGATACCGGTGCCCGAGAAACTGAAGATGTTTCCGTATCAGATGGCAAAGTTCATCGCCGACGAGCGGATCACGACGTGGTACTCCGTGCCGTCGGCGCTCATCATGATGCAACTGCGCGGCAAGTTTCGCGAGCACGACCTGTCGGCTCTGCGGCACGTTATCTTCGCCGGCGAGGTGATGCCCAAACCGGCGCTGCAGGCGCTGGCGGCCGATCTGCCGCCGGTCACACTGACCAATCTGTACGGGCCAACGGAGACGAACGTCTGTACATACCACTCCTGTACGGCGGTCGATCTCGCCGATGACGGGCCGGTGCCCATCGGCGTGCCGATCTCCGACACGCGCGTGTGGATTGTGGACGATGCGATGCAGTCGGTTCCGGCGGGCGACGCCGGTGAGCTGCTGGTGGCCGGGCCGACGGTGACGACGGGGTATTTCGGCGACGCGACGAAGACGGCCGAGCGTTTGGCGCCCGCGCCGGATGGCGACGGCATGGCCTATCGCACGGGCGATCGAGTGCGCGCGCGGGCGGACGGCGTGCTGATGTTCGAGGGCCGCATTGATCGCATGATCAAGGCGCGCGGCCACCGCATCGAGCCGGGTGAGATCGAGGCGGCGCTGGCGAAGCACCCGGCGGTGAAGGAAGCGGCGGTGGTGCCGATTCCCGACCCGGTGTTCGGCAATCGGATCAAAGCGTGTCTCGCGCCGCGCGACGGGGCGTCCTTGGTGGAGGCCGACCTCGCGGCGTTTTGCAAGACGCACCTTCCGCCGTACATGTTGCCCGACATCTGGGCGTTCTATCCCGCGCTGCCACGCACCGATCGCGAGAAGATTGATTTGCAGCAGTTGATGTCGGCGTGAGTGCTCCGTACCACGGATTCGTCGTTCGGTGCGCAAGAAAAAGCCCCAGGAAAATTCCTGGGGCTCTTGAGTGTGATCGTATCGGCGCGCCGCGCTGAAGCGCTTTGCGCCGGATTGCATCGCAATCGCGCCGCGCGGCAAATCCGCGGGCGGAGCGCCGAGCGAGCCTGATTACGCGCTGGCGACCGGTTCGCCCTTGGACTTCTCCTCCATCAGCACGGCCTTGCGCGAGAGCTTCACGCGGCCGGTGTCGTCGATCAGGATGACCTTCACGCGCATCTCGTCGCCGATCTTGCAGACGTCGGTTACTTTCTGCACGTAGCCGTCGGAGAGTTCGCTGATGTGGCAGAGGCCGTCGAGGCCGGGCGCCACTTCGATGAACGCGCCGAATTCCTTGATCGAGGTGACCTTGCCGTTGTAGACCTTGCCGAGCTTGACGCCTTCGGAGATCTGCTCGATGGCTTCGTAGGCGGCGCGGGCCGAATCGGCGTTGACGCTGGAGATGAAGACCGTGCCGTCGTCCTGGATGTCGATCGTGGCGCCGGTGTTGGCCTCGAGGGCTTTGATGCCCTTGCCTCCGGGGCCGATGATCTTGCCGATCTTGTCCTGGTGAACCTTGATGGAGAGCAACCGCGGGGCGTAGTTGCTGATGTCGGCACGCGGGGCCGGCAGGGCCTTGAGCATGTCCTTGAGGATCTTCAGCCGAGCCTTCTTCGCCAGCTCAAGCACTTCAACGATCTGGGCCTGGCTGATCTCGCGCGTCTTGAGGTCGAGCTGGACGGCCGTGATGCCGACCTGGCTGCCGGAGACCTTGAAGTCCATGTCGCCGAAGTGGTCTTCCTCGCCCATGATGTCAACGAGCAATTTGTAGCGATTGTCGTCGTGGACCATGCCGATGCTGATGCCGGCGACGGGGTGTCGGATCGGCACGCCGGCGTCCATGAGGGCGAGTGTGCCGCCGCAGACGCTGGCCATGCTGCTGGACCCGTTGGACTCCATGATGTCGCTGACGAGCCGAATGGTGTACGGGAACTTGTCGGGCGTGGGGAGGACCGCCTGAATACTCCGCTCGGCGAGGTTGCCGTGGCCGATCTCGCGGCGGCTGACGGCGCCGATGCGCTTGGCCTCGCCGGTGCAGAACGGCGGGAAGTTGTAGTGCAGCATGAACTTCTTGCTGTATTCCTCGATCAGGTCATCGACCATCTGCTCGTCGCGGCTGGTGCCGAGCGTCGTGACGACCAAGGCCTGCGTCTCGCCGCGGGTAAACAGGGCCGAGCCGTGCGTTCGCGGCAGGACGCCGACTTCGCACGTGATCTGGCGAATGTCTTCGACACCGCGACCGTCGGACCGAACGCCCTCATCGAGTACGCCCATGTGAAACAGGCGCTCCTCGATTTTCTGGAGTTCGTTGACGACATCGTTCTTGGTGTAAAGCAGCTTCTTCGCCGCGGCTTCGTCTTCGGGGATGAGGGCGGCGATGACCTTCTGATAAACGTCCTTGACGCCGGCCTTGCGGTCTTCCTTTTTGGCAGAGCGGCGGGCGTTCTTAAGATCAAACTGCTCGCAGAGCTTGGCGACCTTTTCGGGAAGCGACGCGTCTTTTTCCGGCGGCGTCCATTCCTTGGCGCGGCCGACCTTCTGGCCCAGCTCCTGGATCAGCGCGACGATCTTCTTCGCGTGTTCGTGGCCGAAGGCGATGGCGTCGGCGACGTCTTTCTCGGGGAGTTCGTTGGCGGCGACTTCGATCATGTTGACGCCATAGCGATGAACGGCGAGAACGACTTCGATGTCGCTGACGGCGCGCTCGGCGATGGTGGGATTGATGACCCATTGGCCATCGACTCGGCCGACGCGAACGCCGGCGACTGGTCCGTCAAAGGGGATGTTGCTGACCATGAGGGCGGCGGATGCGCCGGACATGGCGAGCACGTCGGCGTCGTTTTCCTGATCGGACGAGAGGACCATGCATTGAATCTGGACCTCGTTCATGAATCCGTCGGGAAAGAGCGGGCGCAGCGGTCGATCGGTGAGCCGCATGGTGAGGATTTCCTTCTGGGTCGGCCGGGCCTCGCGTTTGAAGAAACCGCCCGGGAACTTGCCGGCGGCGTACATCTTCTCGCGATAGTCGATGGTGAGCGGGAAGAAGTCGATTCCCTCGCGGGGTTTGTCCATGACGGCCGTGCAGAGCACGACCGTGTCGCCATAGGTGACCGTGACCGCGCCGGAAGCCAGCTTGGCCAGCTTGCCGGTTTCAAACTTCATGATTCGTCCGCCGATTTCCGCTTCAACGCTGTGCATCGTCATGGTGAGTTGCCTTTTCCTCGTGTCCGTCGTTTCGATTTTCGTTCTGTCTATTTCTGTGGGGGGCGCGGGATCGCCGCCACCGCGGTCGGTTGGATGCGACGGCGCGCAACCCGTGCAGCGCTCGGCGCGCAACGACCGATGCGGTTCCCAGCTTCCGGAAACGGCCGAACCCGGCCGACAAGAAATGGAAAGCGATAAGGAATGCGGAGCGCCGTCGCTCCGTCGTGCCGACTACTTTCGCAGACCCAGTGTGTCAATGATCTTCTGATAGCGCTCGCGGTCCGTGCGCGCGAGGAACTTCTGCAGGCTCGAGCGCGCGCCGACCATCTTCAGCAAACCACGGCGCGAGTCGTGATCCTTGCGGTGCGTCTTGAGGTGTTCCGTCAGTTGCTCGATGCGGCTGGTCAACAGGGCGATCTGCACTTCCGGCGAACCGGTGTCCTTCTCGTGGCGACGGTGGTTATGCACCAGTCGCGTCTTGCTTTCAGCCGTCAATGACATGCCAGATACAACTCCAGATTTCCAATCACCTTGCAGGGAAGACGACGGGCCGCAGGCCCCATGGGCTGGTTTCCGTTTCTGTCCTGTCCGTTTCCTGTTACGCTGCAAACACGATAACCGGCTGCGGGCAATCCTGCAAGCCGGGGGTCTCCTGCGAGATCGCGGAGAGATCAGAGTCGTTCAATCGGCTGTAAAGTATTGATCCGTCGGATGTTAAATGCTACTCGGCCTCGATGAACTCGCCGCCCAGCAGCCTGCAGGCGGTCTCCATGAGCTTGTCGAGGCTGAACGGCTTGCTTAGGTACTCGTTCACACCCAGGTGTCGGGCATAAAGCTCGTGCCGCTTGCCTTCATTGGCCGTGATCATGATGACGTAGGGCCGGGTATTGGTTTCGTGCCCCGGTTTGAGCGTCTCCATCACAAGGAACCCGCTTCGCTTGGGCATCATCATGTCCAGCACGATAAGGTCGGGATCGAAGCGCTTGGCGAAGTCGAGGGCCTTGTTGCCGTCGTTGGCGGTAGTGACCTTCGCGCCGGCCTGTTCAAAGGCGATGCGAACGGTTTGCAGGATTTCGGGATCGTCGTCGACAACGAGAACGGATCGACCATCGAGTCTTGCCGGCATGGTGATTCTCCAACCCCCGATCGGCGACGTCCCGCCTGCGCCGCTCTTGCACGTGATTCACAAATTCGTTGAAAAAGTATAGGATGGGCACCATCAGCGAGCAACCCCGCTTTCCGGCATGATCCGCCCAAAGCCAGTCATTCCTTCAACGAAACCGCTTCGTTCCCGGTCCTGGACGAAGGTTGGTCCGCGTACGGTCACCGCAGTTGGCCTCTTGACCCTCGTGTTCATCTGTGCAGGGTGCCCCTCGCTGGAACCGTTGCCGACCAAGGCCGCGATCACCGAGCAAACGGAGGGCCGCACGCAAAAGCCGTATCTCCTATACATTCCGAGTCGCTACACCGATTCACGCCCCTGGCCGCTTCTGATCCTTTGTCACGGGACTTGGCCGTACGACACCCCGAAGTTGCAAATGCAGGAGTGGGCGACGTTCTGCGAGACGAACGGGATCATCGTGGCCGCGCCGCAACTGGAGGGGACAAAGGGCGACTTTCCGCCGCCGCCGGAGAAACAGATCGCGCTGCAGCAACAGGACGAGCAGACCATCCTCGGCGTGGTCGCGTCGATGAAACAGCGCTACCGCATCGCCGAGGAACAGGTGTTCATGACCGGCTGGTCGGCCGGGGCCTTCTCCATTCTCTACACGGGGATACGAAATGCCGACGTTTTTCGAGCGCTGGCGGTGCGGCAGGGGTCGTTTGATGCGCGGTACTTCGCTGACATCCCCGAAGAGTGCTTTGATCCGTGGCAGCCGATCAAGGTGATCTACGGAACAACGGATGTGTTGCGCGATCAGACGCTGGCGTGCATCGCGTGGTTGCGCGACCAGAAGATGTACGTGTCCGCCGAGGAGATTCCCGGCACGCACCGGCGGATCGAGCCTTCGGTTGTCTGGCGCTACTTCAAGGAAGTGATGCGCGAGCGATTATGGGTGCGGATTCGCGCCAGGCCTGTTGATGAGGCCGACCCGTTGACCGTGCGATTTGAGTTGGACGCGATTCCCGAAGTGGTCCGGCAACGTTGGTACTTCTCGGAATCTGATGATACCACCGAGGCGACGCCGGTGCGAACGTTTCCACGGCCGGGCAAATACAAGATCGCGGTGAACGTGGCGCTGAAGAATCGCAAGAGCTACACGCGCACGCGGACGATCGAGGTGGGGCCGCAGCGGCGCTAATCCTTCAGCGAAAACGGCGTGAAGTTTGTCGCCCGGTCGTAGTAGTCTTCGCCTTCGGCGCGTTTGACCGCACCGACGACGAGGTAGGTCATCGGCGTGAAGATCGCCTCGATGCCGACCTTGAACGCCCAATTGAAGGCCATGACGCGCCACATGCTGTCGGCTCCGCCCCAGGTTCCGTAGAAGGCAAGCGGATAGAAGATAGCGCTGTCAACGCCCTGACCGGCGAAAGTCGAGCCGATGGTGCGCATCCAAAGGAACCGGCCGCGCGTCCAGACTTTCATCTTCGCCAGGACATAGCTGTTGACGAAGTCGCCTGCCCAGAACGCGATGATGGATGCCGTGACGATGCGCCAGCCGGGGCCGAAGACGGTTTCGATCGCCGGTTGGATGACAGCGTTGAACGGCTCCTTCGGATAGATCGGCAGGCGGATGACGACCTGCGACATAATGACGTAGAAGACCATCGCGCCGAAGCCGGCCCAGATGACCTTGCGCGCGCGGGCGTAGCCGTACACCTCGGTGAGCACGTCGCCGAAGATGTAGGAGATGGGGAAGAAGATGTTTCCCGCGCCGAAGACGACGGCGCCGAGCAGGGGCAGATGCACTTCGCAGACTTTGCCCGGCCCGATCATGTTCGAGCAGAGCAGAACGGTGACGAACGCCGCCATCAGCAGTTCGTAATAGCGGTACGCGCGGCGCGGGGCGGTGGTCGCAGTCGCGTGAGCTTGCACGTGCGGATTCATGGTTTCGGCGGATGCTACCGCGAAACCGCGTCACCCGTCACGGTCAATTCCTCGGGCGTCGGAAGGTCCAGCCCCTTGAGTTGCTCAAGGATCGTCTTGCGATCGCCCACCAGGACAAGCAGGGCGTTCTCGACCGGCAGCGCCGGACCGGCCAGTGCATTGAGCGCCGTGGCGTCGGCCTTGCTCAACGCGGCTAGGTCCGCGCCGATCGTGCTGAACGGCAGCCCGTTCCGCTCAAGTTCGACGGCCGTCGCAAGGACGCCGCCCAGCCCCTGAAACGCCTGCACGTATTCGACGCGGTTGGTCTCGCGGGCCTTGCCGGCTTCGCCCGCGGAGATGTCGCCGCCGCGGATGCGCTTGAACTCGGCCAGGAATTCGCGAATCGATTCACCCGTGTGCTCGGCCTGCACATCGCTGGATGCGGTGAAGTAACCCATGCCGGGCGTCATCATGAAGCGCGAGCCCGCACCGTAGGTGAAGCCCTTGGCCTCGCGCAGGTTCTGATTCAGCCGGCTCGTGAAGCTTCCGCCAAGGATGGTGTTGATCAGGTCGGCGTTGATGCGATGGGGGTCGCCGTAAGCGATGCCCGGCATGTAGAAACGAATGACCGTCTGCACGGCGCCGGGCTTGTCCACTAGCGCGACGCGCAGACTCTTCTTCTGCGCAGGGGGCGCCTTTGTTTCGCGCACGGCCGTTTCCATGTCGTGGACGCCCGCGCCGGTTCGTTCCCATTTGCCCAGCGCCTTGTCCAGCGACGAGCGCGCCTGATCGACCGTCAGGTCACCCGCGATGAAAAGCACGGCCTTGTCGGGCCGCAGGTACTCGTGCCAGGCGTCCTTGATTGAAGCGAGCGATAGATCGGTGACCGTCTTCACCGTGCCGTCAACCGGTCGGCCGTAGGGATGTTCGTCGCCGAAGAAGGCGCGCATGCCGACGCGCGAGGCGACGGCGGTGGGGCGGTCTTCAAGCTGCTTGAGGCCGTCCAGGTGGAGAGCCTTCACGCGCGACCATTCCTTCTCCTCGAAGCGCGGGCGCATGATGGCGTTGGCGTAGAGTGCGAGCGCCGGGTCGAGATTGCGGCGCAGGGCCGAGAGGTTGATCGTGATCGTGTCCTGCCCGGCCGATGCGGAGAACGTCGAGCCGAGTTGATCGAGGGCGTCGGAGAACTCCAGCGAGCCGCGCTCGCCGGCGCCTTCGTCCAGCATGGACGCCATCAGGTAGGCGCGACCGGCCATGTGCGGATCGTCGATGCAGGCGCCGCCGCGAATCATGAGCGAAGCCGAGACGAGCGGCAGTTCGGATTTCGGCCAGAGTCGAACCTCCAGCCCGTTGGAAAGCTTGAACGTCTCCGGCATCGGCGGGGCGAAATCCTTCGCAGCCAGCGCGTCGGGCTTCTTCTCACGCGGCGCGGGGGCCTCCGGTGTTTCCGGCAGGACATGCATGACGAGCCGTTTGTCCTGCGTGAGGACTTTCTTCGACCAGTCGCGCACCGCTGCGGTTGTCGCGGTGCGATAACGGTCGAGGTCGCGCTTGAAGGAGTTCGGCTCGCCCCAGGCGAATTGATACTGGTTGAGGCGATCCGCCTTGGCGAGGATGGATTGCAATCCGTTCAGCATGCCGAACTCGATGCGCGTCTTCTGCCGGTCCAGCTCTTCATCGTTCGGGCCGTTGGCGAGGAATTCGGCGAGCACTTCATCCGCGGCGGCCTCGATCTTTTCCAGCGGAACGTCGGGCTTGGCGGTGATCTCCACCTGAAAAAGCGATTGCAGGATGTTGGAGTTCTGCACGGCCGACACGTCGGTCGCGATCTTGTCGTCATAGACGAGGCGCTTGTAGAGCCGACTGCTCTTGCCGTCGGCGAGGACGGCGGCGGCGAGGTCCATCTCGGCGTCACCCGGCCCGAAGTGCGGCGGGCTGTGATAGACGTATGTCACGCGGGGAAACTGCACCTGGTCCGTGTACGTCACGCGGCGAACGCCTTCGAGCGCCGCCGGCGCGGCTTTTGCATGGACGGGCTGGGCATCGCGCGGCAGCGTGCCGAAGAGCTTGTCGATCAGCGGCTTGATCTGCTTCGAATCGAAATCGCCGGCGACGACCAGCGAGGCGTTGTTGGGGACGTAGAAGCGTGCAAAGAAGTTTTTCACGTCCTGCACGGTCGCGGCCTGGAGCTCTTCGTGCGTTCCGATGACGCTGATGTGGTAAGGATGCCCCGGCGGGTACATCAGCTCGGTGATCTTCAGGTCGGCCTTGCCGTAGGGTTGCATCTCGCTGGTCTGGCGGCGCTCGTTGCGGACGACGTCGCGCTGCTTGTCGAGTTTCTCCTGCGTCATTTCCTTGCCGAGGTCCTCGAGCCGGTCGGCGTCAAGCCAGAGCAGCGTGGGGAGCAGGCTCGACGGGCCGAACGAGAAGTAGTTCGTGCGATCGTTGGAGGTGCTGGCATTGTTGAAACCGCCACCCGATTCCATGAGCACGTCGAAATCCGACCCCGGCACACGCCGCGTTCCCATGAACATCAGATGTTCGAAGAGATGGGCGAATCCCGATCGGCCGGGTGACTCATCCTTTGAGCCGACGTAGTACCAGATGTTGACGCATGCGACCGGCAGCGAATGATCCTCGTGCAGGATGACGGTCATGCCGTTCGCGAGTTGGTACTTCTCGCATGGCACGTCCTGTGCTCGCGTCGTTGCAGAGAAGAGAAAGCACAGCGAGGAAGCAAACAGCAGCTTTTTCATGGAGGCACCCCATTCGTGGCTTAGTCCAACAGAACGGAAGCCGACGGATTGCAATCCGCCGGCTTCGAAGGATTCGTCAAGAAACACGTCAATGCCGACGGCGCAATCCACGCCAACGGCACGACGATCAATAATCGTCGATCCCGCCGCCGAAGCCCCCTCCACCGCCGCCACCGCCTCGGCGCGGCTGGTCACCCTTCATGGACTGGTAGCAATCGCGGCAATAGACCGGTCGACCTTCCATCGGCTTGAACGGCACCTGGGTCGATTGACCACAGTTGGAGCAAGTGGCCGTGTGCATCTCGCGCGGTCCACGCGAGCCGCCACCGCCTCCTCCTCCTCCGCCGCCGCCAAATCGTCCGCGACCACCGCCGCCACCCCCGCCACCGTGACCACTTCTTCGATGCCCACCGCCGCCGCCGCCACCGCCACCACCCGGTCCGGATGCCTTTCGCTTTTCGCGACACTCGCGGCACCGGCGCGGTTCATTGGTGAAGCCGCGCTCGGCATAGCGCTTCTGATCTTCGGCGGAGTGGATGAAATCCGCGCCGCAATCGGCGCACGTGATGGTCTTGTCGGCGAACTCCATGGATCAACCTCGCTGGATCGGGGAAAGGGAGGGTTTGCACCGCCGCGGCCCGTCTGGTCCGGTGTCAACGATGCGTGGGGAATGCGTCTCCTGTGTGGCCGGCGCCGAAACCATCCGGCTGCGCGGGGGGTCAGCCGCTGTGAATACTTTCGCAGCATGCAAATCGCAACCGATGCCGCGGGCGATGTCAAGCAAGCTCACCCGATCCCCCGACTTACCGGCTTCTTCCGGTCACCGGCCCCTGGAGTGCCGGTCGGCCGCGCAGTGTGGGGTCGCCGCCCAGCCCCGGCATGGGGCGCTTCCGCCACTTGTCATCGTGTTCGGTGTGCCGGCTGGTCAATTCGACCTGCTGCCCGTCGATGAAGAGGGCGACGACCTGGTTCGACGCCTGCAAGGGGGAATCCGTCGAGATGAACAAGTTGGCCATCTTGCCTGGCTCCAGCGAACCGAGCCGGTCGTCAACGCCAAGAATGCGTGCCGCGTCGAGGGTGATCGCCTGCACGGCTCGTGCTTCGTCCAGACCGTGCGCCACGCTCATGCCGGCCTCGATGCCGACATGCTTGGCCAGCGGGGCCTCCCCGGTGCCGAAACAGAATCGCACGCCTGCGCGGGCCAGCTCGGCCGCGTTGCGATAGGAACTGTCCCACGGATCAAACTCGCCGGGGTACGGCGTCATCGCGCCGCGGAGAATCACGTCCACCTTTTTCGCCGCCAGCTCGTCGGCCACTTTCCATGCATCCTGCCCGCCAACGATGATCGGCCGCAGTCCGTAGCGCTCTGCGAATTTCAATGCTTCGCGGATTTGCTTGTGGCCGTTGGCGGCGAAAAAGACAGGCTTAGTGCCGTCCATGATGGGGATCATGGCATCGAGCAGGCGGTCGGGCTTCAAGCCTCCGGAGATTTCCAACGTCGAAGAGATATGGGCTTGCTTCTTCGCGGCGGCGTAAGTCTTCGCCTTGCGGAAGAAGTCCTCGATGCGCGCCATCTGCTCGCGCGTGTTTTTGGTCTGCTCCTCGATGCGATCGGGCGGGGTGTCGTCGCGCCAGCGATCCGGCAGTGACGGGAGACTGACCACCTGGCCGACGTACGACTCGATCATCGCTTCGGGCATCGACCAGCCGGTGAGCTTCACGAGGCCGGCCTGGCCGCTGACGCGCCCGCCGCCGGGCATCACCATCGCGTTCGTCACGCCCTCGCATCGTGTCACATTTATGGCAGTTGCGAACGGGTTGTAGGCCGAAAGCGCCATCAGGTCGGGCTGAAACTCCGCGATCTCGTTCTCGTCGACCGTCGCCGCGATCATGTCGATCTCGTGCAGGCCCATGTTCGTGTCGGCGTTGATCAACCCGGGCCAGACGTGCAGGCCTTTGCCGTCGATGAAGACGGTCTCGGGATTGGGGTTCTGCTCGGCCCAGGGCGCGACGAGGAAGATGTCGCCGTCGGCCATGGCCACGAGCGCGTTCTCAATCGGCGGCCCGCTGATGGGATGCGCCGTCACGCCGGTGATCCAGTACAGGCCCATGTGTGAATACGGAATGTTCAGCGGCGCGCGCTGCATGGGAAGCGCGGCGACTTGCGACCGGGGGCTGATGGCCTGACCCATCGGCGCTGCCGTAGCGTGGGCACTGCCCACCCCGGCCGTGGCGCCGGCCGGCGCGAAATCACGATGCTGAAAATAAACTTCGCCGTCGATCAGCGTCATCACGCACTTGGCCCGCGTGTCCAGGGGATGGCTGTCGAAGATGGCGAGGTCGCCGAGTTTGCCGGCTTCGAGCGAGCCGACGTGTTCGGCGACGCCGAGCTGCATCGCCCCGTTGAGTGTGACGAGCTTCATGCAGTCGTTGGGCGACAGCCCGCCGAAGCGCAGCGACTTGGCCGCTTCAAGATTGAGATGGCGCACCAGTTCGGCCGAATCGGAATTGACCGTCGCGTTGACGCCGCCCTGTTCCATTCGTGCGGCATTGAACGGGGTCGCGTCGTACGCCTCGATCTTGTAGGCCCACCAGTCGGAGAAGGTGCTCGCGCCGCAGCCATGCCGCCGCATCTCCGGGATGACGCGATAGCCTTCGAGAATGTGCTGCAGGACAGCGATTCGGAAACCAAAATCCTCGGCCATCGCCAGCAGCCGCAGCACTTCATCCGCGCGGTAGCAGTGACAGTGCACCCAGATGAGGCCGTCGTGAATCGCGGCGAGGGCCTCAAGTCGCAGGTCGCGTCGCGGGGGGCGCGGGTCTTGGCCGGCATCCTTCATCGATCGGTAGGCTCCCCATTCGTGTTTGTAATCCATCGCTGCGTCGAAGCTGCGCCGGAAGACCGCCTCGACGCCCATGCGCGAATTGGGGAAGCGCGTGCCGCGCGTGTTCGAGTTGGCCTGCTTCACGTTCTCGCCCAGCGCGAACTTGACCGTGCGCGGAGCCGGTTCGAAGCGCCATTCGGCGGCGGGTTTGCCGTATTTGAGTCGCAGCACGACATTCTGCCCGCCGATCGTGTTGGCCGAGCCGTGCATCGTGTGGATCATCGTCACGCCGCCGGCCAGCGCGCGAAACGCCGCCACGTCGCGGTGGTTCACGATGTCGCCGATGCGCACTTCGGGTGTCACCGAGAGCGTGCCTTCGTTCAGGCCGCCCTCGCTGCACATATGCGAGTGACAGTCGATGATGCCGGGGCTGATGAAGTAGCCCGACAGGTCGAGAGTCGCCGCGCCGGCCGGCGCGGATAGATTCTTGCCGATTGTCTTGATGACGCCCTTCTCAATCAGGATGTCGGTCTGCGGCTGATCGCCCTGCGTGATTGTGAGCAACGTTGCGTTGCGCAGCAGTACGTTGCCGCCGGTCTGCGTCGCCGGCTTGCGGTCGGCCTCGATCTCCACCGCGAACGTCGGCTGTGCCGGCTGCGAGGTCGGCGCGCTGGTGGGCTGCGACGAAGGGAGGCTTGAGACTTGAGGCGTGAGGCTTGCATCTTGCGTCGTAGGGTGGGCATCGCCCACCGTCTCCGGCGCAGGCTGCGATCCGGGCGCGCTATCCGCCATCGGCGCGCTGGTCGGCTGCGATGTCGGTTCCTTCTCCGGCAGCGCCGAAGCATCGATCGTGAAGCGCTTGCCCTCGACGAACACCCAGCGCGTCTTCGCCTTCTCGTCCTTGAACGGCTTGTTCATCACGACAAGATTCGCCAGCCGGCCGGGCGCGATTTCGCCGAGTTGATCGGCCACGCCGAGCAAGCCGGCCGCGTTCGTCGTGAGTGCCGCCAGCGCGACATCCTCTGGCAGGCCGCGCTCGATGGCCTTGCGCAGGTTGGCGTGAATGTCGGCCAGTGACTTCATCTCGAACGTGCCGATGGCGAACGCAATGCCGGCTTCGTGCAACCGCAGGGCGTTATCAACTTCTTCGCCCCAGAGTCGCTTGCGCTCGTCGGTGACGCGCTTCGGCTCGAAGGGCTGCTTCTCCCATTCGTCGTCGAAGATCGGGGAGTATGCGTCGCCCGGCTTGGGCTTGTCGGGTTCCTTCTCCTTGTTCTCATCGTCGGGGGATTCGCTCTCGGGATCGGGTCGATCGCCTCCGCGATCGCCTCTCGGGCCGCCGCGGCGACCCCCGAAACCGCCCGAGCCGCCACGTCGCCCTCCGCGACCGCCCCGCGCGCCACGATCGTCCTTCTCTCCAGGCGCCTTCGGCTCCTTTGACCAGTTCAGGCTCAAGATGATCGGGACGGCTTCGCGCTTCAGCCGCTCGGTCACGCGCCATGCTTCGCGCCCGCCGACGATGATCGGCCGCAGCTTGAACTCGGCGGCCATGTCCAGCGTGCGATGAATCTCGTTCTCGCTGTTGGCAAAGAACGCCACGGGCATTTTGTTATCCAGGGCCGGCCAGAGCGCTTCGAGGCCGGGGTCGTTCGCGGCGCGTTTTTCCTGCGGATGGCGCAGTGACCACGCCAGCACATCGCGATGCCACTGCGCGTCGCTCATCACCTGTCGAAACGCGGCCATCGCGCCCATGGTCGTGCCCGGATAGCCGAAGTCAGCCGGTCGCTCGAATCGACCACCCGGCCCGCGCTGGGGCCGTTCGGTTCCCAGGGGTCGTGTCAGAAATGCGGCATGCATGGCGACCTCGCCGCGCAGAATCGACCTTCGCCGCGGCAGATCGCCGAGCTGCACGACGGCGCTGGTGCCGGAAACGATCACCACGCGCGGCGAGACGAGCGCCGTGGCAAAACCCAGCGCGCGCCAATCGTCCAGCTTGTCGGCCTTCGGGTCGTACAATTCCTCGGTGCGCCATTGCGGATGCATCATGCGGCGAAGGGCGTGGACGGTGGCCGACTGCGGGCCTTGTACGACGTCGGGATTCTCGTCTTCCCAGACGGTGCGCTGGTCGCCCGCCGGCTCCTCGCGCGGCATGCCCGCGTTGGTGTTCGCGTCAATGAAGCCGGCATAAATCACCATGTCGTCGGCGGGAAGCGTCTCGGCGCCGGCCGGCGCGTTCAACGACGGCCCGACTGCCGCGATGCGACCATCGCGGATCAGCACGTCGCAGCGGGGGATGGATTTTCCCGGCGCGGGAATGACCGTCGCGTTGCGAAGCATGACCGGCGGGTCAAACTCGGCGCGGGCCGCGCTGGAGAACAAAGCTCCGGCGAACGTGATCAGGGCCGCGAGAAGCAGCGTTGCCCGCGCTGATGGCGCGAAAGCAATGAAATTGAATGGTGCGAAACGCATGGCAGATCCTCGATCGTCGCTGATGAAGTTGGGGAAAATCGGAGGGTATTTCAAGCGATGACGGGAGCTTTCGCAAAGGCCGGCGGGCGGTGCGGTTCGAAAGCCCCCGACATGGCGTCAATCGCGGAGCGCGATTCGCCGATTAGCAGCCTTTGGACGGTGTCCCCTTCGTGCCTTCGTGTTTCGGGAGTGCAGATTCCTATCCCCAGAGCTTGCCGAGCCGGCGATCCAGCTCCTGCATTGACACGTGCCCCGGTCCGCCGCGCCCCGCACCGGTGATGGCGACGCTCCGTTCGTGGAAGCATTCGCGAGCTTGCGGAGTCAGGAATCGCGTGAGCTGGGCGTAGGTATGCAGATCGTGCAACCCGCCGCGGTGCTTGTGGTAGTAGCGAAGCGGAAAATAGACATACAGCATATCCCGGGCGCGCGTCAGGGCGACGTAAAATAGCCGGCGCTCCTCTTCGATGCCGTCCTCGTCGCGCGTGGCCATGTCGGATGGGATCATTCCGTCGGCCGCATGCAGCACATGCACGATGTCCCACTCGCAGCCCTTGGCGGAGTGGATGGTGCTCAACGTGGTCCAGTCATCTTCGAGGAAGGGCGGCCCGGCGAGGTCGGCCGTGGAAGTTGGTGGATCGAGCGTCAGGTCGCTGATGAAATTTTCGCGCGAACGATAGCCTCGCGCGATTTGTTCGAGCTGCTCGATGTCGCGCAGGCGCGGGGCGGGGTTTTCGTAGCGGCGCGCAAGGAGCGGTTCATACAACTTGCGAATGCGTTCCAGTTGCGCCGCAAGTGGAAGCGGCGCCGTCGTCGATAGCGAGGCGGATTCGTCCTTTCCTGCTGCCGGAACGATCCGCACGCTGCTGCAATCGGCCAACGCATGACGCAGCGCTTCGAACTCCTTCCGCGCGCCGGCCGGAACCGTCGGCGGCGCGAGAAAGAGGCGTTTGAGCGGGGTCCATGCATCTGAGCCTTCAACCGGCGATGCCCCGGCCGACTGGGGTTCAGGCGTTGCCGGCGGCCGCACTTCGGCGCTGCCGGTGCGCACGCCGAGAGACGCGATGATGCGCTGGGCCGTCGCCGGGCCGACGCTCTCCAGCAGCAGAAGCAGCCGGTGCCAACTGATTTCGTCGTACGGATTCTCCAGCACGCGCAGAAACGCCATCATGTCTTTGATGTGCGCGGCTTCGACGAACTTCAACCCGCCGAACTTCACGAATGGGATGTTTCGCCTCGCCAGCTCGACTTCGAGCATGTCGCTGTGATGTCCCGCGCGAAACAGCACGGCCTGCCGCCGCAGCGGGATGCCGCGTTCCAAGTGCGTGATAATGTGATCGCAGACCAGGTCCGTCTGTTGGCGCTCATCCTCGCATGTGAGCAGCATCGGCCGCACGTCGGAGCGACGTGAGGAATAGAGCGTCTTCGCGTGGCGATGGCTCGCGGCGCTCATGACGGTGTTGGATGCATCGAGGATGCGCTGCGTGCTGCGGTAGTTCTCTTCCAGTTTGACGACCTTTGCGCCGGGAAACTGTTCCGGGAAATCGAGGATGTTCCGCACCGTCGCTGCGCGGAAGGAATAGATCGCCTGGGCGTCGTCGCCGACAACCGTGAGCTTGCGGTTCGTGCGACGCAGGCCGTTAAGGATGTCGGCCTGCACGATGTTTGTATCCTGATACTCGTCCACGAGCACGTGGTCGTAAAGCCGCTCGACCGCCGCGCCGGCGCCGTCAGTCTCCATCAGCGCCTTCCACGCCAGGAGGAGGTCGTCGTAGTCCATCACGCGGCAGGCACGCTTGCGAAGCAGGTACTGCTCGAAGATCGTGCGGATTCCTTCCAGGTCGTCGCGGCACCAGGGAAACTGCTTCTCCAGGACCGACTCCAGCCGCTCCTGCGCGTTGACCGTGCGGGAGTAAATCGACACCAGCGTCTCTTTGCGTGGGAACCGCCGATCCTTCTTCGCCACGCCCAGCTCGGTGCGCACCATGGCCATCACATCGGCCGCGTCGGCCTGATCGATCACGCTGAAGTCCTGCGGGAGGCCGATGGCACGGCCGTACATGCGAAGCAGCCGATTGGCGACGGCGTGAAACGTGCCGCCCCAGGGCGCTGCGCCAGACCAGGACGCACCGCCGCCGGTGAGGGCGCCGGCGAATTGCTCGGCACGGCGCAGCATTTCCGACGCCGCGCGCCGCGTGAAAGTAAGCAGCAGGAGACGATCGGGTCGCACGCCGCGATGAATGAGATGGGCAACGCGCGCCACAAGCGTGCGCGTCTTGCCGGTACCCGCGCCGGCGACGATCAGCAGGGGGCCGTCTTCATGCACGACCGCTTCTCGCTGTGCAGAATTCAGATCCGCAAGCCACGGCGTTGACGGCGGGTCGGTGGGTGCGGGCAGCGACGCGGACATGGAGTCCATTCCTTGCTTCTGATGGAACGAGATTGTTCCGAACGATATCCTAACAAAGGATACCGGGGCGCGGGCCGACCGGCCACCGCGCCGGGTACGCGTCCATCGTGCCGACATTGCTGAATTCCCCGTTTTCCGCGATAATCCGGCCGTCGCGCGAGTTACACACCCTCTGGAGACGCACCCATGAAACGATTCCTGATGACGCTCTCGGCCCTGCTCCTCGTGACAGGCTGCCAACAGGCGACGAGCAACAACGGCAACTTCAAGCAGTTCGGCGGCCCGGTGGATGACGCGAACACCCTGACCGTCTCGCAGGCCGTGAAGGAAGCCACGACCGAGGGCAAGGTCGTGACGGTTCGCGGCAGGATCGAGGAAGTCTGCGCCAACATGGGCTGCTGGATGACGGTGACGGATGGGAAGGAAGTGGTTCGCGTGCGGTTTACCGAAAGCGAAGGCTGCTCGGATGGGTATTTCGTCCCGCGGAATGCGGCCGGGCACGACGTGATTCTGGTAGGCAAAATCAAGCCGATGGAGATCAGCCAGGCCATGGCGCGGCACTATGCCGAAGAAGGGGGCAAGCCGAAGGGGGAGATCGAGAAGATCGCCGGGCCACAGAAGCAGATGATGGTCTTCGCGACGGGTGTCAAGATCAGCTCGCCCGAATCGCTCGATCCGCCGATTCGGTAGGCCCGGTGTCGCACGATGGGGCGCGAAAACTGCCGCCCCGGCGTCGAACCTGCCGATAGAAACAGGGTGCCCCCGGTCCGGCGGTCATGCGACCGGGCGCACCATTTATCTATGACCAGTTTGCCCGCTCAATTCGTTGCCTCGCTGACCGACTCGAACGCGGACGCTGCGTTTGTCTGTGTTGGCTGCGGCCATCGCAAGAGCCGGGATGCTGCCCTCCCGCGCGGCTGGCCCTGTCCGATGTGCCGGTGCGACGCCTGCGGGCTGATTCAGCAGTCTCCGCGGAACAGCGCGCGGTCGCCGGTGGGACCGGTCAACGTTTCATTGAATGGCGACGCCCAATCGGAATCAGAGGCGTGGACTTCGGCGGTTCAACAATACGCATTGTGTCTGCTTCCGCTCGAATCGAGCCCGGGGCGAAACCTGCTGATCGTGGGGTGCGGCCGCGGGCACCTGGCAGCTTTGGCGAAGTCGCGCGGCTGGCGTGTTGTCGCGCTGGACCCGTCGCCCCATGCGGTCTGCCGGGCGATTGAGCAATTCGGGCTTGATGCGCGTGCCGGAGGTCTGGCACGGCATCGCGAAGCCCTCGGCCGATTCGACGTCGTGGTGTGCGGCAATCTTGAGACATCGTGGGATCCGGCCGCCGTCTTGCGCGATACGCGGACGGTTTTGAACACCGCCGGGCTGGTTTGCGTCGACGTATCGGATGGCTTTGCGGACTGGAACCCGGCGATGGCGGACGCGAGCCGAAATTCGCAAGACGCTCCGCTGAATCTCTTCAACGCCGAATCGCTTGAAGGGCTGCTGCGAACGTGCGGCTTGGAAATGGTCGCGGTTCACGCAGGGGGCAAAGGAAGCGCGCCGCAGCTCGCCACGAACGGGCTGGGTGTCTTTCGTTGGATTCCGCAATTCATCGCGCGCTGGTTCTCACGACTGTGGGGCCTCTTCGCGGGTGGACCGGCCAAGGGCTGCCCGCGTTCAGCGGCGCGTGATCTTTCCGAGGCCGTCGCGCAAATTGAAGCAACGGCGTCACGCCCGACGGCTCAACGCGGCCGCGCGAACCGGTTGCTCGCCGTCGCCACGCGCGCGGCGCTCGCCGGCTGACACGGTTGCGAGTCCTATTGAGAAAGCAGGGCGTTCGAGAAGGCGGCCGCGTCGCTCTCCAGGTCCGGTCCGCCGAAGTCGGCACAGTGCGGCAAGTCGGTCTCAAGCGGCGCGCCCAGCTTCACGCGAAGGAACGCGGCGACATCCAACCCATCCACGGATTCGTCGCCATTCACGTCGCCGGGCAGGTTGCAGACGCAACCGGGAGTCGCGAACAACACGGGTTCCGAGAACGGGGTCTCATCGCCCTGAAAGTTCCTCGCCCGCGCGCGGACGACGTATTGCGTGCAGGGCGAAAGCAATGACAGGCTTCGCGTCGCGGAACCGCCCCATTGCGCAGCACCGCTTCCCGGGCCGGGGTCGGGTGTTACTTCAAAAAAGAAGCCGGTTTGCAGGAATCCGACATTTGTAAATGTCCCAGTCGCCGTCACGGTTGCGCTGTCGGCCGTCACGCTGCTCACGTTGACGCCCGCCGGTGTTTGGATGGCCGTGGCCGTTGCGACCGACGGGGAGTAGGGCGTGATGTTGGGATTCGGCGCGGCGTTGTCCCGTGCGCGGACGCGATAAGTGAATGCCGAGTTGGCCGGCAGAGCGGTATCAACGTAGTCGCGGTCGAACTGCCAGAAGCTGTCGTGCCCGCCCGCGCCGGAGACGTAGTCAAACTGGTATTGCACCGGCGGAGAATCGGCGTCGATGGCTTCGGTCGATCGCATGGTGATGGCGCTCGAACTGATCGCCGTCGGGGCGATTTCAAAACCAGGCTGCGGCGCCGGCTGAACGGCATCGACGTCTTCAAACTGGAGCTTGCCGACCCAGGTGCCCCAGGTGTTCGACACGTCGGCGTATTCCTGCACCGTCCAGATGGTGCGGCTGTCCGACGGATCGAGCGTCGTGAGGCTGTAATCGCCCCAGCGATTGCGCCCGAACCCGTCGATGTTGTTCTGCGGGCCGATGCCGGCCTTGAGCAAGGCGGGGGCGCTCATCTGGCCCGGCGGGTCGTTGACGAGCCGTCCGGCGTAGTAGCAGCCCGCATGCTCGCTGGCCTTGGACCCGCTGCACCCGAGCACGGCGTCACCCTGCTCGTTCACGGCGATGGAAGGGAAGTAGTGCCACCGCGTGGCATCGCCGACCGCGCCCCACTGGGCGACGGTGAACGGGCTGCCCTCGGCAAGCTGATACCAGCGGCAGGTCGCGCCCGCGCCGCCGGAGACGGTGTGCGCGGCCCAGATGCTCCCGTTGCGATAAACGGCGTTCATCAGCCGCGAGTCCACCGTGTCCAATGCGGGGCCGCCCAGCGCCGGCGCGTCCGAGGCATCGCCCCAGGACGAGACGGGCACAATTCCGACTTCGACCAGCGTTGGATCGGTCAACGGCGGATCGACGCGGCGCACGCGGATGCCGTTGTTGCTATTTGTCGAGACGACGTATTCACCTGGCGGATTGCCGTAGGTCATCGTCGGCTGCAGCGCGCCCTCCCATGGCAGGCCGCGAAAAGCCGTGACCGTGCCCAGAGTGGGCGACGGCGCGACCATCGGCGCCTTGTCGACGCAGAACAGCGACATCTGGCAGCCGACCATGTAGGCACCGGTATAGATTCCGTTTGCGTCCAGTCCGAGCGTCGGGTAGTCGGGCCAGCAGCTGCCGTCCGACCCGCCGGTGACGAGGAAGTTGGTCTTGAACCAGCTTCCCGATGCGTTGCTCGTCAGCGAGATGGCCAGGTACAGCCGCGAGTTGAAGTCGTCGTTCAGGACGACCCAGCGGTTGGTGTAATGATCGAACAGCACGCGCGGATCGCCCGATGAGCCTGGAAGGAAGCTCGTGATCGAGACGTTGCTCTGCTGCGCGCCGGTTGCCTTGTTGTAGATCGCGATGTTGCGATTAACGCAAATCACGAATTGGGTCGGCCCGACCGCGCCGCACGTATCGGGCGGGTAAGAGAATTGCCCCGCGTCGCCCCGCTTCACGCCCTGAAAGTTCAGCGTCAACAGCGGCTGGGTCCCTGCGCGCAACAGCCACAGGCCGTCGTCATTCTCGGCCGGCTGGGCAGCCTGGGGCTGTGCGAACGTCTGCGGCGCCGCGATGGCGTCACCACAATCCGCAGTGACGCCTTCGCCGACTTCCCATGTGAGGTCGGCGTAGCCGGTGCCGGTGAGCACTTGGCCGTACGGCAGTTCTTCAAAATCGAGGGTGACCGACTCGCCGGTGTCGCGATAGGTGAAGGTGAGATCGTCCAGTGCGTAGAACCCGCCGCCGGCAACCGTGGCGATGGACTCAAACACGACGCGATCCACGTTGTCGAGATTCACGTCAAGCACTGTCGGGCGATCGCTGATGTCGTGGTACCATGCGGTCTCGCCGACTTGTTTGCCGTCGCGGTAGCCGACGACGCGCAGCGCCGGCGTCCAGACCTCGGGCGCGCCCTGGCCGGCGACGAACACGCGATCGAGCCGGACCGGCCGTGCGAAGCCGATCCCCATGTGCGTGTCGCCGCTCTTGTTCACAAGGTTGTGATGACCGGAGTTCGGAAAGTACGTCGCGCGGATCGAGGGCACGGTCCACAAGCCGAAGTCGTCGCGCTTCTTCACGGGCGGCTCGGGGGCGCGCAGGGCGTCGCGCGCGATGACCTCGTCCATCGACTCGATGACCGAAGGGCCGAAGGCCTCGGGCGGCAGACGCTCGCCCTTGATGGCGACAGGCGTCGCGCGATCAACAGATTCGGCCCGGGCCGCGCCCGGCGTCACGATGCTCAACGCGCTCGCGATTGCCGCGAGCAAACGAAAACGGTTTGTCACGAATAGCCCTCTCCACGCGGGAATGACGTAGTCACGAGTCAGGCGGGAAACCCACTGCTCCACACCCCCGATTATAACGGTTGGGAAGCTGGTTTGCGCCAGGAATTCGCAGCCGGGAAGAGGATCTGGACGCCGAAATTCAGCCTCGCAAGGAGAATTCGCGCTGATTCACACAGCGCGATGACGCGACGCTCACGGCCCCAGCAGATCGGCGGCGAACGCGGCGATGTCGCCCGCGAGCGTGCCGGTGTTGTAGTCGGCGCAGGCGGCGTTGTCGCCGGGCAGGGCCATGCCGAGTTTGACGCGAATGAATCCGGCGATGTCCAGGCCGTTTCGCGCGGCGTCGTTGTTCACGTCGCCTGAAAGGGCGCAGGTCGGGCAACCGACGGTGGCCTGGATTGTGGCGGGCGAGAAGGGCGTCTCAGTCGCCTGGAAGTTCCTCGCGCGAACGCGGAACGTGTAGGACGTGCAGGGCGACAGGCCGGTGATGCTTGCGTTCGGTGAAGACGTCCAGACATTGCCGCCGGTGCCGTGGGGCGGCGAGACCTCGAAGAAGAAAGCTGTCTGGAGGAAGCCCACGTTGGTGAACGAGCCGGCCGCCGTCAGTTGCACGGAGTTGGCCGTCACGGTTCCGATGGTGACGCCCGTGGGCGTCTCGATGTGGGTGGCGGCGGTGAAATTGGAGGAGAAGTTTCCGGTGTTGGGCGTCGGCGTGACGCTGTCGCGCGAGCGGATTCGGTAGTTGAAGCTGGAATTGGCAGGCAGCCCCGTGTCGATGTAGTCGCGCGAAAGCTGCCATCCGCTGTCGTGTCCGCCCGCGCCGGAGACGTAGTCGAAGTAATACTGAATCGGCGGCGTCGTATCGGTCGCCAGCACGGCCTGCATTGAGATTTCGCTCGAGCTGATTCCCGCCGGGGCCGTCAGGAATTGCATCGGATTCGGCGACGGCGCGGCGGTATCGGGCGCGATACCCGAGTAACGCAGTGTGATTGTTGCGGTGTTGGAGGTTACCTGGCCGTCGGAGACGGAGAACTGAAATGTATCGGTGCCGGCCGACGTGCCGGACCGGCGGAAGAGCAGCGTCGGCCCGCCGACACTGCTGATGAGCGTGGACTGCGCTGGGCCGGACAGGACGTTGTACGTTGTGATGCGGTCTTCCTCGTCGCTGGCCGGCAGCTCGATCAGAAACGCGCCGAAGGTCGTCACGTCGCGCGTGTAGCTGTAGGCCACGGGCGCGTGATTCGGCATCGCGCCGGCCGGCGGATTGGCGTAGGTGACATTCAGGTTGACCGGGGCCGACAGTGCTCGCTTGCCGTCGCTGAACTCCGCTTCGGCCACGAGCCGCACCGGGCCGCCGCCGAACACATCGCCGAGGATTGAGAATGCCGCGCTCGCGCCCTGCGTCGCCGCGATGACACGTGCATTGTGCAACAGGCGAATCTCCGTCACCGCTCCGCCCGCGGCCGCCACGTTCACCGTGAACAGCGTCGAGCGATCGCCACTGGGCGGGTTGGCCGAAAGCGTCGCCGAACGGCCGAAGTTGTTCGTCTGAAGCGTGCCGGTCCATCGGCCGACCGTGGCGATCAGGCCCGTCTCGCGCGCGACGACGCGCAGGTCGTGATGGCCGTCGGCAAGCGTGGTAGTGTTCAAGGAGAATTGTCCGCCCGCGGCGACCGATCCGAGCAGGCGACCGTCCACGAACAGTTCATTGTTGGCGATGGTCGCGCCGGGTCGCGTGGCGGTGGAGTTGGGGGTGAGGTTGATCGTGCCGGAGACTGCGCCGCCGGGCGCGTCGGGCACGGACACGGTCGGTATGTAGGCAAATGCCTGGGTCAGGGGGTCGCCGTAGAAAAGTCCCTGGAACGGCGCCCATTGAATGCTGCGGAAGAGTGCTTCGCCGAGGCAAACGCCCTGGTAATACCACGCGTGAAGCCGCGGATGCGGAAACTTGCCGGGGATGCCTGGGCCGAAGACGCATGGCTCCTCGACGGTGCCCATGGAGCCCGACGCGCCGTTCGCGGGGAAGCCCTTGGCGATCCAGCGCGACAGCTTGACCTGGCTGGTGTCTTCAAACGTCGCCGCGTAGCTGGTGAGGTGATCGCAGAACGCGCCGGGGGTGATGGTCATGGCCGTGCCGTCGATGTTCGGCGTGGCCGCGCCGGTGAGGATGCCGAGGCAGTCGTGCTGGCCGGCGGGCAGGTCCTGGTTGTCGATCTGCACGGCCTGTCCGCCGTTGGCGATGATCTCGTTGATGACGGCGGGGAAGAGCGGATCGCGCGGATTGCTGCGAACGGTGTCGGTGGTCTTCATGAAGTAGAAGGTGCCGCCCGGTCGTGTGCCGTCGGCGGCGACGCTGCGGTCGATCATGGCGATGGTTTCGTCAAGCGTGTTGCCGTTGAAGCCGTCGTTGCCGAGCATGAAGCCGATGTAGTAACGCTTGGCGGCCGGGGCCGTGCTGGGGACGCCGCCGGCGTAGGAGAGGGAGTTGCGAAAGGCGCGGGCCGCGGGGCTGTTGGAGTAGAACTGATTCGGCTCCATGACGTTCATCGTGCCGCCGAGGATAAGCGACCGGTAATAGGCCAGGCCGTAGGCGGATGAAATAGACAATCGTGTGACCGGCGTGCAGCCCGACGCGCCGATCAGCCCCGGCGAGAAGACGGCGAAGCCCTCACCGGGCGGGATCACGACAAAATCGACGTGGTCGTCAATTCCGCGGTGCTGCAGCGCGCCGAAGAGGGCGTCGACCGAGCGATCGGCGAAGTTGGCGTAGCTGCTGACCTCGCTTTTGTAGTAGATAACGTTCGCGTCGGGGATGTTGCGGGCGTTCTTGTAGTAGTTGCCCAGGTACAACGACGAGGGGCTTTCGGGATTGATGATGAGCAGGACGTTTTCGCCGCCGCCGCCGGCCAGCGCCGCGTTTCCACTCATCAGCGAGATGCACATCCATGCGGCGACCCACGCGCAGCGCCGCATGGCGCACGCGAAGCCCGCCCGCATAGTTGTTTGCGAAGTCCCGTCACAGCTGAGCATGGGCCGGTTCCACTCCTGAAGCTCGTTGAGCCGGCCGCACTGCAGCGCGGCATCCCCCGCTCAAGAACAGGTCTCTCCATCCATAGACGTCACGCGAGATTGCGTCGGCTGCACCGAGGCAGACCACCCTGCCCCCATTTTACCCGGTCGCCACCTGCCGATTCCACCCGACGCCCTAGAAAAGCGGTCTGCAATTGCGCGATGCGAATTAGATTACCGAATTGGGATGCCCGGGTGTGCACGGACAGGCTGATAACCTGCTGCGGAGACGGGAATTATCGCTATCACTGCATGGAAAGAGCAGCTGACGACGAATGGACGATCCCAAGCTCTTTAAGCTCTAGACTTGAAGCGTCAGGGTACTGGCGGGGAAAGCCCGACGGAAAGGGGCGGGCCGAACCGAGCAATCCCATTGGAACGGAGTCCTTTGTAAAGGAACTCGGTCGTTGAAATGTAAGTCGCCGATGGCGTTGCCGGGTCGCCGTCATCATCGAACAAGACAGATGCGCAGGGTCGATCCGGCCCGGAGAGAGCGAACATCGCGCCGCTGTTCTCCCAATCTTCCCCCTTCTGCCAGAAAAGGAACGGGTAGGAAGTGTTTCCTCCCGGTCTACGGCCGATCAAAAAAAGCGTCGGTGTCTGCGGGCCGTATCCATCGCGATCGATGTACCCAATGTAGCTGATTTGTTGGAAGCCTTTGATCGGCTCCCATTCCTGGCCCGACCAGTGCAACGCAGTCTCCATCAAAGGCTGTCCGGGCAACGCCAGGTGCCCGATTGCGTAAAGGGCTCCAATTCGAGGGCCATCGCCGTCAGGGTCCGCTACGACTAACTGGTAAACCGTTCCCAGAAACCCTTTGTCCATCGCGATCCAGTGACGGCCGTCCCATCGCGCGATTCGCGAAAGCGCACGAGAACCATTGGTCGGCACGAAATTACCACCGAAGATCAGAGTGGGCGGTGCTGGTCCATCGCCGTCGTCATCAAAAAGGATGCATTTGTATGCCGTTCCCGTGGCATTGAATGGCGCGCCGAGCGAGTGCCAACCCGTCTGGTCCCAGCGAAGGGCAATTTCAAACGTCGAGCTGCCCGGCCGCTTCAGTTTGCCCGTGACATAAACACCACCGGGTAGTGTGCCCTTCGGGTCGTCGATCACTTCAACCAGAGCGTTGATCGTCGATCCGGAAGCAAGTGGCGGGCCGAGCAACTCGTAACCAGTCGCCTCGGACCACGCCGCGATGCCGGGGGCCACGCCGCTGCCGAAGTTGCCACGGCCCCCCAGCAGGATTTCACCCAGTGCGGAACTCGCTGGAGTTTGAAGCGCGCTCACATCGAATGGAGGCGTGACCGAGAGCGCAAGCGGTTCCCATTTGCGACTGTTCCAGCGCTGCAAGAAGCCGTTGTATGACTTCGAAAACAAAATCGACCGGCCCTCACGATTTGTCCCGACTGCAATCGGAGGCACGTATTGTGTGAAGGGGGAGGCGGAGCCAATTCCAGCCATGACGTAGGACCAACGGCCGCTCCATTTTGCAAGCAGCTTTGAACCGTAACTTGAGAAGGTTGAGAATCGACCCCCGACGAGCAACTCGGCATCGCCGTCGCCGCAGGCCGGCTCATGCGTTGCAAGGGCACCAAATGCGTTTGAGTCATTGCCCCACCAGTACATGATTTCGTTTGGAAAAACTGACCATTGATCTCCGTCCCACCTTGCCAGAATCCCGAACGAGCCAACGAGAAGCGAAGAGCGCTGCGGCCCCGGACCATCCATGTCAAAGACTGCCAAGGAGTTCACGCCGACTTCGCAATTGCACGGAAAATAACCAATCGTTGACCAGTTGCTACCGTCCCAACGCGCGATCGGCACGCCGTTGCTCGGAAACTCGTCCGTCGCGACATAAAGGAAAGGCGGTTGGCCACCTTCGCCGTCATCGTCAAAGACGGCGGTGGACGAAACCGGCGCAGAGAATCCATCGCCCACCGGTTCCCAAAGGTCATCCATCCACTTTGCAATGAAACGCACGGGGGTCGATCCCGCGGCAGTGAAGTCGCCGCCGGCGTAGATCGCCGGTTTGTTATAAGGATTGTTTGGATCACCGTACACCGCGAGCGAATGGATCGTGCCGTTCAGCGACTGCCGATTGTTCACAACGGTGAGATTGCGGCCGTCCCATTTGTACAGGTATTGGTCGCCGCCGATGTACAGCGCGGGAGGGACGCCGTCGTCGGGGTCGTCGTCAAACACGGTCATCGCCCGCAACGTTCCGGAGAAGTAGTCGCAAGCTTCGAGTGCAAACCACTTATTGCCGTTCCATCTTGCTATCTTGCAGATGACCTCGCCACTTTGAAGGAGTGTGAAGTTCCCACAGGCGTACAGCGCTTCGGGGATCGGGCCAGTGCCATCGTCGTCGAAGACCTGTAACGCGAAAACAGGCCCTGTGAAGTTTGGATGCACGGACGAGCCCACCCGGCCCAATGTCCCGCCCTCGTATCGGCCAAGGGACTGGCACCACGAGCTGGATGCGTACAGCCAGTACGAGACAGAAAAGTCACCGCCCACGAACCATGAAGCAGGCCTGGGGCCAGGTCCGTCTTCGTCGAACTTGGCCATGCAGTGAACGCGTCCGGTCGCGACTGGGTCGGCGAAACCATCGGTCCATCCGATCTCGCATTGTCCGAGACTTGCCTGAACCAGCCCGAGGGTGGGGAGCAAACATGAAATTATACGCGCGTACATTTTCAGGGCCTGGATAAGGGGGCACCGTTTCGTCATCTGTTAGATCGTCACTTGGTGGGCGCGAACAGATCATTCGGCCGCCACGGATTCAGACGCGCGGGAGTAGGAAACGACGGAATAGAATTCTTGAAAAAAACAGGAGAAGGACGATTCGCGCTCGAGTCGGCAAGTCAAGCCGGGCCTGCACGAATGAAGCGTCTATTTCCCTTTCACAAGCTTGCTTTGCGACGCGCGCGGGGAAGCGGGGCCGCTCTTTGAGCGGGCCGGGGCGCTGGGGTTGCGCCCCGCGCCGTTGGCGGGGGCCGTCTTGCCGACGACCTCCAGCAGCTTGGGCACAAAGTAACTGCGCGGGTCGAGCTGGGCGGCGTGTCGCAGCACGGGGTAGGCAGCAGCCGACCCAGCGGTCCGGAAGAGCACATAGCCGAGCACGGCGCGGGCAGCGGCGTCCTTCGGATTGCGCACGACGTGGGCCTTGAGCGCATCGAGATGACGGTCGAATTCGGCGCGCTCGCCGTACTCATCGCGCAGGTCGTAATCCCGGCTGACGAGCAACGGCGAGAGTTCAAAGGCGCGCGACAGTTGCACGACGGACTCGTCGTATCGCCCGAGCGCGAACAGAGCGTGCCCCGCGTGCAGCCGCGCGGCGGCCGAACCGTGGTCCGCGTCGGCCGCACCGAGGAACTTGATCGCGGCCTGCTCGTAATTGCCCGCGTTGAACTGGGCCATGCCGTCGTCGAAGAGTTCCATGTTCTGGTTGATGAGGTACCCCGCGCGCTCCGACGCGAGATCGCGGAATTGCTGCCGCTGCTCGATGGTGACTTCGCGCTCGTAGTAGAAGAGCGGGTCGTAGGCAAAGGGCGGCGGGTTCGAAACAACCCACGAATCAGTCCATGCGTTCGCTACCCAACCGCTGGAATACGGCCCGATGCCGCCGCAGGAGAGATTGTTCCGGCCGTAGATCGGCGCGCTGCGGCCGAACGAGCGCGTGTGCCCGCCGAAGCTGGGGGCGTAATTGCCGTAGGGCGTGGTTCGCGAGCCGAAGCCGGGCGTGCCGAAGCGGCCGGGGGTGATCACGGGGTATCGCACGATGCCGCCGGCCTGGAAGCGATCGTTGCAGGCGGTGTTGAAGGCGCGTACGGGATGGTTGGTATGTCGATAAGTGTCAAAAAACGGACTGGTCGCGCCGGACTGGGTGTAGATCGGTCGCGGCGGGGTGTAGTAGTACTGCATCGTTCCGACCGAGCTGCGGCAGAGCGGGTCCGGCCCGGGGATGCGCACGATGCGCGACGAGAAGCCGCTGTTGCAGGTGCTGCCTGATCCGCGCGAGGGGATGCCGCCGGCGAAGGATTCGTGAGCAAGGCTGATTGAGGCGGCGACAGCGACGAGGGCGGGAAGAACGCTGCGGGACATGGGTTGCTCCACACCAGTGGCCGCCGGTCGGAGAGGAGCGGCCGATTCACGAGACGAACCATTACAAGATATTAGACCTGAAGGAGCGTCCAAAGTTAGCGTTGGATGGGGGGCGTCGCGAAAGAATTTGCGGATGCGTCTTTTGCATTTGCACCAAGAAGCACGCGTGCGCGGCACCGAGGGGCCGGGGCGGGTGGCCGCGGAGGCAATTCCTAAGCGTGGTTGCGAACAAAGTTTGGAGCGTGGAGCGGGGAATGAAATCGCGCGGTGAATTGTCACGCAAGAAAGGGCGTTTTGCCGCTAAGTTAGTAATCACTAACTTCTCCGTTCTGTATCAGGGACGGGCGCAGCGGCGAGGAAAGGTGAAAGAAAACCGCGATTTTGCTTGCAATCCTCGGCCGTGCGGGTGCAATACGCACCGGTGCAAGACGTGCGGGCCGCCGGTCGAATCGGCCCTAAGCTAGTGATTCCTAACCAGGAGCTTTTTCATGGTTGCCAACGCCACGACCACCGCGAAACCCACGCCGGGCGAATCCGGCACTGTCGCATTGCCGCTGTTGCGCGATTCGATTGACGCGACGATTGCCGCCGAGCGCGAGCGATTGATGAAGGAGGCCGGGCTGACGGTCGGCCCCATTCAGCACTTCAAGCGCCCGGTGGAGCGGAATTTCACGCGATCCGAGCGTGGGAAGGTCACCATCTGGCTTGGTGGTCTGACGCTGCGACACGAGATGCTCATCGTCGCCGGGCTGGAGGGGCTGGGCTACAAGGTCGGGCTGATCCCCACGCCGGTGAAGGCCGACTTTCAGGCGGGCAAGGAGTTCGGCAACAACGGCCAATGCAATCCGACGTACTTTACGGTCGGCGCGCTGGTGAATCACCTCAAGCGCATGCGCGATGAACAGGGCATCCCGCTGGAACAGATTCTCAACGATCACCTCTTCATCACCGCCGGGGCCTGTGGCCCCTGTCGATTCGGCATGTATGAAGCCGAGTATCGCCTCGCTTTGCGCAACAGCGGCTTTGACGGTTTTCGCGTCATGTTGTTCCAGCAGAGCGGCGGGTTGGATCAGGCCGCGGTCGAGGCGGGGCTGGAGTTCAATCTCAACTTTTTCCTGTCGCTGCTGAACGGCATGTTCATGGGCGACATCCTGAACGAAGTGGCGTACCAGATTCGGCCGTACGAGACGGTGCCGGGTCAGACGAACGCGGTATTCGACAAGTGTCTCAAAATCTGCCAGGAGGCGTTGAAGAAGAAGAATTACGACGAGGTGCATCAGGGGGCGCTGGCGAAGATTCTGGCGAAAGTCGCCCCGGTGAAGGGGCCGGCCGACGCGGCGAAGTTCTTGGATCAGTTGCGCGGCACCTATTACGCCGAGACGTTTGCCGAGTGCGCGAAGATCATCAACGAGGAGATTGAGGTCGACTGGCTGCGGGCCAAGCCGATCGTGAAGGTGACCGGCGAATTCTGGGCGCAGACAACCGAGGGCGACGGCAACTTCCGCATGTTTCCGTTTTTGGAAGGTGAAGGCGCCGAAGTGCTGGTCGAGCCGGTAGCGACGTGGATTTGCTACATGTTGCACCAGGCGGGGTTGAAGGCGGGCGACCGCAAAGGGCTGGACAAAACGTCGAAACGCCAAAACACCGAAATGCCAAGGCAGGAGGAAGCCGACGGATCGCAATCCGTCGGCGTTGGCGATCACGGCGCCGGTGATGCCGATCGTCCATCGCGTTGGAATCTGAAAGCCCGGCTCGCCGCGGAGCTTGCGTTCCGCAAGAAGATGTTCACCTTCGACATCGCCGAGAAGATCATCAAGCACGAATACAACAAGCTGCGCGAGGCCATCGGCGGCACGGCCCACGAGCTGGCGAATCAGTTGGAACTGACCCGCGCCGGCCATCCGTATTACAACAGCCGCGCCGGCGGCGGTGAGGGCCATCTCGAAGTCGCCAAGAACATTTACTACTCGTCGAAGGATCTCGCCCACATGGTGCTGTCGCTCAAGCCGTTCGGCTGCATGCCCAGCACGCAGAGCGACGGCGCCCAGGCGGCGGTGGTGAGCCACTACAAGGACATCATCTACATCCCGATCGAGACGAGCGGCGAAGGCGACATCAACGCGCACTCGCGCGTGCAAATGGCGCTGGGCGAGGCGAAGGTGAAATGCAAGGACGAGTTCAAGCGGGCCGTGGCATCGACGGGCTACACGCTGGAGCAGATTCGTGAGTACGTGGCCCGCGAGGAAAACCGCGACCTCCGTCGGCCGCTGCTGCATGTGACGCACCGCAAGGGCGTGATCGGCAAGGCGGCGAGCTTTGTGCTGGATGTGGGCGAGCGGATGAAGAAGGAAGGCGTGGCAGTCGGTGAGGAAGCGCGCGAAGCGGTCTGTGTTTAGCGTGTAGGGTCCGCTGTGCGAACCCTACGGTGCCTGACGTTCATCGTTGAAGGGCAGTGTAAGACTGATGGCGATCGGAACGGCGGGAGAGTTCGCTGGCGTAGTAGCGGCCGAGGGTCGCGGCGTTTTCGCGCGCCCAGTCGGTGAGACGGGTTTCGCCGGTGCTGGGCGCGTTGCTGTCCAGCAGGCCGGCCATCAGCGCTCCGATTTCGTCGCGGGTCAGGACCATGTCGCGCACATATCCGCCAATCGCGCGACCGATGTGATAGCCGATGGCGCTGGGCATCGGGAGAATCAAGCGACGCAACTTGAGGATACGGGCGATCTCCCTGACCAGTTCGCGATACGTGAATCGCTCCGGCCCCACGGCATCGACAGCCAAGCTCTCGGTTTCAAAACCCTGTCGCACGGCGAGGTCGGCGAAGTCGTTGATGTGAATCGGGCGAATGCCGTACGAGCCATCCCCGAACAAACCGAAGATCGGAAACCGCCGCAGAATCCACGCGATGTTGTTCACCAGAATGTCTTCATCGCCGAACAGCACCGCGGGCCGAAGGATGCAATGCGAAAGTCCGGATTCGCGAATCGCCCGTTCCAGCCACGCCTTGCCGCTGTAGTACTCGAACGGCGAGTTCTCGTCGGGGTTGGCAATACTGACGTGAACAATCCGTCGCACGCCGGCATGTCGCGCCGCGTCAAACAATTTGAGGCTGTTGCGGATCGCCTGCTGGCGCGTGAAGTCGCCGTGGTTGAAGCGAATCCAGTAGGTGTTGTAAAGCACGTCGGCGTCGCGAAGCGAATCGACGAGCTTCGCCGTGTCGTCGAATGCGAGCGGCAGAATCTCAACGCGATTGGCCAACGGGCTGGGTCGCCGCGAATTGGTCAGCGTGCGAACCGTTACGCCGCGGTCAAGCAATCGCTGTGCGATGCGCGAACCGGAGTAACCAAACGCACCAGTGACAACGTGCAATACGGATTGGCTCACCCGTCGGCACTCCAGAGACAAGTTCATTCACGGTCCATTTCGTGAATATCGAGAGGATACCATGAACCACGCTCCGAACCACGAGGCCGATCACGGTCACACGCACACCGGCGGGTGCTGCTCTTCCACGGGTGCCGCCGCTTCAGGCAATGGCACAAGCGGCGGGTCGTTCGCCGACAAGGGCTTCGCCGCCAAGAACGGTGGTTCGTCCGGCGGCGGGTGTTCTTCGGGCGGGTGCTGTTCCTCCAAGTCCGGCGACTCTAGCCTCACGTCTCAAGCCCCAGGTCTGGTTCAACTCAACGTCGGCATCATCAAGAGCGAAAAGACCAAGCCGGTCATCGAGGACCTGCCGTTCGCGCCGACGGAGAAATATCCGCAAGGCCTTTTCATCGGCCTCGATGTCGGCAGCACGACGGTGAAGTACGTCGTCGTCGATCCGGTGACGGACGAAATCCTCGCGAAGGATTATCAACGGCACGACACGAAGCAGCCCGAAAAGTGCATCGAGATGTTCGGGCAGATCGCGCAGCAGTTTCACGACGTGCCGCGCAACGCCTTTCGCATCTTCATGACCGGCAGCGGCGGATCGAGCATCGGCAAGCGCATCGGCGCGCGATTCGTGCAGGAGGTCAACGCCGTCAGCCTTGCCGTGGAGAAGCTCTATCCCGACGTGCAAAGCGTCGTGGAACTCGGCGGGCAGGACGCGAAGATCATCGTCTTCAAGACCGACGAATCGACCGGCAAGAAGAAAAAAATCCCCAGCATGAACGACAAATGCGCCGGCGGCACCGGCGCGGTCATCGACAAGATCAACGCGAAACTCAAAATACCCACTGAACAACTTTGCGAAATGGGCTACGTCGGCCTGCGGCTGCACCCCGTCGCCGGCAAGTGCGGCGTCTTCGCCGAGACCGACATCAACGGCCTGCAAAAGCAGGGCGTGCCGCCCGATGAACTGATGGCCTCGCTGTTCGAGAGCATCATCCAGCAGAACCTCGCGGTGCTGACGCGCGGGCACACGCTTCGGCCGCAATTGCTGCTATTGGGCGGGCCGAATTGTTATATCAAGGGTATGCGCGATTGCTGGCGTCACAACGTGCCGGCGATCTGGCGCGAGCGGAAGATTGAATTCGATGAGAGCAAGCCGATCGAGGAATTGATCGTCGTGCCGGACAACGCGCAGTATTTCGCCGCCCTCGGCGCGGTGGAATATGCGAAGATCGAAGTGCAGGACAATCCCGACTTCGGCGTCTTCCGCGGATTGGACGAACTCAAATGGTACATCACCGTCGGCCGCATCGAGGAGAAGAAGGCCGCCGGCAGCAAAGGATTGTGGAAGGATGAGGCGGACCTCGCCGCGTTCAAAGAGAAGTATCGCCACGCGAAGTGGGAGGCGCCGCGGTTCACGCCGGGCAGCACCGTCCGCGCGTTCATCGGCGTCGACGGCGGCAGCACCAGCACCAAGGGTGTGCTGGTGGACGAGGAGAAGAACGTCGTCGGCCGGGCGTACCAGCTTTCCAAGGGCAACCCGATCGAAGACACGATGGAGATTTTCGCGCTGCTGGAGAAGCAGGTCGCCGATCAGGGCTGCAAGCTGGAGGTGCTCGGCGTCGGCACGACGGGCTATGCGAAGGATATTTTGAAAGATGTATTAAAAGCGGATGTGGCGCTCGTGGAGACGGTCGCGCACACGCAGGCGGGCTTGCATTTTTATCCCGACACTGACGTGATCGTCGACGTCGGCGGGCAGGATATCAAGCTCATCATCCTCAAGAACGGCCAGGTGAAGGACTTCAAGCTCAACACGCAATGCTCGGCGGGCAACGGGTACTTTCTGCAGAGCACGGCCCAGGGCTTCGGCTTCAAGGTCGAGGATTTCGCCGACATCGCCTTCAGCGCCGAGGCCATGCCGTCGTTCGGCTACGGCTGCGCGGTGTTCATGCAGAGCGACATTGTCGACTTCCAGCGGCAGGGTTGGTCGCCGAACGAGATCATGGCCGGCCTGTGCGACGTGTTGCCCAAGAACATCTGGTTGTACGTTTCGCAGATTCCGAATCTCGCCAAGCTGGGCACGAAATTTATTCTTCAGGGCGGCACGCAGCACAACCTCGCGGCGGTGAAGACACAAGTCGATTTCATCACCAGCCGCTTCAAGGGCATGGCGACGCAGCCCACGGTGACGGTGCATAAGTTCTGCGGCGAGGCCGGCGCGATCGGCTGCGCGGTCGAGGCGCATCGGATGTTCACCGAACTGGGCCATCGCTCGTCGTTCATCGGGCTGGAGCGGGTGCAGCAGATCACCTATCGCACGACGCGGAATGAAAATACCCGCTGCTACTTCTGCAAGAACAAGTGCCTGCGCACGTTCATCGACGTGAAGACGGGCGAGGAGCAAGCCGACGGATTGCAATCCGTCGGCATCGGCGACACGCATCCGAGCCGCGACCGTGAGGGAGCGGGTTCGGGCGTGCTCGTCAGCCTAACGACGCAGATCATCAAGCAGGGGCCGGAGGCGGGTCACCCGACGCGCATCAAGCATGGCAGCGTGGCAAGCGCCGCTGCGTCATCACAAGAATCCGACGGGTCGCAATCCGTCGGCGTCAAGGGTTCTGTGGAGGGCGCCGCCGCGAATGCGAAACCCGCCAAGAGCAAATCCAAAGTCGCGCTTGAGGAAGGCGAGCAGCGGCTCATCATCGCCACCTGCGAAAAAGGCACCGTCGAAGACGTGAACGACATGCGCGAGATCAAGGCCGGCCTCGACGCGATCAAGAAGGCCTATCCCAACTTCGCGGAAATCTGCGCTCGCGAGGCGTTCGCACCGGCCGACGTGCCGTGCGTGGCGGATGATGTCGCCGAGGCGGAGAAAGCGGCGGCGGGCTTCGGCCTGCCCGATCGACTGGTGCTGCCGGCGGTCCGACGCAAGCGCGAGGCGGCGCGGCAGCGCGTCGAGCTGTTGAAAAAGCGCGGCGACATTCGCATCGGCATGCCGCGCGTATTGAATATGTACTCGATGGGTCCGTGGTTCATGGGCTACTTCCAGGCTCTGGGCATTCGCTCGGCCAATCTTGTCTGGAGCGATTACACCAGCGAGGAGAATTACAAAGAGGGCGCCAAGCGAGGCGCCATCGACCCCTGCTTCCCCAGCAAGATCGGCATCCCGCATGTCCACAATTTGCTTTATCACAAGCACACCGAGAAGCAGCCGCTGCATTACATTTTCTTCCCGATGATCGACTGCATGCCGACGTTCATGGATAACATCCAGAGCAGCCGGGCCTGCCCGACGGTGACCGCGACGCCCGAGGCGGTGAAAGCGGCCTTCACCAAGGAGAGCGATCTCTTCGCCGACCACGGGCTGCAGTATCTCGATACGTTTGTCAATTTTTCCGAGCCGGGCCTCCTCGCGCGCCAGATGTTCGCCGAATTCGCCGACAAGCTGGGCCTCTCTCCCGAGGAAAACGCCCGTGCCTGCCGGGTCGCATGGGACTACTACGACGGCTTCTACGCCGACCTGCGCCGCCAGGCCCGCGAGCAGATTGATCAGCTGGAGGCGAAGAACGAGGTCGGCGTCGTGCTGCTGACGCGGCCGTATCATCACGACCCCGGCGTCTGTCATGAGATTCCCGACGAGTTTCAGAAGCTGGGCATCCCGGTGTTCACGATGGATGTGCTGCCGCGCGATCCGGATATTCTCGAGCGCTTGTTCGGCGAGGAAGTGCGCCGCGGCGATTTCGCCAGTCCCGTTTCGATTGAAGATGCGTGGAAGAACGCCTACAGCGAGAACACCAATCGCAAGGTCTGGGCCGCCAAGTTCGCGGCGCGGCACCCGAATCTCGTCGCGCTGGAACTCTCCAGCTTCAAGTGCGGCCACGACGCGCCGATCTACAGCGTGATCGAGGAGATCATCGAGACCAGCGGCACGCCGTACTTCTGCTTCAAGGACATCGACGAGAACAAACCGACCGGCTCGATCAAGATTCGAGTTGAGACAATCGCCTACTTCCTGCGGCGGCACCGGGAGAAACTGGCGATGCGGCAGGCGAAGATGGCTCAGATCGAGGCGCAATTGGCGGCGATGGAGCGCGAGTTGCGAGCGCGGAGCGGGACGGTGCACGGCGCGGCCGCGATCAGCGCTCATCCTGCCCGGGATGCTTCCGTCGATCGCGGCGTGGTGGTGGGTGTGTGAGCCGTTAGAATGGGGCGCATGCGGCCGCACCACAAGCTGCAGGGTGTGACACCAACATGGCCCCATCATCACCCAATGCAGACAAGCTCGCCGCGGAGGATCCGCTTTTTTACGCGATGCAGGAAGCGGTGTACGAAGTCACCGGCAAGCGGGTTCCTTTTGCGCGCGACACGCGAATTGATCGGTACTTTATTGATGTCGTGGGCGCGGATTCGCTCGAATACCTCGACCTATCGTTCACACTTCAGGACAAACTGGGCGTGTGGATTGATGATAAGGACTGGAACTTTCTCACCGGCAGCCGGGAGGCGAGTAGCCTCCAGGAATGGGAGCTGAAGTTCGCTCCGCTCTTCACCTTCGGCAGGCTGACTGACCTCATCGCCAGCCGCGCCCGGTTCGCACCTCCCGCGCCCGTGACCATTCTCGGGGCCACATCCAATGCGGCCGGCGCGTTTCGGTATATTTGCGAGGCGGCGCGAGAGGTTGCCCCGCGTGTCAAATCGTTCGGCCCGAGTACGGCCATTCACGAGCGGTTCAAGGGCAGAAAGCTGCGAAGACTTTGGGAGCGGCTTCGCATGATGTCGTGCGGGCGAATTCCTCCCTTGAAGGCGACGCGATATGAGCGCATCGCCGATTTCATGTCCAACACAGGCGGCGTGCTCACCGTCATCGGATTGTCATGCGGGTCTGTTTCATTGTTCAGCAGAATTTATGGGTTTGGTGCAACGGTCGATTGGCTGGGATGGCTGTTCATGGTGCTGTTGAGCAGTGTCATCATTGCGGGGTTCTTTGCGGTTGTAGCAGTCGTTTTGGCATTTGTAGTGCGACGGTTGGGCAAGGCGTCATTCAATTCGAATCTCCCAAATGGCATCGCCACGTTTCGCGACCTGTCGGAACTGATCGCAGGCGATCGCGGCGGCTGGTGCGACCAATGCGGCTACGACCTGACGGGTCTGACGGGTGATGTTTGCCCGGAATGCGGAAAGAACATCGCTCACCCGATTGGCAAGTGATCGCGTTCCACCATGCGCAATCTGCGACGAACCTGCTCGCCCATTGATCTCGTCAATTATCCCCGAAATCCTCGCCGCCGGCGTTTTCCGCGTCCCAGCAATAGTAGCGGTAGCATCGAACCACCCATCGCGCCGCAGCCGCCGGTCTGGCCGCAATTCGCGCCGCCGTCATCGTGCCCGGCTTCGCATTCGTCACCCACGCCGTCGTTGTCTTCGTCGGCCTGGTCTGCGTTGGACACATTCGGACAATTGTCTGCCGAATCGGGGATCAGGTCGCCGTCCGCGTCAGCCTCTGCCACGCCGCAGCCGAGATTGCCCGGCGCAATCTTGTTCGGGTCGTTCGGGCAGCCGTCGGTGCAATCGGGCGTGCCGTCACCGTCGGTATCGGTCTCGGCATTGCCGCACCCGCAGGCCCCGGCCGATGTGGATTTGTTCGGATCATTCGGACAAACGTCGTTGCAATCGGTGACGCCATCGCCATCGCTATCGGCGTTGGGATCGAGCTGGGCGCAGGAGCAGCCCTCGCCGTTCACGCTTTGTCCAGCCGGCGTATTCGCGCACGTGTCGTTACAGTCGAGCACGCCGTCGCCGTCGGCGTCGTCATCGGCCACGCCGCAACCGCAGTCGCCGGGCGCGGTCTTGTTCGGATCATTCGGACAGCCATCGGCCGCGCAGCAATTGGCGGGGAAACCGGGATCGCCGAACCCGTCGCCGTCGCTGTCGGTGCAACTGTCGCAGTCATCGTTTGTGCTGTCGCCGTCGGTGTCGGTCGCGCCACAGGCCGGCGCCGCGTTGACGACGAACTCGCAGCCGCGGTTGTTGGTGAACGTCGCCGCGCCGGCGGGGATCGAGTAATCCGCCGCGTTGTTGGTGCTCATCGCGCCGGCTGTGCCGCCGAACGTCAGCGCGGACGTTCCGGCCGACGGCAGGGCCGAGCCGAACGGCGGGCCGAAGTTTCCGTCGGCGTCGTTGGTCGTTTCGCCGGCGTTGCTGCCGCTGTATGTTCCCCAACTCACGCGCCAGAGAATGCCGCCGTTGTTGTTGCGCTCGAAGGTCAGCGAGCCGCCGGCGAGGTAGCCGGATGGAATGGTCGCGGTCATCGTGAAGTCAGCCTGCGCATTGGGCAGGCTCTTGGCGATGAAGGCATTGGACGCGATCAGAATTCGCCCGCCCTGTGCCTCATTCGCGACATTCGACGGGAAGACGAGAATCGTCACCGGGTTGGCGCCGGTCGCATCGCGCACGACCAGCCGCCCCTGCGACACCTGCCCTTCGCCGTTGGCGCGCATGCGTAGTTGGATCGCCTGGGCGTCGGTGTCGCCGCCGACTCCGCCGATGACCTGCTCGATCTGCATCAGGTGGAAGGACGCCGCAGCGCGGTCGGCAGCGCCGAGCAGTGCAGCGATTCCAAGAACGGCTACGGAAAAGCGAACACGCGTCATGAAACTTTCTCCCATTAACCAATCCGCGGGGCGGATCGAGACACTTTTCGAAGGCTGACCGGTGATTCCAACCCGATGCGCCGGTAGACGCTTCATGGCGGCATTATACGTACCGATGGAAGGGCGATACGGGCGAAATGAGGCAGGAGATGCCTTCGAATGATGAAGGATGCGTCCAGGTGTGCGACGCTTCACATGGGAATTGGAGACTCGCGTCAACGCTCGGCGGATTTGGCGCTCGAATCGGCGAAAATTGCCCACCCAATGTTGCGCAAACTGGGGTCATTTGCCCAATGTTTTCAGCGTGAAGACGGAGCGCACCGGATTGAGACAGCCCGGATTGGCTCACCCCGAAACCTGTGAAATTTGCCCGAAAATTTGCCCTTTACTTGCGGGGGCAGGTAGTTGTAATCTACGCGGCTGCCGGATGGTTCCCTGCCTCGCACTGGGGATCCATCTCGGTATCGCGTTTGCTAAGGATAGCGACCGCGAGCTTGTAGTCGTTGGCGTGGTGCGGTTCGCGCCGGCGCTCCAGGGAAGTTAAGCCAATGGCTTGGCGAATGGAATTGCAACATCACCTCGCTGGACATTATTTGTCCAAATGTATCGCACTTCGAATACAAAGGAGACTTTGAGCATGCTTCGCAGCCACACGAGACTTGTACTGTCCATTTGTACGGCGGTTGCAGCGACGGTTTTTCCTGCTGCGGTCCGCGCCGTTGACATCAACGTGCCCGGCGATCATGCGACGATTCAAGCGGCCATTGCCGCAGCCAGCGATGGGGATCGCATCCTCGTCGCAGCCAATACGTACACGACGCCCGCGGGCGGCCTGGTCGTTGACGTACCGAACCTGCAACTGTTGAGCACGGCCGGTTCGGCGACGACGATCATCGAGAACAACACGGCGGGCATGCCGGTCATCATCATCTCGGCGCCGGGCGTCACGATCGGTGATGTCGGCCAGGGCTTCCACATCCGCCAATTGCAGGCCGCGAGCGATGCGATCGAGGTGCAGGCCGACCAGGTCAAGTTCGGCGTGCCGACGAGGATTCAGAACAACCGCATCTCGGGCAACAACTCGGGCGAAGGCATCTATGTGGACAGTTACATCGAGGCCGGCCTGTTCGTCGTGCAGAACAACACGTTCAACCGCAACGGCGGCACGTATTCGTTTGATACCGGCATCGATTTTGACAGCGCCGACCATCCGAGCGCCAACGTCGGGTCCATCAGCTCCATCGACTCCAACATTGACGTTCTCAATAACACGTTTACGGACATGGATACCTATGGCGTTTATTTCGATTACCACTGCTACAAGAGCAACATCAACGTCAACAACAACACCTTGACCGGGGCGACGGGTTATTCCGCCATCTATTTCGACTACGGGATCGACGTTTTCTCGACCGCCAACATCAACGGCAACACGATCACGGACTTCGGTGATTACAGCATTTACATGTATGACATCACCAGCAACTGCGTCGCGAACGTCAACAACAACATGATCACCGGCGTCACCTATGCCGGCATCGAACTGGACTACATCTACTACCAAAGCACGGTCAACATCAACAACAACACGGTGACCGGCGACGGTTCCGCCGACTACGGCATTTACCCGTACGACACGGAATACGCCAGTACGACGAATGTCAGTGGCAACACCATCAATGGCTTCGACGACACCGGTATCTACACCTATTACAACTACTACGGCTCAACGGTAATGGTCACCGGCAACACCATCGGCAGCAGCACGCAAATGGATTACGGGATCTACATCGACACCGAATACGGTTCGAGTACGACGATCACCGGCAACACGATCAGCGGGTTCGACTATGCCGGCATTGAGGAGGAATACCCTTACGCCGGCTGCACCACGAACATCAGCAACAACACGCTGACGGCTGACAACGGCGGCGCGGATTACGGCATTCTGGTCGACGGCCCCTATTACGGGAGCTCCGTCACCGTGAACAACAACACCGCGACGAACTTCGACTACGCGGGCATCTACATCTACGACACCTACGACAACACGCACATCACCTGCAACAACAACATGCTGACGGCCCATCCCAGCGGCGCGGATTACGGCATCTATCAGGGTTACCTGGAATCCTATAGCACGGGCACGTTCGACATGAACACTGCTTCGGGCTTTGATTATGCCGGCTTTTACAACGACGACTGCTACTACACGAGCGATCTTACTGTCACCAACAACACGTTTAATGCGATCTCCAGCGGCGCCGACTACGGCATTTACATCTATGAGACGGCCGAAGGCTCCGACGGAACGGTCAACAACAACACCTGCACCAACTTTGACTATGCGGGTATTTACTACGAGTACCCGTCGTACGAAGCGGGCGTCGCCTGGATCAACGGCAACACACTGACGGCCCTGTCCACCGGCGCCGATTACGGCATCTACGTGTACGAGGTGTACACCGGTGAGGCGACGATCGACGGCAACACGATCACCAATCCGGACTATACGGGCATCTACGTCGAATACGTTGACTACGGCGGACACTGCGACGTCACCAACAACACCGTCACCATGAACAGCAGCGGTGGCGATTTCGGCATCTACAACTACGAAGTGTACGAGGCCGGCTCGACGTTGAATGTCACCGGCAACACCGTCACCAACTACGGCAACATGGGCGGCGGCGAGGGCGGGTTCTGGCAGGATGACTACACCGAGTACGGCTCGCGGCTGAACGTGTCCAACAACACGTTTACGGCGCACGCCAATGGTTCGGAATACGGCATCTACAGCGACGGCGGCGCCTCCGACGGCTCGAAATTCTTCTGCATGAACAACACGGTGCAGGGCTACACCTATTGCGGTCTCTACACCTATTACACGTATGACGGCTCCGAGACGACGTTTGTCGGCAACATCTTCACCCCGCAGACCAACATGGGCGACTTCGGCATCATGCTGGATGACGGCGTGGAATACGGCAGCCATGCCAACGTCAGCAACAACACGGTCAACGGTTTCACCGATTCCGGCGTCAGCATTGACTACTACGTCGATGATGGCAGCACGTGCGCGGTGAACTACAACGTGCTGGACGGCGATCCAAACACCGGAGGTTCCTTTGGAGTTTACTTTGATGATTACATCGAGTACGGCTCGCACGTCGAGGTGATCGGCAACAGCATCGGCGGCATCAAGGGTGACGTGGCCGACGACACAGCCGGCGTCTACTTCGGCGAATACGTTGAGTACGGTAGTTCGGCCACGGTTTGTGAAAACTACATCCGCGGCCGCACTGGCGAGGCGGGTAACTATATGGCCGGCGTCTACTTCTACTACACCGCGTACGAAGGCAGCACCCTGACGGTCTGCAACAATGACATTGCCGGCTTCTGGGATGCGGGCATCTTCTTCTACGACGACGTCGAGTACGGCTGCTCGGTCCACATCACCAACAACAAGATCGACGGCGGTCGATTCGGCATTTGGACCAACGGCTACGACTGGATCGACGGCACCGACGGCTCGATCACCGGCAACACGATCTCGAACTTCTCCGAGGTCGGCATTGATGCCAACGCCATCTGGGGCTCGCTGATCGACATCGCCAACAACCGGATCCAGGGCAACGGCTCGGTGGCCGGTGTGGACATTCAGGACCTGGTCGATGGTGCGGCCGAAGTGACCATCCGCAACAACTGCATCACCGGCGTCGATACCGGTGTTGAAGTGGAAGACATCATGGACACGGCCTTCGTGAACGTGAACGGCAACGACTTCGACGGCGTCGCGACGACCGGCATCGTCAACGTGATGGGTCTGGCCGCCAACGCGATCGACGGAACCGGCAACTTCTTCGGCGCCGTGCCGACGAAGGCCACCGGTGAGGTTGATGTCAGCGGCGAGTTGGGCTCGGCCCCGGACAACGACGGCGACGGCGTCATCGACTGCGACGACGCCTGTCCCGACACGGCCAGCGGCGACGACGTGGACGCCGACGGCTGCTCGTGCATCCAGCTGAACCCGACCGGCGATGCCGACGGGGACGGCGTGTTGGATTGCAACGACAACTGCCCGAACGTGGCGAACGCCGACCAGGCCGATTCGGATGGCGATGGAGTTGGCGATGCCTGCTCCGCCGCGCCTCCGGGCCCGCCGCCGTGCGGCATCATGCCGTGCGGTCCGGGCGCGCTGATGGCCATGCCGTTTGCTTTGCTCGGCATCCTCGTCATGGGTCGCCGACGCGTGCGGTAGATCGATTCCGACTGGCGATCGGAATCGCGTGTGGCGATTGGCGTGTCATGGTTCGTTAGGAACGAACCAACGAATGAAGTTTTTGGATGTGCGAATTAAGCACGTTGATTCGAAACCAGGAAGGCCGCTTGCGCGAGCGTATCGCACAAGGAGTCTTTACACGATAGACGCCTCACATCGGGCTCGTCGATAGGCGATCCGGATTGTGACGAGCGGGTTGCGAGAGAACCTTGCCGGGCATTCATTGCCCGACCGAGAAGCTTATCCAGAAAAGGAGACCTTCAGTATGTCGCGTACTCACACAAAGCTTGTTCAAGCTATCTGCATGACGGCTGTCGTCTCGACGCTGGCGTCCGCCGCGCGGGCCGTCGACATCAACGTACCGGGCGATTTCGCGACGATTCAAGCGGCTGTGGCGGCAGCCAGTGCCGGGGACCGCATTCTCGTCGGGCCCAACACGTACACCACGCCGGCCGGCGGCTTGGTGCTGAACGTTTCAAACCTGCAACTGTTGAGCACGGCCGGTTCGGCGACGACGATCATCGAGAACAACACGGCCGGCATGCCGGTCATCATCATCGCGGCGCCGGGCGTCATCGTGGGTGACGTGGGCCAGGGCTTCCACATTCGCCAGTTACAGGCCGCGAGCGATGCGATCGAAGTGCAGGCCGATCAGGTCAAGTTCGGCGTCCCGACGACGATCCAGTCCAACCGCATCTCGGGCAATGACTCGGACGACGGCATTTACGTCGATGACTTCATCGAAGCCGGCCTGTTCATCGTGCAGAACAACACGTTTGACCGCAACGGCGGCACGTACTCGTTCTATCGCGGTGTTTATTTCGACAGCAGCGACCATCCGAGCACGAACGTCAGCACCGTCTGTCTGTACGACTCCAACGTGGACATCCTCAACAACACATTGAACGACATCGACGAGGATGGATTTTACTTTGATGATGACGTGTACAAGTGCAACGTCAACATCAACAACAACACGGTCATGGGCCTCACCGGCTACTGCGGCGTGTACGGCACCGATGTCTTCGACATCTTCAGCACGCTGAACATCAACGGCAACACGTTCGACGCGTTCAGTTACGGCATCTATGTATACGGCATCTACAGCCACGGAACCTGCACGATCAACAACAACACCGTGACCGACTTCGATAGCGACGGCATCGAAGTTGACTACATTTACTACCAGAGCACCTGCACGATCAACAACAACACGGTCACGGGTGACGGCACGGCCGGTGAAGGCATCTATCCGTACGACACGGATTACGCCAGCACAACGACCGTCAGCGGCAACACCGTCAGCGGAATCGACTACTGCGGCATCTATGCCTATTACAACTACTACGGCTCGACGGTGGTCATCACGGATAACACCGTCAGCAGCAGCACAATGATGGACTATGGTATTTTCGTCGACACCGAGTACGGCTCGAACACCACGATCACCGGCAACACGATCAGCGGCTTCGACTACGCCGGCATCGACGAGTACTACCCCTACGCCGGCTGCACGGTCAACATCAGCAACAACACCTGCACGGCCGACAATGGCGGCGGCGACTACGGCATCTATGTAGAGGATCCCGAGTACGGCAACACAGTCACGGTGAACAACAACACCGCGTCGAACTTCGACTACGCCGGTATCTACTTCGGCGACTCCTACGACAACACGCACATCACCTGCAACAACAACATGCTGACGGCTCTGCCGACCGGCGGTGATTATGGCATCTACCTCGGCGACCTGTACGAGTACAGCACGGCGACGTTCGACATGAACACCGCGACCGGCTTCGACTACTGCGGCATCTACAACGATGACTGCTACTACACGTCCGACATCACGATCACCAACAATACGTTGACCGGCATCTCCAGCGGCGCCGACTACGGCATCTACGTCTATGAGACGGCCGAAGGCTCCGACGGAACGGTGAACAACAACACCTGCACCAACTTCGACTACGCGGGTATTTACTACGAGTACCCGTCGTACGAAGCGGGCGTCGCCTGGATCAACGGCAACTCGTTGACTGCGTTGTCGACCGGGGCCGACTACGGCATATACTCCTATGAGGTGTACACCGGTCAGGCCACCTACGACGGCAACACGATCACCAACCCGGACTACTGTGGCATTATGCTCGAGTACGTCGACTACGGCGGCTCGGCCACGATCAGCAACAACACGGTCACGATGAACACCAGCGGCGGCGACTACGGCATCTACAACTACGAAGTGTACGAAGCCGGCGCCAGCCTGAACGTCACCGGCAACACCGTCACCAACTACGGCAACATGGGCGGCGGCGAGGCCGGTTTCTGGCAGGATGACTACACCGAGTACGGCTCACGCCTGAACGTGTCCAACAACACGTTTACGGCTCACACCAACGGCTCGGAATACGGCATCTACAGCGACGGCGGCATGTCGGACGGCTGCAAGGGCTTCTTCATGAACAACGTCGTGGAGGGCTACACCTACGCCGGCCTGTACTTCTACTACACCTACGACGGTTCCGAGACGACCGTCACCGGCAACACCTTCACCCCGCTGGCCAACATGGGCGACTACGGCATCTTGTCGGACGACGGCGCCGAGTACGGCAGTACCCTGAACATCAGCAACAACACGATTAACAGCTTCACCGACACCGGCATCTACTACTACTACTCGTACGATGGAAGCCACGTCGCCGTGAACTACAACACCATCAATGGCGACCCCAATGCCGGCGGGTACTACGGCATCTACGGCGACGACGGTCCGGAGTACGGCTCCACCTTCGAGGCCATCGGCAACAGCATCGGCGGCATCCTCGGCGACGTCGCGAATGATTCCGCCGGCATCTACACCTATTACATCTACGACGGTAGCCAAGCGACCATCTGCGATAACTTTATCCGTGGGCGGACGGGCGAGCCGGGCCTCTACATGTCGGGATTGTACTTCTACTACCCGCCGGAGTATGGCTCGACCTTGACGATCTGCAACAACGACATCGCCGGCTTCTGGGATGCGTCAGTCTATCTCTACGATGATGTCGAGTACGGCAGTTCGTTCCACATCACCAACAACAAGTTTGACGGCGGTCGATTCGGCATCTGGACCGACGGCTACGACTGGATCGAAGGCACCGACGGCTCGATCACCGGCAACACGATCTCGAACTTCTCCGAGGTCGGCATCGATGCCAACGCCATCTGGGGCTCGATCATCGACATCGCCAACAACCGGATCCAGGGCAACGGCTCGATGGCCGGTGTGGACATTCAGGACCTGGTCGATGGCGCGGCCGAAGTGACCATCCGCAACAACTGCATCACCGGCGTCGATACCGGTGTTGAAGTGGAAGACATCATGGATACGGCCTTCGTGAACGTGAACGGCAACGACTTCGACGGCGTCGCGACGACCGGCATCGTCAACGTGATGGGTCTGGCCGCCAATGCGATCGACGGAACCGGCAACTTCTTCGGCGCCGTGCCGACGAAGGCCACCGGCGAAGTTGATATCAGCGGCGAGCTGGGCTCGGCGCCGGACAACGACGGCGACGGCGTCATCGACTGCGACGACGCCTGTCCCGAGACGGCCAGCGGCGACGACGTGGACGCCGACGGCTGCTCGTGCATCCAGCTGAACCCGACCGGCGATGCCGACGGGGACGGCGTGTTGGATTGCAACGACAACTGCCCGAACGTGGCGAACGCCGATCAGGCCGATTCGGATGGCGATGGAGTTGGCGATGCCTGCTCCGCCGCGCCTCCGGGCCCGCCGCCGTGCGGTCTGCTGCCGTGCGGTCCGGGCACGATGATGGCGATGCCGTTTGCCTTGCTCGGCATCCTCGTCATGGGCCGCCGACGCGTGCGGTGATGCCCGGCCGTGTGAGTAGCATCACACGGAATCGAGATTAAAGACCAGACGGCCCCTCGTGCGACATGCTTGCACGGGGGGCCGTTTCATTTCCTGGCTTGGTGCGACGCGCGCAAAGTGCGGCGTACTTCCCGAACAGGTATCCTGCGCGAGAAAAACGCTATGCCGTGTTTGCGAATTGGCCGGGGAAGACTGCGGAACTGATTAGCGGCCGGCCGGCTGGGACGACTGATCGAGCTGCTTGACGTATTCGTCGAGCAGATGCAACTGGCGATCAACCTGATCTAACTCGGCCATGAGGGCCCGCTCGAGGTCGCCCAGGGCCGTGTTGTCCTGCGAAGCTTGGCGACTCTCACCAAGGCCCGTCAGTTCGCGCTCGATCTCGCTCTTTCGATGAGCCAACGAATCGCGTTTTTGTGTCATGCCCATGATGAATCCTCCCGGCGGCTTCTGCGTTCCATCGACCGCCGACGCACCCCGCATGGCTGCGGAAACAACCACCTCATAATCAAATATAGCGGCATTCCGGGCAATTGAAAACCAGTAAAACGAATTACCTCGCTCAAATTGATCACAATACTATCGGACGCTTGGCGGATTTGTCCCCAAGGCGGGTGAAACGCATTCACACATCGGCGTCGAATCAGACGGGCTTCTTGAGCCAGGCGTCGAGGCGTTCAAACCCTTCGTCCAATGAAACGCGCGGGATGTAACCCAGGTCCCGCTTTGCTGCGGCGATGTCAAACCAGTGGGCCTTCGTAAGTTCCCCGACCAGAAACCGAGTGAGACGCGGCTCCCGGTCGATTCGCAGTACGCGATGGGTTGCCTCCATCGAGACGGCCGCGACGTTGGCGAGCCAGGCAGGAACGCGGCGCGTGACCGGCGGCAAACCGCCGGAGGCGAGGATTCGATTGACGATCTCCCAGAGCGGGCGCGGCTCGCCGTTGGAGATGAAGTACGCGCGGCCCGCGCAGGCCGCGCCGGGAGCGAGCCGATCAGCGGCCAGAAGGTGAGCCTCGGCGGCGTTGTCGACAAAGGTCGTATCAATCAGCGGGTCGGCATGGCCGATGCGACGAAGCGATCCCGCGCGGGCGAGGATGCGCGGCACGAGGTGATTGTCGCGCGGGCCCCAGATCAAGTGCGGTCGCAACGCGACGGTGGCAAACGACGCATTCGATGCGTCGAGCACGGCGCGCTCGGCCATAGCCTTGGTCTTCGGATAAGCCGCTTGGTAATGCAACGGGTACGGCACGGATTCGTTCACGCCGGCCAGGTCGCGACCGTCGAAGACGACGCTGGGCGAACTGGTGTAGATCAGCCGTGCGGCGCCATGCGTCCGGGCGCCGGCGAGCACGTTCAGCGTGCCGTCGTAGTTGACCTCTCGGTATCGTCGTTCGTCGCCCCAGATGCCGGCCAGCGCCGCGACATGAAAGATCGTCTCGCATCCCTTGCAGGCATCTATGACGGCGGCGCGATCGCGCAGGTCGGCGCGGACCAGATCCGCCCCGGCCGTCCGCAGGTCGGGGTAGTCTCCGCGCGCGAGCACGCGCACGCGGTCGCCCCGCGCCAACAGTCGCTCGACGATTGTTCGGCCGAGAAAGCCTCCGCCGCCGGTTACCAGCGCCTGCACGGTTTCTTGCGCAACCTTTCCGCCGCCCAGACGGCCAGCTTCTCTCGAAAGATCTTTGAATTGTGACGAATGTCAACAGGAAAGCGCGTGTTGATCAGGAACGTGTGAATCGTGCGCGTTGAATCGTGCCGCGCCGCCAGCTCGTTCAACTCGCGAATCAACTTCGGGCGATCCGTGTCGCGGTGAGATTCCTCCAGCTCAAAGCAGACCACCGGTCGCTGATGGGGCCGCTTGCCGATGCCGACCAGCGCCGAACGAAAGACGGCTGGGTGCTGATTAAAGATCGCCTCGACCGGCTCGGTGAACAGGATGCCCTCGGCAGTCTCGACCCGATGGCTCTTGCGGCCGCAGAACCACAGTCGCCCGCGCTCGTCGATCCAGCCGACGTCGCCCATGCGGTGCCAGAGGTCGCCGCCGTCAGGAATCTTCGCGAGTTGGTTGGCGCGGGTCGAAGAATCGGAGTGGCTGCTTTGATTCAAGCCATTGCTTGAAGCAGTGGCACCCGTGTGTAAGGCAGTGGCACCCGGAGCGTGCTCTTCTCCACTGCTTAGATAGGCTCGCGTTACCATCGGCCCCTTAACGACGAACTCACCGATCTGTCCCTGCGGAAGCACGAGCGATTCGTCCCACGCGGGAATCGGATCATCGGTAATACGAATCACGCGCACGGTCGCATCTGGCAGAGGGCGGCCGACGCAGGTGCCCTCGCCGTCTGCGGTGCGGGAGGCGGTGTCATCCAGTATTTCGCGGTGATCGATCGAGGCGACGGGCAGTGCTTCGGTTGCGCCGTAGGGCGTGTGAATGCGCGCTGAATCGTCGAGCAGGGCGGCAAATCGCTTCAGGACATCGGGCGGGACGGCTGCCCCGGCGGAGATGATTCGCCGCAACGACGGCAGTTTCAGGCCCATTGCCTCGCCGAACCGCCCCACGCGATTGAGCAGCGCCGGCGAACCAAACATATGTGTCACGTTGTTGTCGCATATGGCGCGGATGATCTTCGTCGGATCGACCCGTGCCGGGCGCGTCGGATCCATTTCGGGGATGACGGCAGTCATGCCCAGTGCCGGATCGAAGAGTGCAAACAGGGGGAACGTCGGCAGGTCGATTTCACCGGGTCGAATGCCGAAGTGCTCGCGCAGCATCCGCACCTGCGCGTCGAACGTTCGATGCTGAAACAGCACCGCCTTGGGCGGGCCGGTTGAACCAGTGGTGAAGATAATCGCAGCGGGGTCATCGGGTTGAGTGTCCGTCGTCTCGAATGGCGCGCCGCGGCCGGCGCGCCCTCCCATCGCTCGAAGGCTATCGAGCGTGTGACCGCCCCAGGCGAGTCGCCGACCGATCGTGACGGCCGTTCGCACGGATCGAAACGCGACGGGATTTGTGATTCGCAGCACATGCGCGAGCGGGATGCCTACAAACGCCTCGGCGTGGATGGCGGCGAGGCATTGGACCATACGCCGGCGACCCATGCCGGGATCGACGAGGACAGGCACGGCACCGACGCGATAGAGTGCAAACGTCAGCGCGAAGAATTCGGCGCTGGGTCGTGCCATGAGAATCGTTCGCGTGCCGCGCGACACGCCCGCGGCGGCCAGTCCGTGAGCGAGCGCGTCGACCTCGTGGTTCAGTTCGGAGAACGACCACCGCGCGTAACCATGGCCGCGCCTCCAGATGATGGCGGGCTGATCCGGATTCGCCTTCGTCGCTTGAGCGAGGTGGCTGCTGACGTTCAGAATGGGCATGGAAGCGCTAAGGTTCATGGATTCCGGCGGTAAGTGTATGGCCCGGCAACGCGTAACGGTACAATGACCGTGCAGCGCCGAATGGTCGCAACGGGGGTTTTTCTCGCGTTCGGCGCACACCGGAGCAGGTGGCTCATGAAGTCCTTCACGTGCATTCTTATGTTCGCGTTTCTTCTGCCTACGGTCGCGGCAAGGGCGCAGGATGCGCTGCCGGAGCGAACGCTCACCAAACTCAAGGCGGCGACGGTCTTTGTCAAAACGAAAGGCCCCGGTCAGGAGCGACGCGGGACGGGGTTCCTGGTTCGCAAGAAGGGCAAGATCGGCTGGGTGGTGACCAATGCGCACGTCCTCGGTCAATCGGGCGAATCCGACCCGGTGGTGGAGGTCGTGTTTCACAGCGGCGATCCGGACGAGCTGGTTCTGACCGGCGCGCTGGCGGCGCGCGACGACGCGCAAGACCTCGCTGTGCTGCGCGTCGAGGCGCCGCGGTTGCCGTTGCCGATCGACAAAGCGCCGAAGAAAAAAGTTGACGCGACGCTGCCTGTATACATCCTGGGCTTTCCGCTCGGCGAGGCGCTGGCCATGGGTCGATCCAATCCGGGTGTGACGGTATCCAAAGGGTCTGTGTCAAGCGTTCGCAAGGATTCCGACGGCCGCATCGAAGCGGTTCAGATCGACGGCGAGTTCAACCCCGGCAACTCCGGGGGGCCGGTGGTTGATGCATCGGGCGGATTGGTTGGAATCGCCACGGCGAAAGTATCGGGGACTCACATCAGCTTTGCGATCCCGCATGAGAACTTGCAGGAGATGTTCGGCGGCCGGGTCCGCGCGATCACACTCTCGGAGAAGTCCAACGCGCGCGGCGCGATGACGCTCGACGTATCGGCCGATCTAAGCGATCCGGTGGACGCGGTCTCGCGCGTGGCGGTGCTGATTGCGCCGAAGAAGCCGAACGATCGGCTGGATCGAGACAGCCGGGGGCGATACACCGCGCTGAAGGGCGCAAAGGTCTGTAATCTTCAGAAGAGTCGCGGCGCGTTCAGAGGCGAGATCAAACTGCAGAATCGCTCGACGACCTCGGCCGAGTATTGGGTGCAGACTCGGTACGTGCGCGGCAAGAACGACAACCAGCTGATGGAGCCGCGCGAACTGTCACTGACGTTTGATCAGTCCGCCCCCGCGCGCAAGGCAAAGGAGAACGAATCGGATGGACCGGAGGATGGCGGCGAGGAAAATGCCGATGCCGAAGCCGTTCCTCCGGCGAAAGACTCCGAGACAAAAACGCCGGCCGTGATTGACGAAGCCCTGGTCGCAGGCGGCGGGCGGTATCTTGTGTTGAAGCTGCGCGAGATGCCGGCGTTGGCGGTCTATGACACCTGGAAGGGTGAGATGGCCGGCAATCTGCGACTGCCGTCGAGCCAGTTTGTGTACGCGGCCGGCGGCGATCTCGCCGTGGTGTATTTTGATGAAGACAATCTTCTGCAGACATGGGACCTGGCGAAGCTGGAAAAGAAGCTGACCAAGCCGAATCCCGTTTCCGGTCGCGTCAAGAACCTGCTGATGGGATCGGCGCGCGGCGATCAGGCCGTGGTGCAGTTTCAGGCAAGCGGATCGAGTACCGGCGACCACTACCTGCTCAACACGCGCACGTTGCAACCTGTGAACAAGGGCGGCCAGCCGGTCATGTGGCGCGGTCACCACAGTTACTTCGAGCATCCCGGATACTTGCGCGCGAATCGCGACCTGACGATTCTGACCGAGTGGTCGCGCAGCGGCAGCCCTTCCGGCGTTACGGTGCACACGCGCCGGGGAAATGAGTTCACCGCGAAGAACGATCATACCTCCGCGGGGTTCCTCGCGCCGGGAGAAGACAATCGCATCTATACGGGGATCGGTGACCTGTATTCCACCGATGCCGTCAAAGTCGGCAGCATCAGCGGGCAGAGCTTGTTCCCCGGGGTCGGCGGCGGCTTCTACCTCGGTCTGCGTCAGGAAGACGGAAGGATCTCCGTCTATCCGTGCGGCAAGGCGTCGCCGCTGTGCCAGTGGGGCGTGTTTCCCGATTGGAACAAGGAGACGCAGGACCAAATGCGGTACGTCCGGTCCGATGCGATGCCGCCGGACCGGCGGATCGTGTTCCTGCCGACGATCGGGCGGATCGTGATGCTGCCGCTGGATAATCAGCGCGTGGTCATGAAAAAGTTTGACCTGAAGGCGACGCTCGACGAGTCGGGGATTGATTATCTCGTCGTGACCTCCGCGCCGCCGCCGACGGTGCAGCCGCGCAAGGCGTGGAAGTATCAGATCCATGTGCTCTCCAAGGCGGGGAAGCCGACGTACAAGCTCGACTTCGCTCCGCAGGGGATGAAAGTCAGCGAGGACGGGCTGATCACCTGGAAGCCGCCGGCCAAGTTGCCGCCGCAAGGGGAGAAGGTGGTCGTTCTGATTCGCGATGCGGGCGAAGAAGAGCTGTTTCACAGCTTTACGCTGCATGGCCCCGGCGGCGCAGGCGCAAGCGGCGGCAGTTCGGGAAGCGGTAATTCGAGTGGCGCCGGCGTGCATCGTATCGAGTACGGACGCTAGCGATACTTCCGAGTGAGCGTCTTGTCCGAACCGCGACCGTCAGGCAGCGGGTTCTTCGCAATTCTCCGACGATCTAACTCACTGATTCGGGTGCTGCTCTAGCGCGCATCGCATCGGATGGCGTCGTGTGAGCTCGCGCATCGGGCAGGAACGCCCGAACGCGCTCGATGACCTCATCGCGGGCATCCTCCAGCACGTAGTGCCCCGCGTCGGGAAAGGTGTGCACGGCCGCCCGGGGAAATCGCCTTCGCCACTCGGCGAGAAAGTTCGAATCAAAGACAAAGTCCTTCATTCCCCAGCAGATCAGCATCGGCTTGTCGGCGAGGCGGTCGAGGTTCTCCTGTGTGTGCAGGGCGGTGTTGTAACTCGCGTCGCCGGGGGCCAGAGGAATGTCCTGCACGAAGCGCAGCGTGGCGATGCGATTGGCCCACGAGTCGTACGGCGCGAGCAGCCCGGCGGCGACGTCGCGCGGCAGGCCCTTCGCGCTGGCCATGCGCACCGCGGGAGCGGCGAAGAGATTCATCCCCTGCACCATCAGCTTTGCCAGCGGCCCGCCGTCGCGCAGGACGCGCAGTCGCATCGGCAGCGGTTTGCCCGTCGGCAGCAGAAACGCAGCGGTGTTGAGGATCACCATGCGCGAAATGCGCTCCGGCCGACGGACGGCGACCGTGCCGCCGATCATGCCGCCCCAGTCGTGGAGCACGAGCGTCAGATTATCCCGAATGTCGAGATGATCGAGCAGGGCCTCCACATCCGCCACGCGCGCGTCGAGCGTGTACGGGTATCGCCCCGCCGGCGGTTTGTCGGACAGGCCGCAGCCGATGTGATCGGGCACGATGCAGCGATGGGTGGGGGCCAGGGCCCGCACCAGCTCGCGGTAGTAGAACGACCACGTCGGGTTGCCGTGCAGCATCAGCACCGGCGGGCCGCTTCCCTCGTCGAGGTAATGCAGGCGCAGACCGGTGCGGTTGAGCCAGTGGCTTTGGAAGGGGTAGAGCGCTCGCCAATCGGATGAAGCTCCAAGCATGATTGATGTAGATCCTATCCGAATGGAATCGTTGGGACGACGCTTACACTGCTCCTGAACACACGTTAGCGGTTGATTTGTCGATGGGACTCAGCCTTTCACAACAAGTCTTTTGCCGGGCACCAGTGTGGTGAAGTCGCCGATCCATGCGACAAAGTAGGGTGCAGCGCCGTCACATGTCAGGAATATCACAAATGGTTGATCAAAAGAGATGGGGCGCCTGTAGGGTCGTGACCTTGAGCGTCCGCCCTTCACGGCAATTCGGGAAGGGCGGTATCGCCATAGCAGCCCTTCGGAATCGAGTTGAAAATCTATGTCTTGGATTGCATATGCCAGGCGGTCGAATCCGTCCTTCGACGCCTGGAGCAGTCGATCGCAAAGTTCGACGTATTCCTGTCTCGTCTGAAGATGAATCTTGGGGAATGTCAGGTTGTCCAGCTCCTCAAACTCAGTGTTGTAGTTCCGCGGCGGATTCTTGATCTTTGCCTGAACAAAATCGACGGCCTCCTGCAGCGTTTTAACTGCAGGGACTTGTGCAAGTACAAGCATTTCTCCAGGTTGGGCCGTTTGGATGGCAACCACCTTGAGATTAGGCGGGTCATATTCAAAGATGTGGATCAAAGGCATGATCCGTTCGCGCTTGCGAGCGTGCTCATTGACCGACGGAACGGTCAATGATTGAACAAAGTACAATTCGGGCCATTGCGCGAATACAGTGTGCTTATATGTGAAGAAGGGCTCACTGAACGTTGGTCGCAAGTATGCATGGGTATACAAGACGGCTTCATGATCGCCAGGCATCTTTTCCAGTCGCGGCGCATTCTCGCCGAATCGCGCTGCAAGTTCGCGGGATGTCTGGCCGACTGACTTCTGACTGCTCATTATACGTACCATAAGCGCCGCTCGGGGTACAGTGGGAGTTGGCAAGGCGATTCCTTTGTTGAGTTGTAGCGCGAGGGGCGATGCTTCATCCATTTGAATCGAATCGGCTGAAAGTTCTTTTGATAACGACTTCCACGCATCCTGCAACGATGCGCAATACACCATTGTTCGCTTGCGTTCGATGGGCACATCCAGCGTTGCCGTCACGATGATTTCATTCTTCGGAAGCTTGGCGACTTCCTTCGGGCCGTGTTCCGGACCGGCGGCAATTGCAGATACGATGAACAGTAGGCAATTGAGTTCCGAGATCAAGGCAATCTCCTATATGGCTCACTGCGAACATCTCAAAGATTCACCATGATAAATCCACGCGATAATCGTCTTGGGCTTCAGAAGATTTGCTAACAGCCTAGTGCGTCAGGGGAGGGCACCCGACGGCAATGGCTCACACCCCGTGCGCCGGGGCCGGCATGTCCGCGTGGATCTTCTGCTGCTGGCTCTGCTCGCCGTCGAAGCTGAACAGCACCATCTCGTCGTTGATCAGCGCCTGAAGGTGCGTCGGCCGGCGCCAGATGCGCTGCACGTCCTTGAGCGTCTCGACGGCGTACTTGATGTCGAGATCGACGCCGGTGTGTTTGTGCGCGAGATACAGCTCGCCGCGATTGGAATAGTTGCCGTCGACGACATAAATGTACGGCTGGGCGTGGTTGGTTAGCATGAACAGCAGCTGCGCCTTGATCTTGTTGAAATCACGATTGACGACGACCATGCGACGGGTCGAGGGATCGAAGCGATAGTGATACATCTTGAATCGATCGACGAACTCGGGCGTGAGGAACTCGTCAATGAACGTCACGTCGTTGTGAATGCTGCGGACCTCAAAGACCTTCTCCATGCCCATGCCGAGCTTGCGGTCCCACCGGCGCTTGGCCTCCATGTCCTTGCACTCGTCGTATTCCTTTCCGAAGCGGCCCTTGTTCCACCGCTCCTCGATGTCGCGGAACAGCTCCACGCCGATCTTGTACGGATTGATCTGCCCCGGCCCCATCGCGACGGTGCCGCTGTGATGATCGGCGTAGGTGATGATCTCGTCATCCGTCAAAATGTGCCGCGTCATCAGCCGGCTGTGCCAGAAGGTCGCCCAGCCTTCGTTCATGATCTTGGTCTGGCCCTGCGGCGCGTAGTAGTAGGCCTCCTCGCGGATGATCGAGAGGATGTCGGCCTCCCAGTCCTCCAGCGGGGCGTGCTCGATGAGGAAGCCCAGCACGTCGCGCAGCGGCTGGCGCGGGAGCACGTGCTTTTCCTTTTTCTTCTGCGACATCAGCTCCTGTCGCTGCTTCTCGGCGCGATGCGGCGGGTTGATCCATGACTCGAGGTAGGGCTTGGCCTTGAATCGCACGACGTCCTTCTCGATCTCGCGCTCTTTGGACATCGTTTGGGACGGGGTCTCGTCCCTTTTCGCCTCGCGCTGCATGAAGGCCGAATGCGGGTCGATCAGGTTGTCCAGCGGGTAGCAGGTGTCGATGAAGCGCTCGACGTCCTCATAGCCCTGGCGGTCGATGTGCCGCCGCACGCGCGTGGCGTGGTTGGCCATTTCGTCCATCATCTTGCGATTGGTCTTGCTGAACCAGTAGTTGTGCTTGAAGAAATCGCAGTGAGCATAGACATGCGCCATGACCAGCTTCTGGTCGGTGACGCTGTTGTCCTCCACGAGGTAGGCGTAGCACGGGTCGTTGTTGATGACCATCTCGTAGATCTTGCCCAGCCCATAGACGTGCTGCTTGCGGAGTTTCTCGTACTCCATGCCGAATCGCCAGTGCGGGTAGCGCTGGGGAAAGCCTCCGTAGGCCGCGATCTGCTGCATCGTGTCGAAATCGACCAGCTCGAAGCGCGTCTCGAAGAAGTCCAGCCCGGCCCTCTTCGCGATCTCCGCGATTTCCTGGGCGTGTCGGGCGAGGTCGGGTCGGATGCGGTGCAGGCTCATGGGCGGTCGACTCCGTGGCGGCGTTACTTGCCCGGCGTGAAGAAGGTCTTGAGCGAGTCGTAGATGTCGTCCTTGGTGTTCACACGGCTGGTGATGACGTTTTGCTGCTCTTCCAGGTGCTCGTGGATGACGTTGATGAAGTTGCCGCTGCCGTAGGCGCTGGCCACCTGGCAATAGCCGAACAGGTTGATCCGCGGGAGCATGTGATCGCGCAGCATCCGACAGCACTCGCGCGAGTCGCTCTCGCTGGAGTTGTCGCCGTCGGAGAAGTGGAAGATGTACACGTTCCACTCCTCCGGGGCGTAATGCGTGTCGAGAATCGACCGAGCCAGCTTGAACGCGCTGGAGATTTTCGTGCCGCCGTCCTCGCGGATATGGAAAAACGTCTGCCGGTTCACCTCGGCCGCGCGCACGTCGTGCACGATGTACCGGCTCTCGATGCCTTCGTAGTTTCGCCGCAGCCAGGCGTCGATCCAGAACGCTTCGAGGCGCACCAGTTCCTTCTGCTCGTCGCCCATCGAGCCGGACACGTCCATCATGTAGACAATCACCGCGTTGGACTGCGGCTTGAGCACGGTCTTCCAGCTTCGGTAGCGCCGGTCCTGGCGGATCGGCACGATGACGGGATTGTTCGGGTCGTAGGTGCCGGCGATGATCTGCCGGCGCAGGGCCGCTCGAAACGTCCGCTTGAAGTGCCGCAGCGACTCCGGCCCGGTCGAACGTATACCGCTGTAGCGATCCTTCTGCGACGTGATCTGATGATTGCCCTTGGGCTTGATCCGCGGCAGGCGAAGCTCCTCGCCGAGGATGTCGGCCAGTTCGTCGAGGCTGACCTCCACCTCCATCAGGTGATTGCCGGGGTTGCTGCCGCCCGGCCCCGCTTCACCGTCGCCGTCGACGCCGTCGCCGACCTGGCCCTCGCCGATGCCGACGCCGCCGTCGTTGTTGTCGCCGTAGCGAAAGTGCGGCAGATCGATCCCGCGCACGGGGATCGTGATGATGTTCTTGCCCTCTTTGCCGATCAGTTCGCCGCGCGTGAGGAACTTGCGCAGGTCGTCGCGGATGCGTCCCTTGACGATCTGGCGGAATCGCTGATGGTCTTTGTCGATCTTCACGCGGGCGTCGCTCCCTACCGGGTTAACGGCCGGTCCGACCGCTCACTTCAGCAGCGACCGGTCCCATCGGATTATACGGCCGCAGCCGTGGGGGGCATCGGCGCCCTTAGGCAATATCGGACAGGTGTGGGCCGCCGGTCTTGTGCTGGGACCGAATCATGTGAGAACGGTCGCAGCAGGACCGCGCAGCATCAATGGGCTGGACGTGGGGATGGTGGGGAGTTTGGTCAAGCGAATCGTTGAAATGGAATGTTTGGCGTGACGGATGATCCATTGTAGCCGGGGCCGCCTTGCAGCCCGGCGCGTGCGTCGGTCGTGTCGCCCCGCGATTTGGTGAGTGGGCGATTTTGCTCGAGCGCGAACGCCTCGCGGCGCGCCAATCGTGTGCATGGGCGCGGGCCAGAATCCAGCCGGTTGTCGCATTGCGTGAATGGCCGGCGACGAGATAGAATGGGTTCCAACGAATCAGGCGGCACGGCTGTCGAAAAAGAGCGGCTGACTAATTCACCAGGCATTCTTAGCTGTGCGTGAAGGGCGGGGGTTGGTCGTATGGCTGCTGTGGTCAGATATTGGTTCAGGCATTGTCCAAGCTGCGGCCCAGAAGGGGAATTGCTGATTAGCAAGCGGCGTGATAGCGGCCAACTTTGTTTTCAATGCGCGGAGTGTAGCTGGGCCTGCTCGCGGCCGGAGGATACAGACGATGTATCCAAGGGTAACCGAGTCGGATTCGATCCCTTCGAGGCTCCCCTTCGATTGGAAATAGAGACCGCAGGCTGGATGCAATACTGTCAGAACGAAATGCTCATCGAGAGCGATGATGACGACGCAATATCGGAAAGAGCGCGTTGCTTAAGAACTCTCTTTCGTGGCTGTACATTGGTCCTGAACAGCCAAATGTCGAAGGAGTACTTATTAAAAATCATCAAAGGATTAAGGAACGATGCTTATTCACAAGTCCTGTCTAACGATGATTTGGCCATGCTGGACACAGTCTTGGACGGCGAGAACGGGAACAACCCCCCACAAACAGGCATTGAGCGGCAAATGGACCCACTGGCGGCGATTAGGTGGTTGCGCGATTGCCTCGGCGAAGGGGAGTCATCGGGGATAATCTGAATTATCGAGGTCAACATGTAATGTCAGCTCTGGCTGCACTATTACTTAGCGCGCGAGCGCACAAGTTTAGAATTGGCGATCGTATCAGGATTATCGCCATCCCGGAAAGCGCACGCGCCTTGCCTCGGGCAATGAGGGATGGACCTGACGGGACACTGACCGTTTTTAAGTTCCTGTTGGCCAGCAAGAGGGTTTATTTGGTTAGTGATGTTGACCCGAAGTGCGGATGGCCGTGGATTCAATTCATAATCGTGGGGCGCAATCGCGTTGTTTACCATGATTTGTTGGTTGAGCCCGAATGTGTTCAGCGTGTTGAACTGCGGCAGTGGAAAGGCTAAAAAGCGTGGCAACCTAACCCGCTAGCGGAAGTTAGCCACGCTGGCACAAAGTCGCCAAGTTGTGTAGCGTGCGCCGACCGCATCGACCCACCCGGAACCATGTTATTCGCTTAGCAGCAACTGCACAAACGGCTCGACATCCTCAATCGACACGGCCGCGTCAAGGTTCACATCGGCCCGGCGCAGAAAACACGTCGGGTGCGCAACGGTGTAAGCGGGCCGGTCGACGAGCGTGAGGACGAACGGCGCGATGTCGGCCCCGTTGACCTCGCCGTCGCAGTTCATGTCGCCTCGCGGGTTGAGAATGATCGAGTCGATGTGCGGCGTGTACGCGCGCAGCGTCACCTCGGTCGCGCGAACGGCCTCGGCCAGCGTCATTGCGTAGCCGACGTGAATGTGCCCGCCTCCGACGTTGTAGGCCGGATCGGCCGGGCTGCTGTGCAGATCGTGCCACCAGTTGCCGTGGTAGCCGATGTAATTAGACAAGAAGGCGCCATTGTCGATGACGGTGGCGTAGGGGTTGAGGGCATCGAGGGCCGGGTCGGCCAGCACGGCGTTGATGATGGCCGGCTTGGGCAGCGTGGAGAACCGCTCGGTCAGCGGCGGCTCGATATCAATGATCGGCAGACCGGGGCCGGGGCGCGTCGGGGCGAGGTAATCGGGCGACCAGCTGTTTGTCGCGTAGGTGCGGTTGCCGCCTTCCAGCTCCCAGTCGCGGTTGTTGGCGGCGCGGCTGAAGGTGATCAGCGCGATCGGCTTCATCGTCTCCAGCAGGGGCCACCAGTCGGCCGACGTGTCCTGATAATCCACCTCGAAATCGCCCTCGCCCTTGTTCAGGCCGTTGGGGAACTCGGGGAAGAACGAGTAGATGTTGTAGCCTCGGTTTTCCCAGTTCTCGCCGACCCATCCGCCGGGGTTCTGGATGGCACTCTGGCTGAACTGACGAACCATTTCGTTGGTCGGCGGCCAATAGCCGGTGAGAAGGATGTGCGGCAGGCCGTTGTTCGACAGTTGTAGATTATCCACCGGGCCGACGCGCAGCCCGGCCGGCAGCTCGATCCGCCGGGCGTAATCCGGCAGCGGCCCGTCTCCCGATTCGCGCGTGTCCTGCGCTGCGGCGGTCGAAGCGATCCAAAGCCCGATGACGAGCGCCAGCAGCGCAGACCGCGCAACATCGGCCACGCGCCTTGATGAATTGATCGAATTTGACATGCCTCGTTCCCCTGATTCAGTGACCGCCCAGGCTGGGGGGGCGGACGCCGGTTGGCGTGCCTGCCGCGAAACGCCTCGATCGCCCATTGTAACCAATTGCAACTGGAAGCAGGTAACGCAGGAATGGGGCGGGCTTGGCGGGAACCGGCCAACGGGCTAGAATCAGAGCACGTCGGGAGTTAACGTCGCCGACGCATTCGGGAGCGCGAATCCATGGCCGATCCAACCACACGGCTCAAGGTCAAGCATCAGGGAGGCGTGTCGATCGTCGAATTCGCCGATCGCAAGATTCTTGACGAATTGTGCATTCACGAAATTCAGGAGGAGCTGGCCAGCCTGGTGGACTCCAAGACCGCCGGCAACCTGCTGCTTTCCTTCAAGAACGTCGATCATCTTTCCAGCGCCGCCCTCGGCATGCTCATTACCCTGAAGCGCAAAGTGGAAGAAGCCAAGGGCCAGCTCAAATTGAGCGACATCAACCCGCAGATCTTCGAAGTGTTCAAGATCACGCGGCTCAACAAGATCTTTGACATTCATCCGACCGGCGACAAAGCCATCGCCAGCTTCTGACGACCTCGCGCACGGAGCGGCGCCCCGTGGCGCCGGGACCTCAACGAACGGCATGATCGGTTGATGGCCTTGAAAGAAATCATCCTTCCAAACGACCTCACGGCGGCCAAAGGCCCGGAGGAGGAAATCCTCAAAGCCGCCGCCGCCTGTGGCTACGGAGCCAACGCTTCGTTTGCCATCAAGCTCGCGCTGGAAGAGGCCCTCACGAACGCCTTTCGCCACGGCAACAAGTGCGACCCCTGCAAGTGCATCAAGCTGCGCTACGAGGTCACGCCCGAGCGCGTCGAAATCGAAATCCACGACGAGGGCGAGGGGTTTGTCCCCGACACGGTTCCCGATCCGACCCAGCCCGAATTCATCGATCGTCCGCACGGCCGCGGCATCATGCTCATGAAAGCCTACCTCGATGTCGTCGAGTACGGCCCCGTCGGCAACTACGTTCGCCTTGTGAAGTTGAACAAGTGAGCCGCAACATGGCTTCGCCGTCAGAAAGACAACCGCCCGCCCCCGCGACGCCCTTCGCCGCGTCTGTGGAATCGCTTACAGACATGACCATCGTGCACCTGGCCGGCTCGTGCACCATGATGGAGTCGCAGCGCCTGGCCGACGAGCTGATCAAGGCCGCGTCGCGCCCGCGCCCGCTCGTGCTGATCGACATGGCCGGGCTGGACTTCATCACGTCCAACGGACTGGGCAGCATCGTCGCCGGATTCCTGCGATGCCGGCGGCAGCAGGGCGAAATGTGGCTGGTCGGCCCGCGTCCGGCGATTCACGAATTGCTTCAACTGACCCGGTTGACCGCGTTGTTCAAGGTGTACGACACACTCGATGCCGCCCGGACCGCCGCCGCTGCCCGCCCCCGGTGAGCCTCCCCGCCGCCCCGGCCCGTTTCCGGGCCAATGCACGGTTCCCCGAATATCCGATGTTTACGGTAGACGCTTCGGGCTGCCCGCACGGACCGAAAACATTGAACCTTGCGAACGATGAAACATATAATTGATCGGGAACCGCAATACGATAGAGCCATGATTCCGGCCTATCCGCGTGTTCCCGCCGGCGAAGCCAGCCTCGCGGACCTTGGCCGGAGTTGGCCCGGCGCCGGTGGTCGGCCTCCTTGTGGGGGTGTTCACCCGCCTGCTGGAAATCACCTGGGGTTAGCCGGGTCGCGCTGCTCGCGCAGCTGCCGGCTGGAGGATTCTCACGCATGACTCGTCGCGCAACGCTTCGTATGCCGGCTGTGGCCCTGTTGGCGGTTGTTGCCTTGTGGACGACTGCCTTGCAGGCCGGGCCGACGGATGTGACCGAACCGGCGTTGGCGTCGGCCTCGGCGCGCGAGTTGTGGCGCAAAGGCAGCGACCAGGTCTTGTCGGGCGATTTCAAAAGCGCGGCTCGCACCCTGGAAAAAGTGCAGTCGATTGAGCCGGGGCACGCGCAGGTCAGTTCGGTGCTCGGCTGGCTGAAGGATGCCGAGCGGCTCGAAGCCAATCGCGAAAAGCTCCGCGCCGACACGTACGAATACTACGCCGGACAAGCGCTGAAAGCGGCGAAGGAAGCCCGCGAGTGGCAGGCGATGACGCCCGCGCAGCGTGAGGAGGCGCTGAAGAAGGAGCGCGCCGAAAAGAAGGCCAAGGCCGACGCGGCGAAGCAGGCCGAGGGCGACAAGAAGAGTGAAGACGCCAAGCCGTCGGACGACGACGAAGAGGACGACGCAGCCGTCGCCCCCGATTCCGATGAGATGGACGAGTCCGACCTCGGCGCCGCGCCCGACACGGACGACCTGGACGACAAGGGCTACAAGTGGAGCAAGTCGCTGGCCTATGCCCAGGCCGCGATGGCCAACGCCGCCAGCGAAGATGAATTTCGCAAAGAGGCGTGGCTGAAGGAGATCGTCAGCAACGTCCTTGTCGAGATCGAGCGGCACAAGGAAAAACGCGAATGGCGCGACGCCGCCGCCCTCTACAGCATGTTGCAGGGCATTTTCCCCAAGAACCAGGACTATGAAGACGGTTTCGATTACACCAGCAAGCGCGCCCATCTAGACATCGTCTACGGCCCGAAGACCACGTGGCGGAACGATCTCCGCGGCGTCACGGCCGGAAGCATCGCGCAGATTCTCGACCGCATGGACGAGGATTACGTCGAAGAGCCGGACTTCAAGAAGCTCTGCATGAACGGCCTCGAGCACTTGCTGATTCTCGCGCAGGCCGAGTCGATCGCATCAACCTTCCCGACGCTGGGCGACAAGGACCTCGTCGATCATTTCGCGTCGCGGCTGAACGGCCTCATCAAGCATCGCGTGAAGGCGAAGTCGTCGTTCAACGCGCGGCAGGTGCGCAGCGTGTTCAACACGGTGCTCGAGGCGAACAACGATAGCCTGCGCCTGCCCGAGGCCGTGCTGGTCGATGAGTTCGTCTCCGGCATGTTGGAGCCGTTGGACGAGTTCACGTCGGTCATCTGGCCGTCGCAGGTGGATGACTTCAACAAGCACACGCGCGGGGATTTTGTCGGCGTCGGCATCCAGATCACGCAGGAGCTGGGCAAGCCGGTGCGCGTCGAGTCGCCGCTGGAGGACTCGCCGGCCTACAAGGCCAACATCAAACCGGGCGATCTCATCACGCACGTCGACGGCAAGAGCACGATCGACATCAACATCAATCAGGCGGTCAATCTCATCACCGGCGAGCCGGGGACCAAGGTCGTCCTGACGATCGAGGACTCCGTCAGCAAGAAGTCGCGAGATGTCTCGCTCATCCGCCAGCACATCAAGCTGCGCACCGTGCGCGGCATCGTCCGTGACGAGACCCGCGCCACCGGCTGGGACTACTTCGTCGATCCTGAAAGCAAGATCGGCTACGTCCGCGTCAGCGGCTACATGGACAAGACCGTGGAAGACCTCGAACACGCCCTCGACCAGATGGAGGACGAAGGCTGCCGCGGGCTGATTCTCGATCTGCGCTTCAATCCCGGCGGCCTGCTCACAGCGGCCGTGAAGATGTGCGAGCTGTTCGTGAAGGAGCGCGACCCGCTGGTGCAGACCAAGGGCCGCAACCGCCAGCAGAACATGGAGATCCTCGCGCGGGCCGATTCGCGGTTCAACCGCCCGCTGATCGTGATGGTAAACGAGTACAGCGCCAGCGCCAGCGAGATCGTGGCCGGGGCGCTGGCCGGCCTGCAGGAGGCGTGCATCCTCGGCGTGCGCACCTTCGGCAAGGGCAGCGTGCAGAACCTGATCCCCATCATGGACAGCCAGGCGTATTTGAAATTGACAACCGCCTATTATTACGTGTACGACAAGAACCGCCCCGCCGACTCGTGGTATTGCCTGCACCGCAAGAAGGAGTCGGAGGCCTGGGGCGTCGAGCCGCACGTGACGATCAAGATGATCCCCACGGAGTTGTCCAAGGTGCTGCGTCTGCGCCGCGAGCGCGACGTGCTCAAGGGGCGCGATCAGGCTGAAATTCCCAAGGAGATCCTCGAACGCCGCGCCGCCAGCCAGCCCGATGAAGAACTGCCCAAGGACCCCGATCCGGATGCCGACCCGCAGCTCATCGCGGCCGTCAACATGATGCGACTCAAGCTCATGAGCAAGCAGCCGTGGGTCCTCGCGCCGGCCGCCCAGCCGCAAGTCGCCCGCGGCGCGGCTGTCGAATCGCGCGCCCCGGCCGAAACGCCGCGCTGACACGCGTCACAGCAATCCATAGCCGAAATGAAGCGCCTGTTTGCGATTCACGTCGCACCGCCTCGGTGCGCGACGTGATGGCCCATGAAGGCGCAGGGTGTGTCTTTGACGCAATCCATCCATGTAGTTTAGTGAGTAGTTTTCGATTGATTTGAGGCAGCAATGTTTATCCTTGTTGTTTCTCACCGACGGCGCCGCTCGCTTCGCCATCGGTCCAGAAAATACCCAATAAGTGCATATTGTATAATTCCCATCAGCGCGGCACCGGGCACCCCGGCGAACATGACTCCAAGCAAGCCCAGTGGCAGCGAAGGATAAACGAGGCATTCGACCCCAAAACCCGCCCCCGGAAACAAGTAACTGAAATTGAACAAGAATACGCCGGACCCAAGTACGTAAATAATTGGCAATGACACACAATAGAACCGAGAGATAGGGACTTGCTTCTCGTGGCCCTGTTTCATCACCTGTCAATCCGCAAAGACTTGTTGGAGATCTCATGATGAGCAAGCACGGTCACGTGTTTGCCCGATGTTCCTCATCCTCTACAGGATATCACATTTCAAGCCAGGGAGTTGGCATGCATTGGCTGGGGACATCTCACTTGCAAGGCGTTCGCCCGAAGGGCGCGCGCACGCTGCCGGCGGCTTCAGCCGCCGGACCAATGCCACCAAATAGACAATCTCGTCCGTAGGACGAACGAGTATTGACTCGGTATGTGAATGCTTTGTCGTTTGGTCTGCCTTTTGGGCGGCGGATATAGAGAGTGAGGCACGCCATCCGGGGCTTGCCTGCGTCGCTCGCAGTATCCCCAGCAACGTTCGTGCGCCCGCCGGCCGCGCCTGCCGCCGCAATTTCGCAACCTCCGCAAACCGCTTACCATATCTGCCCTGAAACGAAATAGTGGGACGACAAAGTCCCGCCACACCGCCCGGGAGGGGTTCATTCATGAAACGCATGCGATACTTTTCGATCTGTCTGGTTCTCGCCCTCGCCCTGCCGCTTCGCGCGCAGGACGCCGCCAAGCCCGCTGAGCCGGCCGCCGCGTCGCAGCCGGGTGCATCGCCCGCATGGGCCGGCAAGCCCGTGGTGAAATGGCAGGACGCGAAGAACCATGTGGACGAAGAAATCGTCGTGCAGGGGCGCATCGTCCAGGCCCGCAACATGGGAAGCATCACGTTCCTGAACTTTGACACCGCGCGGACGTTCACGGCCGTCGTACACCAGCGCAATTACAAGAACTTCACGACGCCCGCCGAAAAGATGTTCGAGGGCAAGACGGTTCGCATCCACGGCATCATCAGCGAGTATCGCGACAAGCCGCAGATCGAGGTCATCAAGCCCGACCAGGTGATGATCGTGGCGGATGATGCGCCGCTGCCCGAGCGGCCGGCCGCGCCCGCCCCGCGCGAATTCAGCGGCACGGTGACGATCGCCACGTTCAACGTGCTCAATCTGTTCGACGCGCACGATGATCCCTATCACCTCGACGAAGGGACCGACCCCAAACCCGAGGCCGAACAGAAGAATCTCGCGGCGATGATTCGCAAGATCGATGCCGACGTGCTGGCGCTGGAGGAGGTCGAGAACGAAGGCGTGCTCAAGCAATTCGTGGAAACGCATCTCGGCGACATGGGCTACAAGAACGTCGTCAGCATCGCCAGCAACGACCGCCGCGGGATTGAGTGCTCGGTCGTGTCGCGCCTGCCCGTCGGGCCGGTCACGTCTTATCGGTTTGTCGATTTCAGCGATGGATCGGGCGGGCAGACGCGCTTCCAGCGCGACCTGCTGCGCGTGCGAATCTTGCCGCCCGAGGCGCCGGCCTTTGATGTGTTCGTCGTGCATCTCAAAAGCAAGCGCGGCGGCGAGGAGAGTTCCGGTCGGATTCGAACAGCCGAAGCCAAAGCAGCGCGGGCGATCATGGATGAGACATTGAAGGCGGACCCCGCGGCGCTGTTTGTGATCTGCGGAGACTTCAACGACACGTTCGACAGCCCGTCGCTGAAGTTGATACGCGGCGACGGCGATTCGGCACTTCGTGACTTTTTGCACGATGTCCCGAAATCGACGGTGAGTTACAATCAAGCCCCCTACAAGAGCATGATCGACTTCATCTTTGCCTCACCGGCGATGGCGAAGCGATACGAAGCCAAGTCGTACCAGGTGATCCAGAGCAGCAAGAAGGAGGGTGGCTCGGACCATAATCCGGTCGTCGCCCGGTTCAAGCTCAAGTGATCTGAAGCCGTCAACAAGTACCGAGAATTTCTACTGGGAAGGCGGATTGGTTGCGCTATTATGGGGCGAAGTTGCGAGTCGAGCATGCTCTTTGTTTGAAGGCGGCGAGGAATGTCCCGAGAGGGGCGATGCTGTAAATCATTTATTTTCAATCTGTTATGGCTTGTCCGTGGTGGGATAGGATACGCAAACCCACGAGTTTGCAGGGCAATGGCAACCTGAATGTAAAAAAACCGTTGCGGGGAGCCGAATAAGGTGTTGACACCGCGTTCCCAGTATAGCTAAACTTCGCCCTCGTTGTCAGGCGATAAAGCCTGAAAGGTCTCGCCCTTATGGCGCGGCAAGGCCGAGGCACGCAGCAGCTGTTCAGTCGTTCCCGCTGATCAGGCATGCTTTGGGCCGTCGGAGTGAGAAGAGTCTAAACCGGGAACCCATTGAAGAAGCGAGGTGTCTTATGTGGTGGGACTTTTTGCTCGGAGCGTTGATTGGTTTGATCGACCTGAATCCGCTGCTGGACTTCGTCCTGACTCCGTTGAGCTGGGCGTTGCTCTGGTTCGGTAACTAACAAGAGTTGAAATGAGACGCGCCGCGTGGTGCGTCCGACTAAGTTCCTTTTTTGAAAAGGAAGGATACACATGGCTTGGGATTTTGTGATTGGTGCCTTGATCGGTCTTATCGACCTGAACCCGCTGCTCGACTTCATCTTGACGCCGCTTAGCTGGGCGCTGCTCTGGTTCGGCAACTAAGCCGACCGTAGCAAGTACGCAGTGGGCCGTTAAGGCCAACTAGCAGGTTTCCGTTCGAGAGGGCAGATGATCGCAAGATCATCAGAGTGGACTCGGGCAGGAATCGCAAAAAGCCGCCTCCCTTTGGAACTTTGCTTTCAACGTGGCAGGAAGGCGGCCATCGGGTCGGACCACATGGCCCGTCATGACCCTGGCATCCAGCGCTCCATGCGGGCGCTCAAAAAAGTCTGCTTCTGCTAGCAGTAGCAGGACCTGTCCGTGAATCACGTTCAGGTCCTGTTTCTTTTTTACTCGCGGCAGTGATACCATACGAGGGATGGAGCGCGATGCCGCCGCGTCGAATTCGAACCCGGCTGCCGCCGATTCGCCAACGTAATGACTACAAAGACCATGGCCAAAGTCGAAGTACCAGAAGGATTGTGGCTGCGCTGCCAGGGCTGCAGCAAGATGATCTTCCGGAAGATCCTGGAAGAGAATCTGCTCGTCTGTCCCGAGTGCCAGCATCACTACCGCGTCGACGCCCGGACTCGCGTGGCGCAGCTGACAGACCCGGAGAGCTTCGATGAGTTCAATGCAGGCCTGGTCTCGAGCGATCCGTTGAGTTTCAAGGACTCCGCCGGATACAAGGATCGACTCGCCGCCGCCCAGAAGAAGACCGGCCTGACCGAAGCGGTGTTGACCGGTCGCGCGTACATCAAGGGTCGCCCCGTCATCCTCGCGGTGATGGATCCGTTCTTCGTGATGGGCTCAATGGGGACGGTCGTAGGGGAGAAGATCACCGCGGCGATCGAGCGCGCGACGGATGAGGAACTTCCCGTTGTCATCGTGACCTGCTCCGGCGGCGCTCGCATGCAGGAAGGCCTGGTCAGCCTGATGCAAATGGCCAAGACGTCGGCGGCACTCGCCCGGCACGACGATCACAAGGGCCTCTACATCACCGTAATGACCGACCCGACGACGGCCGGCGTGGCGGCGAGTTTCGCGTTCCTGGGGGATGTGATTCTCGCGGAGCCGAAAGCCATGATCGGCTTTGCCGGTCCGCGCGTCATCTGGAACACGGTCAAGGTGGACCTGCCCGAAGGGTTCCAGACTGCCGAGTTCATGCTCGAACACGGCTACGTCGATCGAATCGTCGCTCGGTCGGACCTGCGCAGCGAGATCGGCCGGATCATCGACTACTGCGGGAAGTAACCTCGCCTGCTGGGCATCGCCCTTTCTGTTAATCCGTATCGCCGGCTGCAATGGAATTGTCATTCGGGCTAAACGAGTTCCTGAATTGCAGGCGCTGACCCTCCTATTCCGATCGATATTATCGGTCTAAAGACGAAGGATGAATCCTCGGTCAATCTTGTGAAAATGCAGCTGCGCACTGCCGATGGAAGCAGGGTGGAGCCGGGTTAAGTGCTTTCTGCGGACCAAGTTGGAGATCGTCGGTGATCGATGTGTTGCGCCTCGATGTTCAACAACTCAAAGCGTGACTCCCGTCAATGGCGCGTTGCCTGGGTCGGTGCGGAATGCGATAATCACAGTTCTTTGGATTTCGCAGCGAACCTTCGAGCCGCCATTGAAACGAATCGCGACTGGCTGGTGAGTTTCGAACGCACGGCGAATGAGAATGAGCAGTCCGACAAACAAACGTTGAGCCGACCATGAATATCCTCGGAATATCCGCCTTTTATCACGACAGCGCGGCGTGCCTCGTGCGCGATGGCGAGCTGGTGGCCGCCGCCCAGGAAGAGCGATTCACGCGGAAGAAGCACGACTACCGCTTTCCGAACAAGGCGATTGATTACTGCCTCGCCGAGGCCGGGATTACGCCGGAGCAGCTGGATCACGTTGTTTTCTATGACAAGCCGCTGTTGAAGTTTGAGCGGCTTCTGGAGACGTACCTGTCGTTCGCGCCGGCCGGGTTGAAGAGCTTCATGCAGGCGATGCCGCTGTGGATGAAGCAGAAGCTGCATCTGCCGCGGGAGATGGACCACGGCCTGAAAAATAAATACAAAGGTCGCTACATCTTCACCGAGCACCACGAGTCGCACGCCGCCAGCGCTTTCTTCCCCTCGCCCTTTGAGGAGGCGGCCATCCTGACGCTCGACGGCGTCGGTGAATGGGCGACGGCCAGTTACGGCTATGGCAAGGGCAACAAGATTCACATCTCGCACGAAATGCATTTCCCGCATTCGGTGGGTCTGCTCTACTCGGCGTTCACGTATTACTGCGGGTTCAAGGTCAACTCGGGCGAGTACAAGCTGATGGGCCTGGCGCCCTACGGCGAGCCGAAGTTCGTCGATCTCATCCTGAAGAACGTCGTGGATCTGAAGCCCGACGGATCGATTCGGATGGACATGAAGTATTTCAACTACTGCCAGGGGCTGACGATGACCAGCCCGGCGTTTCACGACTTGTTCGGCGGACCGCCCCGCGGGGCGGAGTCGAAGCTGACCCAGCGCGAGATGGACATTGCCGCGTCGATCCAATGGGTGACCGAGGAGATCATGCTCCGCGCCGCGCGCCACGTGCACAAAGAGAGCGGCGGCATGAAGAACCTCGTGCTGGCCGGCGGTGTCGCGCTGAATTGCGTCGGCAACGGCCGCATCCTTCGAGAGGGGCCGTTTGAGCGGATCTGGATTCAGCCCGCGGCCGGTGACGCCGGCGGGGCCCTGGGCGCCGCGTTGTTTGTGTGGCATCAGTTGCTGAATAAGCCGCGCCAGGTGCAGCCCGATTTGGATTCGCAGCGAGGCTCGCTGCTCGGCCCGGCCTACACGACCGAGCAAATCCGCCGCATGCTGGACGAAGCCGGCGCGAAGTATCACTACTTCGAGCGCGAGGAAGACGTCATCGACCGCATCGTCGATGCCATGACCAACGAGAAGGTCGTTGGTCACATGGCGGGTCGCATGGAATTCGGCCCGCGGGCGCTGGGCTGTCGCTCGATCATCGGCGACGCGCGCTCGCCTGCCATGCAGTCGGTGATGAATCTCAAGATCAAGTTTCGTGAGAGCTTCCGGCCGTTCGCTCCGTGCGTGCTGCGCGAGCACGTACACGAGTATTTCCAGATGCGGCCGAACGAAGACAGCCCGTACATGCTGCTGGTGGCGCCGGTCGCCGAGGAGAAACGGATCCCGCTGAACGGGGAGTCGGACAAGCTGTTCGGCATCGACAAGCTGAAGCAGTTGCGGTCGGTCGTGCCGGCGATCACGCACGTGGACTATTCGGCGCGCGTGCAGACGGTGGACCCGGTTCGCCATCCGCGCATGCACCGTGTGATGTCGGGGTTCAAGAAGAAGACCGGCTGCCCGGTCATCATCAACACGAGTTTCAACGTTCGCAGCGAGCCGATTGTGTGCTCGCCGACGGACGCGTATCGCTGCTTCATGGTCTGCAACATGGACGTGCTCGTGGTCGAGAACTTCATCATGTACAAGACCGAGCAAAAGCAGATGACCGAGGCGGAGATTCAGGAGTATCTGGCGCAGTTCCAACTGGACTAGGAATGCAACCGCCGGCGAGCCATCGCGGGCGAATGCAATCGAGACGACGCAATCATGATTCAAATCGACTGGAAACCATCGAATCGCATCCTCCGCAACTTCGGGTTGATCGGGGTGGTCGCGTTTTCGGCGTTCGCGGGGCTGATTCGCTACGACTTCGGCTGGTTCGACAAGATTCCAGGCACGCCGCCGGTGATCTACACGCTGCTGGGGTTGGCGGGCTATTGCGGTTTGTTCGCGCTCGTCGCGCCGCCGGCCTTGAAATGGCTTTACATCCTGCTGACAGTGGTGAGCTTCCCGATCGGATTCGTGGTGTCGTACGTGGTCGTGCTGGTGATGTTCTTCCTGGTCATCACGCCGATCGCGATGGTGTTCAAGTTGATCGGGCGCGATCCGATGAATCGGAGGTTCAACCCGTCGTTGGCGAGTTACTGGATTGCGCGAACGCCGCCCGCGACCGCCAAGCGATACTTCCAGCAGTTTTAGTTGGCAGTGGCCAGTGGTCAGTGACCTGTGGTTGGTGAGAGTTGAAGTGCAGTGAGCGATTCTGACGCGCTGTTCATTTAGCCGGCCAGCATGCCGGCCGAAAAGGTTCAAGCCGAACCGTTGGATGGTTAATAATCTTGGTACACCGGCGTGATCGCCGAAGCCCCGGAGCCTGGCATGTCGAAGCAAGAAGATCAAAATGACTTTTCACGCGAGGCCGAGGGCGGGCGGACGGGCTTGGCCGCCGAGTTCATGGACTTCTTGAAGCACAACAAGAAGTGGTGGCTGCTGCCGATTCTGCTGGCGATGGTGGCCGTTGGCGTGCTGATTGCACTGGGCGCGACGGGCGCAGCGCCATTTATCTATCCGCTGTTTTAGGCCTGACCCCCGGGGCCAGGAGGCTTGAGGCCTGGCATTTCGCCCGTGACGAGTCGGGACAATGCTACGTCGACTCGGACGCACCGGTCGGCGCGCGGGACGCGACGAAGATTCCCAAGAGAATGATTCCGCCGCCGATGCCCTGCATCAGGCGAATCTCCTCACCGAGAAAGAAGTACGCGAACAGCGTCGCGCCGATCGGCTCACCGAGGATGCACACCGCGACGAGCGTGGCCGGCAGGTGGCGCAGGGCGTAGTTCAGCGACGTGTGGCCGATGAGCTGCGGCACGAGCGCCAGCAGGACGAGATAGACATACGTCGCGCGATGGAGGCCCAGCACCGTCGCTCCCTGCACCAGTGATATCGCCACGAGCAGCAGCGCCGCCACGCCGTAGACCGGCAGCACGTACGGCAGCAACTCCACTTCCGCCCGTACCCGTCGACCGATCAGCAGGTAACACGACGCCATCACGGCCCCCGCCAGCGAGAGGAAGTTCCCATACAGCGCGCCGGGTCTTGCGGTTGACGCGGTCTCTTCGACCGGCCCGGCGGCATCGGAGAGACCGATGAGCGTGCCGCCCACGACGGCCATCGCGATGGCGATGATCAGGTTGCGATGCAGTTTTTCCTTCAGAAAGACAAACGACGCGATGCCGACGAAGATCGGATTGGTGGTGACGAGCACGACCGACGACAGCACGCTGGTGTGCTGAAGCGACGCCACCCAGAAGTAGAAGTGCAGCCCGAGGAACAGCCCGGCGAAGATGACGGCGCGCACGTGCTTGCGCGGCAGGGCCAGCGCCTGCCGGCGGTGCGCGGCGACGGCCGGCGGCACGAGGCACAGCGTGGCGAGGACCATGCGCGCGGCGGCGATCACTACGGGCTGCGCATCGTGGCTCAACTTGATGAAGATGGCGGCGGTTGAGATGGCGACGATGCCGACGCCGACGATCAGAGGCAATGCGCGGGGGTGACTCATGGGTGTGGATATGTAGCCGACGCGGCGGCGCGAGGGAAGAGGCGTTGAATCGGACGTGGGGAACTGTACCCGTTGGGGAATCGGGGCGGGGCAGTTTCGCCCAGGTTTGGTGCAGGTCCGATCACGCTCGGGTCGGAACGCGGTGCCGGGCCAATCCGAGGCGGTTTTTTTCCCGCGCGGGCTTGCGGATTGATGGCTGGCACGTCGCGTGTATGGGTAGTTGCGGCAGGCTGTCGCGCGTCGCGCGGAGCGAGTCGAAGTCCCAGCCCGCTTGCTCCGCGTGTCGTGCCGGCCTGCCGAGGATTTCCGTCTGCCGTAGAAGTGACGGAGGGCCTCGCTCGCCACGTGGGGGAGTATCGCCTTGTTGGATGAAAAAGGAATCGGTGACATGGAGTCTGCCCTGGCGGAAACGCAGTACATGCTCAAGCGGTGGCAATTGTCGGCGTCGGCGACGGGGTACATCTGGATCAAGCCAACGGTCGAGCGACTAAGCCCGGAGGAGCTCGCGGGCTTTCTGGCGCTGCTGCGCCGCGCGTGCGAATCGCATCAGCCGCGGATGATCATGTTTGACTTTCACGAGGTGCAGATCGTCGGGCACCAGTGGACGACGGTCGAATCGTTGCTGCTGGACCTGGCGCGATCGATGCACGCGCGGTGCCGGGTTGTGTCGTCGCCGCAGCGGCCGGTGTCGGCGTTCTTTGTGTATCAGGATGCCGCGGAGTTCGGAGCGGCCGGCCCGCCGCGTAGCGCGATTCCGGCGGCATGACGGATTGAGCAGCGTGATCGATCCGAGACGCGCGCGTCAGGAAGCGGTCATCTCTCGCACCGATGGGCCCGCAACGTCGCGATGAACCCGTTCGTGGTGAATCGCTAGTTTCGCTCCCAAGTACAAGTAGCTGCACCATATGGGAACAACGAACAGCTGAAATCGTTGCTCCGGCCATGCCCATCCCGCAAGTTGACCGGCCATTGCGATGGACACAAGCGGTATCCCATGGAAAAAAACTCGCTTCCATCGACGATAGAAAACAACGATACGCCTGGTAGTGCGTGGTACTGGCCGAATCTCCCCAGCGGCACTAGCAATAAGCATGTACTGAAGTAGCATGTTTGGAATGATGATAAGGAAATAAAGCAACAACTCACTTCCGGACAATCTCATTCGCGGATCGTATTCAAAGTAGCCCGGAACGCGCCCGCATTCTACAATCGCCCGTGTTATTCCAATGATTATTCCCGAAGCAATGATCGCGATCGCCGCAAGATTGGATAGTATCATCGATCGGATTAACTTCTTGCGAATGGGTTGAGTCTTCCGAGTCCGAATGAGTCCGCCTGCAACACGTTCGCCACACTCGGGACAGACTCCGCTGGTATTGCCGCGTAGATAGTAGCCACACCGACAATTCTCGTTCGTTCCAATCAATGAGCGAGCGATTCTGCGGCCGAGCACTCCGATTATCCACGCAATAAGAAAAACCACGGGCAGGAACAGCCAATTGGGCAATTCAACGCCTGGCCCGCCGAAATACAATGGATAGTATTTTGGGGTGGACGGTCCAAGTACGAATTGCTTATCGAATCCGCGCCCTCTGGACGTATGCACCGTGGGAAACCACTTACCGTCGTTGGCGCTCTGCTCGGGGCCGTAAAAGGCTACTTTTCCGCCGTATGTTGCCAACGATCCGAATTGCCAGTGAACCCTTGTTACGCGCCCAAATACAGACAAAACGCAAAGTCCCGTGCACGCGGCAACGATTGAAATTGCAATGGCGCTAAATAATGTCTGGACTTTCCGGCGTGGCGTGTGCATTGGCCGCTCGGAACAAGCGTTGAAGCACTATTTTCGGCGTCGTGGTGCGCGGGTGGCGGGTTTCGACGACGCAGGTTTGCTGCCGTGGCTGGATACAGATGATTGCTTCGAATGACCGCCCCCGGTCGTCGATGGTGTTTGTTTGCCGGGCGAGCCCGCTTCTGTTTTGGCTACTGTATTCGCCGCCGCATCCGCCGGCTTGGCTGTCGAGTCCGGCTTCGCATCCGTACTCGACGATTTCACTTCCGCCGTGTCGGCCTTCGCCGCTTTGTGATAGGACTCGCTGCGATAGTCGGTCTGATAGAAGCCGGAGCCTTTGAACAGCACCGCGCCGCCCGAGCCGATCAACCGGCTCACCGGCTGCACCTTGCCGCAGGTTTCGCACTTCGCGCGGCGCAGGGCCGATGCCTTGATCGACTGGAACACTTCGAACACGGTCTGGCACTTGTCGCAGCGGTATTCGTAAGTCGGCATGTGTCGTATACCCTGAATTCTGCCCGGAATCGGTTCGGCACGCCGGGCATCGCGGCGAACAAGCTCGCCGGCCAATGGCTACGTGCTTGCTCCATTTGGTTCGATCTCGACGTTGCCCTTGCTGTCGCCATTCGTCTCATTTTCGCCTCCGGCGCTGATCGCCACACGCGCCGGGCGAAGCACGCGATCGTGCAACCGGTAACCCCTTTGCAGTTCCGCGCAGACGGTGCCCGCCGGCAGCGACGAACTCGCGTCCCGCATCAGAGCTTCGTGAATCTCCGGGTCGAACGGCTTGCCGACGGCCTCGATCGGCTCGATGCCGTGGGCCTTGAGCACTTTCGCGAATTCATCGGCGAGAAGCTTCACGCCGGCGCCGACGGAGTCGTCGGGCGGCAGCTTGTTCACGTGTTCCAGCGTGCGGTCGAGGCTGTCCACCACGGGCAGCAACTCGCGGGCGAGGTCGGTCGCGGCGTGCTTGAGCGCCTGGGCGTGCTGCTGTTGCAGGCGACGGGAGACGTTGACCGTCTCGGCCTGGGCGCGGAGATACTTGTCTTTGTATTCTTCAACCTCGCGGCGAAGGGCGTCGACGGGATCGACCGGCGCGGGCGGCGCCGGTTCCGCCGCGTCGGTACTTGCGTCGATCGGCGCGTTGCGCTCGGCGTATTGGTTCACTTCGTCGTCGGTGGGGGTCACGATCTTGTGCTCTTCCTTCTTCATATCCTTTGTCTGTCGCATCGCGCGATCATCGGTCGATTTCAACCAAACGGCCTTTACCCGTGTTCGTTGGGCCGCGCGGGTCGCCACGGCGACTCACCTTTGGAGAGCCGAAGCCCGCGGCTCATGACAGAAGTACCGCCTGGGCGTCAATCCTTCAGCGTCGACAAAAACTCCTTCAGCTTGTCAAAGAATCCGCGGCTCTCCGGGAGCACGCGCTTGTCTTCCGTCTCGGCGAACTCGCGGAGTAGCGCCTGTTGCTTGTCATTCAACCGTCGCGGAATCTCCACGAGCACGGCCACGAGCTGGTCGCCCTTGCGGCCGCTGCGCAAGTCGGGCAGTCCCATTTTCGGCAGGCGGATCACTTCGCCGTGCTGCGTGCCGGCGGGGATCGTCACCTTTGACTTGCCCGTTAGCGTCGGGATTTCGATCGTCGTGCCCAGGGTCATCTGCGTGAAGGACAGCGGCAGGCGGAAGAGCAAGTCGTTGTTGTGCCGCTCCAGAAACGGGTGCGCCTCCACGCGAACATAACAATGCAGATCGCCGCGCGACCCGCCTTGATCGCCCGGTTCGCCTTCGCCGCGCAGGCGAACAACCTGGCCGTCGTGTACACCGGCGGGAATTTTCACCGTGACGATTCGGCGCTTGGCCGTGCGACCGCTGCCGCGACAGTCCTTGCATGCTTTCGTAAATGTGCTGCCCTTGCCGCGGCAGTCGGGGCAGGCCGTCACCACGCGCGACGAGAAGAAGCCCATGCTCGTCGTGCGCTCGACCTGTCCGTAGCCGCCGCAGGTGGAGCAGCTCTTCACGACCGTGCCCGGCTCCGCGCCCTTGCCGGCGCATCGCTCGCAGAAATCGTTTCGGCTGAACTCGATCTGGCGCTCGACGTCGTTTGCGACATCGGCCAACGTCAGGACGATTTCTGTTTGCAGGTCGACGCCGCGCGATGCCCTGCGGCCGCCGCCCGCATCGCCGAAGATGTCCCCGAAAATGTCTCCAAAGACGCTGAAGATGTCGTCGGCCCGCATGTGCGAGAAATCGTGACCGGCCGTGCCGCTTAGTCCCGCGTGACCGTAGCGATCGTATCGGCTGCGTTTTTCGGCATCGGACAACACCTCGTACGCCTCGGCGGCGGCTTTGAACATCTCTTCGGCGTTGGGCACGTCGCTCGCGCGGTCGGGGTGGTACTTCATCGCCGCCTGACGATAGGCGCGCTTGATCTCATCCGGCGAGGCCTCGCGACAGACGCCGAGAACGTCGTAGTAATCTTGTTTGGTCGCCACAGGCATCGCCGATCTTCGTGAAGCCGGCGGATCGCAATCCGTCGGGGTCATTCGCCTTCAAAAAACATCGGGACGCAGGCCGCGACAGGCCCCGTCCCGATGTGATCCATCATACGCGTGTCATCTTTTCATCTATCGGACGGAACCGGGAATCGGCTGCTCTTTGTCCTTGTCCTTCAGCTCGGTGATCATCACGTTGGACATCAGCAGCACGCCGACCACGCTCGCCGCGTTCTCCAGCGCCGAGCGGACGACCTTCGCCGGGTCGATGATGCCGGCCTTGATGAGGTCGCCGAATTCGTCACGCCGGGCGTCGTAGCCGAAGCTGCCCTTGCCCTCGAGAATCTGCTCGACGACCACCGCGCCGTCTTTGCCGCTGTTCTCGGCGATCTGCTTCGCCGGGGCCGACAGGGCCGAGGCGATGATCATCATGCCGGTCTTCTCGTCGCCCTCGGCGTTTTTCGCGGCGGCCTTCACCGCCTCGATGCTGCGAAGCAGCGCCACGCCGCCGCCGGGGACGACGCCCTCTTCAACGGCTGCCCGCGTCGCATGGAACGCGTCATCCACCAGGTCCTTGCGCTCCTTGACTTCGATCTCGGTCGCGCCGCCGACGCGGATGACGGCCACGCCGCCGGTCAACTTCGCCAGGCGCTCCTGGAGCTTCTCCTTGTCGTAGTCGCTGGTGGTCTTTTCGATCTGGGCGCGAATCTGATCGGCCCGCGCGGTGATGTCGCTCTTCTTGCCGGCGCCCTCGATGATCGTCGTGTTGTCCTTGGCGATGACGACCTTCTTGGCGCGGCCCAGTTGGGTCGTGTCGATGCTCTCGAGCTTCAGGCCGCGGTCCTCGCTGATGAACTCGCCGCCGGTGACGACCGCGAGATCGCCGAGCATCGCCTTGCGGCGATCGCCAAAGCCCGGGGCCTTCACCGCGCAGATCTTGAGGATGCCGCGCAGGCGGTTGACGACCAGCGTCGCCAGGGCTTCGCCCTCGACGTCTTCGGCGATGATGAGAAGCGGCTTGCCGCCGGTGAGAATCTTCTCCAGCAGCGGCACGAAATCGCGCAGCGAGCTGATCTTCTTCTCGTAAATGAGAATGTACGGGTCCTCCAGCACGCACTCCATGTCAGCCGCGTTGGTGATGAAGTACGGTGAAATGTAGCCCTTGTCGAACTGCATGCCCTCGACGACGTTCTTCTCCGTCTCGAAGCTCTTGCCCTCTTCGATGGTGATGACGCCCTCGGGGCCGACTTCCTCCATCGCCTCGGCCAGCAGCTTGCCGATGCGCTCATCGCCGTTGGCCGACACGGTGCCGACCTTCGCGATGTCTTCGGAGCCTTTCACCTTCACCGACAGCTTGCGAATCTGCTCGACCGCGGCGGTCACCGCGCGATCCATGCCGCGCTTGAGCAGCAGCGGGTTCGCGCCGGCCGTCACGTTGCGCAGGCCTTCCTTGAAAATGGCCTCGGCCAGCACCACGGCGGTCGTCGTGCCGTCGCCGGCGACGTCGCCCGTCTTGCTGGCGACTTCGTTCACCATTTTCGCGCCCATGTTCTCGAACGGCTCGGGCAGTTCAATCTCCTTCGAGACCGTCACGCCGTCCTTCGTCACGCGCGGCGCGCCCCAGCTCTTCTGGAGCAGCACGTTGCGGCCGGTCGGACCGAGCGTCACCTTCACGGTTGACGCCAATTTCGTCAGGCCCTCGCGAACAGCCTCGGCGGCCCGCGCACTGAACATCATCTGCTTCGCTGCCATGTATCGTTCCTCTCGCATCGCGCCGCGTGGCGCCAAGGATCATTCAATTTCGACATTCACTCGACGCCGAAGGATTGCAATCCGTCGGCGTCAGGCGCTTGCGCGTGTTTCGGCGCGGCAAACGCCTCGTCCGATTACTTCTCTAGAATCGCCAGCACGTCGCTCTCGCGAATGACGGTGTACTTCCTGCCGCTCACGGTTACTTCCGTGCCGGAGTACTTACCGTAGTACACGTCGTCGCCGACGCGGACCGACAACGGACCGCGGTTTCCGCTGTCCAGCAGCTTGCCCGGACCGACCGCCAGCACCTTGCCGCGCGTCGGCTTTTCCTTGGCGTTGTCGGGCAGAACGATGCCGCCTGCCGTGCGCTCCTCGGCCTCATGTTGTTCAACCACGATGCGATCATCCAACGGCTTGATGTTGATGCGTCCCATGTCTGTCACTCCTAAGAGGTTGTTCGTTCGTCAGGCGCTTGGCGCCGGTTCGTTCCTGTTTGATTGCGTCGTCGGGTTCGATCGCTTGCGCGATCGGCTCTTTGGTTCGGCGTGCGGATTACATCATCCCGCCCATGCCACCCATTCCACCCATTCCCATTCCGCCCATGCCACCCATCTCGTCGTCGTCGTGGCCATGGCCGGCGTGGCCGTCGCCGCCGTCGGCCTTGGGCTTCTCGGTGATGCAGCAGTCGGTTGAGAGCAGGATGCGTGCGACGCTCGATGCATTTTGCAGGGCGGCGCGGACGACCTTGGTCGGGTCGATGACGCCGTCCTTCACGAGATCGGTGTATTCGTCGGTGAGGGCGTTGTAGCCGAAGGCGCCGCTCTTCTGCTCGACGCGATGCACGACCACGCCCGGTTCGACGCCAGCGTTCTGCGCGATCGCCATAATCGGCGCGAGCAGCGCCCGGCGAATGACTTCCACGCCGACCGCCTCACCGTCGCTCTTCGTGCGAACACCGTCCAGCGCCGAGCGCGCCCGCAGCAGGGCCACGCCGCCGCCGGGGACGATGCCCTCTTCAATGGCAGCGCGAGTCGCGTGCAACGCGTCCTCGTAGCGAGCCTTCTTCTCCTTCAACTCGGCCTCGGTGGCCGCGCCGACCATGATCTGCGCCACGCCGCCAGACAGCTTGGCCAGGCGTTCCTGGAGCTTCTCGCGGTCGTAGTCGCTCGTGGTGTTCTCGATTTCCTTGCGGATCATCTCGATCCGGCCCTGGATCGCCTTGCTCTGGCCCGCGCCCTCGACCACCGTCGTGTTGTCGGCATCGACGTGAATCTTCTTCGCCTGGCCCAGGTCGGTGATGGCCACGTTGTCCAGTTCGATGCCGAGGTCCTTGAAGATCGGCTTCGCGCCGGTCAGCACGGCGATGTCTTCCAGCATGGCCTTGCGGCGGTCGCCGTAGCCCGGCGCCTTCACGGCGCAAATTGACAGGATGCTGCGCAGCTTGTTCACCACCAGCGTCGCCAGCGCCTCGCCCTCGACGTCTTCGGCGATGATCAGCAGCGGGCGCTTGGTCTTCGCCACTTTCTCCAGCAGCGGGACGAGCTTGGTGATGTTGCTGATTTTCTCCTCATAGACGAGCACGAACGCCTTGTCGAGTTCGCACTCCATGTTGTCTGCATTGGTGACGAAGTGCGGCGAGAGGTAGCCGCGGTCGAACTGCATGCCCTCGACCACTTCGATCGTCGTCTCGGCGCTCTTGCCCTCTTCGATCGTGATGACGCCGTCCTTGCCGACCTGCTTGAAACAGTCGGCCAGCTTCTCGCCGACTTCGCGGTCATTGTTCGCCGAGATGCTCGCCACGCGGACGATGTCTTCCACGTTGCGATCGTCGGCCTTGACCGGGCGCGACAGCTTCTTCAACTCCTCCGTGACGGCCGCGACGGCCTTGTCGATGCCGCGGCAGATGGCCATCGGATCGGTCCCGGCGGCGACGTTCTTGAGGCCCTCGCGGAAGATCGCTTCGGCGAGAACGGTGGCCGTGGTCGTGCCGTCTCCGGCGGAGTCGGAGGTCTTGCTCGACGCTTCTTTCACGAGCTGCGCGCCGAGATTTTCGTACTTGTCGGAGAGTTCGATTTCCTCGGCGACGCTGACGCCGTCCTTCGTGACGGTCGGCGAGCCCCAGCCCTTGTCGAGGATCGCAGTGCGACCGCGGGGGCCGAGGGTGGCCTTGACGGCCGAGGCGAGTTTTTCAACGCCGGTCAACAATGCCGCGCGGGCATCTTCGTGAAATGAAAGCTGCTTGGCGCCCATCTGTGCAGGTCTCCTTTTGGACGTAGCCGAATGCGTGTGATCGGGTGGCGTATGCCTGTGATTTGTTTGCGGGAGGGGCGTCCGCCGCCCCGGTTCAGACCGTCTCCTCGTTCATGCGTCGAGCATCATGAGCAAGCCATGTGCCGAGGTGGGGCAGCCAATGCCTTGTTAGCGTAAGTGGCTGTTAGTGCTTGTTTTACCGCCAAACCAGGGCAATGTCGTCTGCCGGAGAATCAAGGAGAGAGTCTGCCACAAAGGCAGCCGCCGACGGGTAGACTGCCGAACTGTCACGAAGCCTCCAATGAGGTTTGGGGCCGGGGGAGCAGGCTCGCAAGGGTCAATGCGGAGTAAACTGGCCCGGGAATTCACACGACCGGAGCCGTCCATGAGCGAACATGTTCAGTCCATTCTCCGCCAGTATGACCCGACCGCGCCGCTGGAGAAGGCGTGGACCATTCCCGCGCCGTGGTACACCGACCCGGCGGTAGCGGCGCTCGAGCAGCAGGCGGTGTTCGGGGCGGGTTGGCAGTACGTCGCGCCGTTGGATCGGCTCGAAGCGCCGGGTTCGTTCGCGACGGCGGTTGTCGCCGGGGAGCCGATCGTGGTCGTGCGCGGTCGGGATGGCACGCTGCGGGCGTTTTTCAACGTGTGTCGTCATCATGCGGCGGCCGTGGCGACGGAGGAGTGCGGGTCGTGCTCGGTGCTGCGCTGCCCGTATCACGGGTGGACGTATGATCTCGACGGGCGTCTGAAAGGCGCGCCGGAGTTCGAGGGGGTGGAGGGCTTTGACCGCGACGCGTCGGGGCTGATGCCCGTGGCCGTGGAGACGTGGGAGCGGTTTGTGTTTGTGCGGCTCTCGGACAAAGGCATGTCGCTGAAGGAGCATCTCGGTGACATGGCGGCGGGGGTGGCGAAGCTGGATTTGGCGCGGTTGAAATTCTTCGAGCGGCGGCGGTGGACCCTCAACTGCAATTGGAAGGTGTACGTCGATAACTACCTCGACGGCGGGTATCACGTCCCGCACTTGCACAAGAGTCTAAGCACCGTGCTGGAATACAGCGATTACCAGATCGAAAACGGCGCGCGATTCTGCCTGCAACACAGCCCGCTCAAGAGCGGCAAGGACGCCGAGACGGCCGCCGTGCGCAAGGGCGATCGGGCGTATTATTACTGGCTGCATCCGAACTTCATGCTGAACTGGTATGAGGGGGTGATGGATGTGAATCTCGTGCTGCCGCTGGGGCCGGACCGGTGCGAGGTGATCTTTGATTTCTTCTTCGACGACGTAGGCGAGTCTGCGGCGGCGCGGAATCGCGCGAGCCTGGCCGTCGGTGAACGTGTGCAGCAGGAGGATATCGACATTTGCGAGGCGGTGCAGCGCGGGCTGCACAGCCGGGCGTACGTGGCGGGGCGGCTAAGCGTGCGGCGCGAGGCAGGCGAGTATTTGTTTCATCGGTTGCTGCATGCGGATTTGGCGGCGGGGACTTCGTCGCCTTCGCCTCGATTGTGATCGCTGAAGTGATTTCGCCCAGTTGGGGTGCGCGGGCGTTGCCAGGGGCGCGGCGAGCCTTAGCGCCGCTTACCTGATTCCATCAGCGCCTGTTCCAGAATTTCGGCCGCGACCTGCATCGGGCTGATCTTCCGCTCGCGATTGCTAAGCTTCTCGGCCAGATCGCCAAGCTTTCTTTTTGTTGATGCCGACATGGGAATCTTGCCGCGATGCTTCCAGCGGCGATCGGTCGGGCGGCCCGGCCGTTTGCCCCTGCCCGGCTTCAGCCGGTGCTTAAGCGAGCGAACGATGGAAGCCAGTCTGGCAGCGCCGAATGCACCGCCGCCCACCTCCGGCAATTCCGCGATGATCTCCGCGCCGAGCGATTCAGCAACTTTGTCGATTTTCCGGGCCATGATCGTCACCCTGCTTCCGCCAACTTACTCAACTGGAAACCGTATCTCAATGTAGTGCCGGTCAACGACGAATCCTACGGCTCCCTGATGAGTCGCACGGCCCATTCCCTCCAGGAAGTCCCGCAAGGCCGACGCCTGTCTCGTAATGGACGACATCGTGGTGTAACACTGAATCACCACCGGTTCGTCAAACAGCAATTTGCCGCCCTGGTCATCGTCTCGCCAGACGCCCTTGCCGCGCGGGAAGGCCGTCGCACCCCCAAAGAGCCGCCCGAGGGTTGCCAGTGCCTTCCGGACCCATTGATCCTGATCGACCGGCCGGCTTTTTCGGTCGTGGCTCGGAATGAACAAGACCAGCAGCGTCGATGCGGTCTTGGAGGCATGCAGGGCATGCCCGATGGATTTATCTTTCATTCACTGAATCCAGTATAGTACTTTTTGCCCAAAAAGTCAAAGAAGGGTTCGTGGCCTGCCCGTTCCTAATCTAGCCCTTAGATATTGAACGCATACAACAGCGCCGTCACAGCCACGTCGGCGGTGATGAGCGCGACGATGCATTTGACGACCGTGTTGGTGGTCGCGCGGCCCACGCCTTCGGCGCCGCCGGTGACGTTGAGGCCCTCGTAGCAGGCGATGATGGCGATGAGCAGGCCGAAGATGGGGCCTTTGCCCAGGCCGCTAAGAAAATCCTTTACGGTGACGGCAGCCTGCGTGGCGGAGAGGTAGCGATCGGGCGTGATATTCAAGACACCTGTCGCGGTGATGAATCCACCGAGCACGCCGACGACATCGGCGATGACGATCAGCATGGTGAGCATGATGACCGTGGCGAGAAAGCGCGGCATGACGAGGAATCGCACGGGGTTCAGGGCGATGGCGCGAAGGGCTTTGATTTCCTCGCCCTCGACCATCGTGCCCAGCTCGGCGGCGATGCTGGCGCCGGCGAAGCCCGAGAGCACAATGCCCGACAGCAGCGGCCCCAGCTCGCGGAACATGGCGATGACGACAATGTCGGCGATGCGTTCGATCTGGCCGTAGTTGCGCAGCGTCGGGGCCATTTGCAGGCTCAAGATGATGCCGATGAAGGTCTGCACGAGGGCGATGATGGGGATGCTGCGGATGCCGACGCGAACCATTTGCGACAGCAGGTTTTCGTAGCCGATGGGGGCCTCGCGGCGAATGGCGGTGCGGTGGAGCCAGGAGAAGGTGTCGGCGACGAGGTAGATCATGCCGCCGAGCATGGCAACGACGCGACGGCCGTTCTCCGCACCGGAGAGGACGCCCTCGCCGAGCGCGGTGACGCCGCGCTGCCAGGCGGAGGGGAGCGGGTCGGATTGGGCGGGGGTGTCGCTCATGAGTCACACACAAAGTGAGCCGCGGGTTTCAACCCGCGCGGCGCTGAATGCGCGATCGACCGTTCACACTTGTTCATAAGGCCGCGCGAGCTGAAGCTCGCGGCTCGTTAAATTTCGCTCGCGGCTCGGAAGAACTCGATCGCTTGCGCGATATCGGCTCATTTGCATCGTTATGCCGTCAGGGCGGTGGCCTGATCGTCACAAATCGTGAAGAACTTATCCAGCTTGGTGATCTCAAACACGCTGCGCACGCGCGGGTTCATTCCGAAGAGTACCATCTTGCCCTTGTAGTCGCGCACGCGGCGGAACACCTCGACCAGCGTGCCGACGCCCGACGAATCCATGTACGGCACTTCGCGCAGGTCCAGTACCAACCGCTTGGGCCGCTCACCGGCCACGTCGGCCAGCGCCGCATGCAGGGCCGGCGAATGGTGCAGGTCGATGTCGCCGCCGAGGACGACGACCGTCCCGTCGGTGTGCTTGTCGATGCTCTTCACAAGGCCCGAGTTTTCCGCCATGACTGACTTCTCTTTCCCGACGGCGCCGCCACCATCCATCCGACGCCGCTGTCTATCGAAAAAAGCCGGCTCATCCCTGTCTTGCCGGCCGACTTATTGCCGCATCCGCCGCGCCGCCCTGATTGCATCAGGCCGAAGCACCGCCCGCCGGTTGCGGCGACACGTACTTTACCATGTCGAGCTGCATTCCGCCGTCGGGCGGGCAACTGTATTCAAACGAGTCCATCACGGTCTGGATGATGTGCACACCCAGTCCGCCGGGCCGCACGTCCTCCAGATTGCGACTGCGAATCGTCGCCGGATCGACCTGTCGCCCCTGATCGCGCACGGTCACGGCGATGCCCGGTCGGCCGTCGTTCGACTTCACGGGGGCGAGCGTGATCTGAATCGGCTGGTCGGGCTTGCCCTCGTAGCCGTGCTTGATGACGTTGGAAAGCGCTTCGTCGATGGCCCAGGTGAGCGCGTGGGCGTCGGTCTCGCCGAAGCCTTCGAGGCCCGCCATGCGTTCGACGGCCCCGCGCACGATCGGCAGGCTCTTGGTGCTGCTGTTGATCGACAGTTCCACGCGATTGGAATCTGACATCAGTCTCTGACCTCTTCGGGGGCGACGCTTCCCGATCCAAAACGCTCGACGGCCGGCGTTGTTTCCTGCCGGGGATTGCCCTGGTTCATCGACACCTTGTGCGCGCCCTGGTCAATGTAGGCGCGCCAGCGCTGAATGGCGGCGAGGCGTTCGGCGCTGCTCTGGCCCGACTCCAGCCCGAATCGCTCGCCCGTAAGTCGCTCCAGCGCCAGCATGGCGAAGAACTGCACGCCGTTGTCTTCGTCTTCGAGGCGGTCCACGATGAGCGGGACGGCTGACCGGTCACCGGCCTTGGCAGCAGCCTGGACGGCCATGATGCGCTCGGTGGGGTCGTCGGAATTGAAATTGGCGCGATACGGCGGGATGTTGCAGCCGACCAGGGCGAGGCAGAGCATGGCCCAGCCATGGGAGAGGGATCGTCGGGATGGGCGGCGCTGAACGGTCAAGTGGCGGCTCCTGCAAGGGTTAGTCTACGAGGATACGGGCGGGGGTACAAATTTCGGGTGCGGCAGGGGGCTGTGAGTTGCCGGAATGTGAATCAAGGTAGGACGCGACGGCGCGTGAGATGGGTGCGGTGAGATCGTTTCAATGATCGTTGAAATATCGATGCGGCGTGGTATGTGCGGTTGGGAAGCGCGGTTGGAAGCGCCAAGCGAAAGGACATGCGTCATGGATCGGAAGAAACACGTGATTGGGTTGGCGCTGGGACTGGTGCTGGGTGTGGGCAGCGTGAGCGAAGCAGGCGGCGTGGACGCGAAGAACATCACGATTGCTCGGGAGGCGGCGCGGGCGATCTTCGATGGGCAATACGACGAGGCGGTGAAGCACTTTGATAAGACGATGGCGTCGGCGCTGGGGCCGGACAAGCTGCGCGAAACGATGGAGGGCCTGGTCGCGCAGGCGGGGAAGATGGTGTCGCTGGGCGAGCCGACGGGGGAGCGGTCCGGCGCGCACGACGTGGTGCTGATTCCCGCACGGTTTGAGAAGGGGGCGATGCGGTTTCGGATCGTGCTGACGGCGAAGCACCAGATCACGGGATTGTTCATTCAACCCGATGTGCAAGCGGTGGCGTATGAAAAGGCGCCGTACGACGAGCCGAGCTCCTATCAGGAGACGGATGTCGAGTTCGGGCTGCCGGGCTGGCGATTGAAGGGCAGGCTGACGGTTCCCATCTCGCGCTCGCTGCATCCGGTGGTGATCCTCGTGCACGGGTCGGGCCCGCATGACGCGGACGAGACGATCGGGCCGAACAAACCGCTACGCGACCTGGCGGGAGGCCTCGCGTCGCGCGGGGTGGCGGTGCTGCGGTATGAGAAGCGGACGTTCGCGCACGGAGCGAAGATCAAGTCGCTCGAGAACTTCGGGATCAAGGAAGAAGTGATTGAAGACGCGGTGGAGGCGGCGCGGTTTGTGCGCAAGCAGGGCGGCAACATCGACCCGAACCGCGTCTTCGTGCTAGGGCACAGTCTGGGCGCGAGCGTGGCGCCGCTCATCGCGGAAGCGGACAGGAAGTTGAGCGGAATCATCATGGCGGCCGGCACGGGGCGCGATATGTACGATGTCGTTCTGGAGCAATTGGACTACATCGCGTCGCTGAAGGGCGCGCAAAAGGAGGCCCATCGCAAGGTGGCGCGCGAGACGCGAGCGGCCGTTCAGCGGATTCGCGGCGGCAAGGCGAAAAAGGGCGAGGCTGTGCTGGGCGTGCCGGCGGCGTATTGGAACGACGTGAACGAGGCGATCGCCCGATCGGTGAAGCTATTGTCGACGATGACGCCGCGGGTGCTGGTGATCGGCGGCGGTCGGGATTACCAGGTGACGAAGGCGGATTTCGAGATTTATTCGGCGGCGCTGAAGGGTCGGCCGAATGCGACGTTGAAGTGGTATGAGAATCTCAATCACCTGTTCATGGCGGGCAAGAAGAAGGCGACGCCGGCGGAGTACGAAAAGGCCGGGCATGTGGACAAGCGCGTGGTCGAGTTGATCGCGGAGTGGGTGCAGTCGCCGGGCGGGGGGTGAAACGCTTTCAATTTGGGCCGCATGCAAGGCCGTCTTCGACTGACATTTTGCCGGTCATGCCGCGATGTGTGTTTCTTGCCGTCGCTAATGCCCCAAGATCAATTTGGCGGGCTTGTGTTGAAGAGTCGTGCACAAGGGGCAGCGCACCATTTGATTTATGTCCAGTTCACAGTCCCAAGTCTTGCCGCAGGACGCACAAGTTACTCTATTATCATTAACCCATGCAGCAACATGCTCGACGTGCGCAAGCCTAAACTCCAGGGTGCAGAGATCACAATACTTCTTGAAGACGGCTTCGGCGCCCGGGTCACCATCAAACAAAGCTGCGCGATGGTCATTATCATTGACAAAGTCCGAATACCCCCAGAAAGACACAGATTCGGCTCGCCTCATTTTGTATTTAACGTCACATCCAAATCGCCAATGACGAGAAATCTGTCCGTCTATCACCGAGAACAACTCAACGGGCACATGCAACAGTCGAGTTGAATCGAGCACGTAGGTTGGGCTTTGAGGCGGATAGCAAAACATCGCGCAAACGACGTGAAATTCTCCCGCGAGCATTCCGTAGTCACGAAGAGCCCTTGCAGAGTGGTTTTGAATTGTCTGCACCAGCATTGTCGTTCGCTCCGTCCGGTCGATTACAGCTAACAATAGAAAGAAGTCGCGAAACCATCGAAATGGCTTGCGATGCAGAGGATTCTCCCCGATTCTGCTGACGGAGTAAACTGTCGTGTTTGGGCATCGCCACGGGTATGTGAATTGAGCGGGCCTGAAGCAGTTCAAGCATGGCAGAACAGTCCAAACCAATTCCTTGGGTGCGCAGCCCAAAGTAACAATCAAGAATGCGGCTCCAGTCGCGTAGCGAAGGATGAAGGGCAACTTCTTAGTTCGCTTCATAACAGCCTTCTGTAGCGGACTCATTCTGACTCCGGTGCAACACTGTGCAGGCCAATGACTCGGAGCGACTCTGGCGGCATATCAAAAAGTTCAGCGTCAAACTTCATGAGCGTTGCAGCACAATTGAGGCAGTAGTCAGCCGTTTCCTTATCCGGCAGGAGAACATGCTCATTCAGGCGGTTTGAGAAATACTCTTTAAACAATCGAACCAGCGGTGCGATTGAGCGAAACGCATCGCTTGCTTCCATTGCCCTCTGATGCCTTTCCAAATTGAATTGCAGGCCGGCCTCCAATATTGAGTGACAATACAACTCCGTCACATCGAAGCCCAGAAACTCACCTGCCAATTCGGGCTTGTGATCGTCATAGATCATCTCGACTAGCTCGAATTTCTGAGGCGGCGTCAGCCTTCCATATTCTCTTATCAGCGCGCGGGCTTGGCCGAGGTCTTGCACGATTCCTCCACCGTCATTGGCGGGATTATTTACATACCAGAGGAATGCCTGATTAACAGGATGAACTTCAGGAAGTGCCTCCTGATATTGCGGCGTACCTCTGTCGGTGCCTCTGTAACAAGAATGGCCGAAACTCTCACCCAGTATTAGGAGGTCCATACTAATCATCCAAGCAGGACAAATCTCTCTTTTTATCACGGGTTTGATACATCAGTCGGAAGTCCTTTATCTCTGCGGGCCATGGCTCCTCATACGAATAACCTTCCAGAAAGTCTATCGTGCCGTTCTTCACATGGAGCACAAATCCTGCTCCATGCCTAAGGCCTTTCAGCTCGGCGATCACATCGCCAATATGCAGATGTCCGCCGTGATCCAGTCGCGGTGCGGTTGGAGGTACATTGTATGTCGCAAAAAAACCCGCACCTGTCAGCTCAAAGTTTTCCAGCGTCGCAAGCGCAAATTGTTGCGCCAGGATTTGTAACTTGAGGTGTTCCCCTTGGAGCAACAACTTCATTACATCGCGTTCCAGCTTCCGATTGTGGTCCATGGCCAAAGCGTCCAAATGTCGAACAGGCGAAGCCGTCTAGCCTGCGGTGAAGAAGTTGTAACGGCACATAGGATTCTCCCCCACGCGATTGACGGAGTAAACTGTCGGGTTTGGACAGCAGCAAGGGCAATGAAATAGACCGGGTTTGAAGTAAGTCAATTGAGGCTATAGCGTTGTGTCGGCGCGGCATTTCTTGGTTCGCATGACCGCCAATGGCCGCGGCCATGCCACCCGAGGGGATGATTCCTAAGTATTCACTTCGTTGTGCGGTCGGCGGCTCATTGCGCGCTTAGCGGCGGTTCAGATCATCGTCGCTGCCGGGGCGGGTCAGCAGGTACTGGTGCTTGAATTGCTCGCTGGTATGGGAGCGCTTGGCGCGGATGGCGGCATCGCGCCGGGCGATGGTCCCCGTGGGCAGCATGACCACCTGCACGGGCCCCAATCGCAAGCTGGCGCGTTTTGATTCGTACTCGATGTTCAGTTTGCACAGGGCAGCGTCGAATCGCGCGGCCAAGTCGGTCTCATACTCGGGCGACGCCTCGCGCGGTCCGGTTGCATTTTCCTCAACATACAGGCGATAGTGCGGCGGCTCGCCCCAGACCGGCGCGACGATGAAATCGGCGCCTGGTTGTTCGTGAGCGGCCGCGCGGTTCGCCACGGCGACTCGCCCTTGGAGAGCTGAAACCCGCGGATCGATGGCAACCGATTGCACCGCGGCGACGACCTGATGCTCGGTGAGTTTCTCACCTGTTAGCGAGCAGGTGTGCGCATCGCGGCTCAAGAACTCGATCATCGGCGCTTCGCCGAGAAAGCCCGTCACGCGCACGCGATCGCCCAGATCGTAGCGATACAGCCCGCCCGCGTTTGTCAGCACGACAAAGTATTCGGCTCCGACTTGCAGCTCGTGACCGAGGAGCGTGTCGGGCCGGGCGCGGCCGTATTGATCGGCGGGGATGAACTCGAAGAACTGACCGGTGACGGCTAGGACGCCGGTCGCGGTTTCGTCGTCGATAGGGATGGACATGCGGCCTTCGCTGGCAATGAGACCGATGTCGCGCACTGGCGTTTCGCCGAACCACTGGCGGATTTGCGGGCGATAGAGGCCCATCGTGCCGCCGGTCCAGTGGGCGAGGAAACTCAATCGCCAATAGTGCTGGGGTAGCAGTGCATCGTGTCGGGCGGCGAGGGACTCGAGCTGTTTCGCGCGAGATTTGTCGGGCTTGAGGCGATCCCAGAGCACGGCGCGCACGTCGTTTGGAATGGGCAGCGATTCGTCGAGCTTGCCGTCATGCACATCGCGGATCAGCTGCGCGCGGCGGTCGTTTGCCGTGCGAGCGAGGGTGATCAGGGTGGCGGGGTTGGCGGTGACCATCCACGAGACGTCGCGCACGATCGCGAGCCGCATGATGGTGTAGTACTTCGCGGCGGCGTCGGGGATGTGGGCGACGGCGGGGTGCGTTGTGTAGTACCGCCGCACGAGTTTCTTCTGCGTGGCGGCGAGCAGGCCGGTGATCGCGCCGCAGGGCGCGCCGCCCGGAGCGACGTGATCGTTCATCGGGCTGACGACCTGCACGATGTGGCGCAGCATCGAGCCGGGGTGATCGAGCAGAGCCTTGAGGCCCCAGATGTTCCATCCGCGGCGGCAGTCGGCGAGGACCTCGCTCGTGACAGGGATGTATTTGGGTTGCGCGGTGGTGCCGCTGGTCATGGCGAACATGAGGACGCGGCTGCCGGGCGGAAGCAGCGCGGTGGTGTCGCCGCGGCGGACGCGCTCGATGTCGTCGGCGATGTCGGCATAGGTGCGGATGGGCACCTCGCGGCGAAAGTCGGCGTCGTTGCGAATTTTATCGAAACCGTGGCGCTTGCCGAAGTCGCTGGCGGCGGCGCGGCGAAGGATGTCGGCGAGCAAGTGCTGCTGGGTTCGGCGGGCGTCTGCAACGGCGCGGAAGAATCGGCGCGTTGAGAGTCGCGCGTGATTCGCGGCGAACTTCGCGAGAAGGGTGTCGAGCAGCTTCGCGGCCACGGTCAATCCAGTGTATGCCGCGCGGCCGATCCGACAAGCCGCGGCGATTCAGGCGGGCGGAGGATGAGCGGGCGCGGCCGGCTCGGTCGTGTCGACGCACTTGGCGATGGCGATGTCGCCGGCGACGTTGACGACGGTCCGGCACATGTCGAGCACGCGGTCGATGCCGAGGATGATGCCGATGCCCTCGCCGGGGACGCCGACGGAGTTGAGCACAACGACGATCATGGGCAGGCTGCCGCCGGGGATGCCGGCGGTGCCGATGCCGGCGAGGATGGCCATGAGGATGACGACGATTTGTTGCTGAAACTCGAGGTGGACTCCGAAGACCTGGGCGATGAAGAGGATCGTAACGCCTTCGTAGAGCGCCGTGCCGTTCTGGTTGGCGGTGGAGCCGACGGTGAGGACGAAGCTGGTGATGTCGCGGCGGACGCCGAGGTTTTTCTCGGTGACGCGCAGGGCCGTTGGGAGCGTGGCGCTGCTGCTGCTCGTGGCGAAGGCGGTGAGCATGACCTCGCTGATTCGCGCGAAGAACTTGAACGGGCTGGTTCGCGTCACGACGAGAATGAGGAGCGAATAGACGACAAGCATCTGAAAGCCCAGCCCGCTCATGACGGCGACGACGAACCAGCCGAGCGTGTGAAGGATCTCCAACCCCAGCATGGCGGTGAGGGCGAAGACCAGCCCGGCGACGCCGAAGGGCGCGAGCCGCATGGCCATGTTGATGATCTGCATGACGGCTTCGTAGGTGGCTTCCAACAGCGAGACGAGCGGTGCGGTTTTCTCCGGGGCGAGCGTGATGGCGACGCCGACGATGAGCGAGAAGAACATGACGGCGAGCATGCCGCCGCCGGGGCTGGAGCCGTCCATCGCGCCGACCATTTCCTGGATCGGGTTCTTGGGGATGATGTCGAGCAGGGCGTCGCGCGGGGTCTTGGCGGCCTGGGCGTTGGCGAGTGTCTTCGTTGTGTCACTCGTGTAACGCTCCAGCAGGGCGGCGCGCTTCTCCGGCGAAAGGCCCGCGCCGGGTTTGAGCGACGTGACCAGTCCCAGTCCGACGGCGACCGAAATGCCCGACAACACGATGGTGAACAGGAACGACTTGAACCCCACGCGGCCGAGCTTGCGCAAATCGCCCATGCCGGCCACGCCCAGCACCAAGGCGCAGAAGACCAGCGGCACAGCGATCATGTAAATAAGTCGCAGGAAGATCTGCCCTGCGGGCTCGGCGACCCAGTGGACGAACCACGCGACGCGGGCGTTCGGCCCGCCGTCGGCGGCGCGCGGCGCCCATTCGTTCACGGCCAGCCCGGCCGCGCCGGCGAGCACCATCGATATGAGAATCCAATGGTGCAGTTTCAGGCGCATGGGCGTGCCTCAAATATGACACTTTCAGGAGCGGGCCACGAACAGCCGGTCATCGTTTGTCCATCGGCGGGACGGGGCGCAGCGCCGGGCCGGTGTATTCGCTCAACGGGCGGATGATGCGATTGTTCGCGTACTGCTCCATGATGTGGGCGCACCAGCCGGTGATGCGGCTGCACACGAAGATCGGCGTGTACAGCGGGATCGGCACGCCCATCTGGTAATAGGCATGCGCCGCGGGGTAATCGAGATTCGGGTGGATGTTCTTTTCCTTGAGCATCAGGGCCTGCAGCGCGTCGGCGATGTCGATCCAGTGGCTCTGACCGGTTTCTTTGGTGAGCTGCATCGACCAGCCGCGAAGGATGCCGGCGCGGTGGTCGCCGTTCTTATAGACGCGATGACCGAATCCCATGATGAGGCGTTTGTTGTTGGGCTGTGCCTTGTTGTGTGCGTTCAGGTCGTCGAACCACTTCTGAACGTTTTCTTTCTTGCCGATGTCGAGGAACTGGTTCATGGCGGCTTCGTTCGCGCCGCCGTGCAGTGGGCCCTTCAGCGCGCCGATCGCGCCGCTGACGGCCGAGTGCATGTCGGACAGCGTCGAGGCGATGACCCGTGCGGTGAACGTCGAGGCGTTGAACTCGTGCTCGGCGTAGAGGATGAGCGTGCCGTCGAAAACGCGGCCGGCGAGGTCGCTGGGGCGCTTGCCGAGGATCATGGCGAGGATGTTCGCGCCGTGCGAGGCGTTGGGGTCGGGCTTGATGGCGGCGACGCCCTGGGTCTTCTGCGACCAGGCGCCGAGTGCGGCGGCGGTCTGGCCGAGCAGGCGTTCACTCTTGCGCAGACAGGCGTCGCGCGAATGATCTTGTGCGTCGGCGTCGAAGTGGCCGATGATGGAGGTCACGGTGCGAAGCATGTCCATCGGCGGAATGGATTTGGGCATGTCGGCGAGGGCGCGGGCGGCCGGCTCGGGCAGCGTCATGGCGGCCTGCACGCGCTGTCGAAACGCGGCGAGTTGAGACTTGTTCGGCAGTTCGCCATGAATCAGCAGGTGCGCGACTTCGTCGAAGCAGGAGTGTTCGGCGAGATCGGAGATGTCGTAGCCGCGGTAGCGCAGGCTGGTTTGGGTGATTTCGCAGACGGAAGTCGCGCCCGCGTGGACGCCCTCCAGCCCGCCCTTGCTCGTGCTGTCCGCCATGATGCCCTCGCTTGATGGAGAATGGTTGGATGCGACGGGGCCATGATAAGGCCGCCGGCCGGGTGTGCCAATGCGGAACTTCGCCCATCTCACGATCAAACAATGCAGGCGGATGCGGCATGAATTGGGTATGATTGTCGCAGTCGATCGAATCCGCAGTAGCGCGCGGTGCTGCGATGAGATGCGTCGGCTTCGATTGCTTGCGCAATCGGCTCTTTGATTTGACGTTTGGCTTTGGCGTCTCGCATGAAATCCATCCGCTACCCGCTGTTCTGCAAGGGCGATCTCGACGGCTTTTTCGGCCTCGCGGTCGACAACCTCGTGCAGGTGCTGGTTATCGCGTCGCTGTGTAAGGAACTTTGCGGCTTTTCAGACACCCTTCTTTTTACGACCGTCTTCCCCGGCATCGCCGTCAGCCTGCTCGTGGGCAATTTGTTTTATGCGATCCAGGCGCAATGGGTCGCCCGGCGCGACGGCAACGCGACCTGCACCGCGCTGCCCTACGGCATCAACACGCCGAGCGTCTTCGCGTACATCCTGTTCATCATGGCCCCGGTTTTTTCGCGCTACAGCGGCAACCCCGAGTTCGGCCCGCAGCGGGCCGCCGACATCGCATGGAAGGTCGGCCTCATCGCCTGCATCGGCAGCGGGGTGATTGAGTTCCTCGGCGCGTTTCTCGGCGGCTGGATTCGCCGCGTCACGCCGCGGGCCGCGCTGCTCTCGGCGCTCGCCGCCATCGGCATCATCTTCATCGCCAGCCCGTTCGCGTTTCAAATCTTCGAGCGGCCTCTCGTCGCCATGGTGCCGCTGTTCATCGTGCTGATCGGCTACTTCGGGCATGTGCGATTTCCGTTTGGCTTGCCCGCCGGACTCGTTGCCGTCCTGGTCGGGACAGCGCTGGCATGGACCGTGCCGCTGGCCGTCGGCACCCCGATCATGGATGCGGACAGGGTGCGCGAGGCCGCGAAGCTCGTCGCGGTTCATAAGCCAACGCTGTGCTGGGGCGACATCGTCAGCCTGATGACGACCGACCGGAATCTGCTCTGGTCGTTTCTCGGCGTCATCGTGCCGATGGGGCTCGTCAACGCGATCGGCTCGCTGCAGAACATCGAGTCGGCCGAGGCCGCGGGCGACCGATACCACACCGGCGTCAGCATGGCCGTCAACGGCGTCGGCACGATCGCCGCCGGACTGTTCGGCAGTTGCTTCCCGACAACCATCTACATCGGCCATCCCGGCTGGAAGGCCCTGGGCGCGCGCAGCGGCTACTCCATTCTCAACGGCCTGTTCTTCACCATCGCGTTCACGCTCGGGCTGGGCGCGCTCATTGTCAGCGTCATCCCCATGGAAAGCGGCATGGCGATCGTCATGTACATCGGCATCATCATTGCCGCGCAGAGTTACTCGGCCGTACCGACGCGGCATTATCCGGCCGTGGCGATCGGTTTCTTTCCCGCGGTGGCGATGATCGCGGTGTTGCTGGTGCCGGCGATTCTCACCGGCAGCGGCGCGACGGGCGGCATCCTGCCGATGCTGGTCGCGCACGGGGAGAAGCTCAAGACCGCGTTGACGGACAGCTGGTGGCCCATTGGTGTTTACTCGCTGGCCGGGGCGAACAGCGGGTTTGTCATCACGGGGATCATCTTCTCGGCGGCGTGCGCCTGTTTGATCGACCGGCGATTTCGACCCGCGGCGATCTGGTGCTTCATCGGAGCGGCCATGACGCTGCTCGGTTTTCAGCACGCGTTTCGCGTGGAGCCGGGGCCGTTCGCGTTGAGTCCGCAGGAATTGTTGTTCTATCAGCGGACGGAGGAATACTTCGCGGGCACGCGGTTCTTCGTGAACTTCCCCGAGCATACGTACCTGCATCGTGCGTATCAGATCGCGGGCGGCTACGCGCTCGCCGGTGTGATGATGTGGGTGATGCACGCGCTGCGCGCCCGCGGGCGAGCCTTTGGCGACCTCGCCGTGGACGTGCACGACATGCCGCTGCAAGGCGGCGTTGTTCCGAGTCGGGCCGGTCACGGCCCGGAATCAGAATCGCAATCGGCGGAGCTACCAGACAAATCGGCCGAGCAGGAATCCGAGCTGCGACCGTGAGGCCTGGGACTTGCCGTGACGCAAAGCGCCGAGCAACGCAGCGATGAGCGCGTGGCCCGAAGGAACCGGAATCTTGGCCGTCGACATTCGCGGCCTGAATGGAGCAGTTTCCATGGCATCCAATCGCATCGTTCACTTCGAAATCCCCGCGGACCAGCCGGGGCAGTTGACAAAATTCTACGGCGAGCTGTTCGGCTGGAAGTTCACCAAGGCCCCGTTTGACGGACCGGAGTACTGGCTGGCCGACACCGGCTCGGATCAGCCCGGCATCAACGGCGCGGTCATGCAGCGCATGCATCCGCAGCATCCGTGGATGAATTACGTCGAGGTGGAGAGCATCGACGCCGCCATCGCGAAGGCGACGAAGCTCGGGGCCGAGGTCGCCCTGCCTCGCACGCCCGTGCCCGGCGTCGGCGCGTACGCGGCGATCAAAGACCCGCAGGGCAATATCTGCGGTCTGTGGGAACAGGGCGGGCAGTAGGCTGAATTGATTGCGATTCCAACATGCTGGAACGACTGCCTTGTCATTCCCGCGAAAGCGGGAGTCCTGTGACACTCCATGCACGATGAACTCTCGCCTTCGCGGGCGTGTCGAACAAAGCGCGCTACGAATTGTAAGACTAACGCCCCCATCGCCGGCGCGTGAGCATTGGGCGCAAGACTCGTTGAATCGACCATGACCACGACCCCCGCCGACACCGTCTACGAAGTCATCCCCATGGTTCACGTCGCCGACGTGGAGGCGTCGATCGCGTTCTACGCGCTGCTTGGCTTCAGCGTGCGCGACAAAGTGCAACACGCGGGAAAGACTCAGTGGGCCTGGATTACCAGCGGCCGCGGGCATCTGATGCTCACCGCCGCAAGCGGGCCGGTCGATCCGCGTCAGCAGGCGGTGTTGTTCTATCTCTACTGCGAGAACATCGCCATGATGCGGGCGCACCTGCTCGCCAACGGGCTGGCCGATGGCGGCGCGTTTGGGCATTGCGAAGAAGGTCGTGAGCCAAGCACCGATGAGGCCGCGCGGCGGTCCGGCTGCCGCACCGTGTTTGAGATTTCCCACCCGTTCTACATGCCCGAGGGCGAGCTGCGCGTCCACGACCCCGACGGCTACTGCCTGTTGATCGGCCAGTGCGCGATTCAGACGTAGCAGTCGCGGACCGTGCCGAAATCCGCGAAGCAGCCCGATGAGTTCACGGGCGGAATGCCCGGATGGTCGGGCCGGAGAATCAATCGTATAATTGCGACCGCCCGGGGCGTAGCTCAGTCTGGTTAGAGCGCCTGGTTTGGGACCAGGAGGTCGCTAGTTCGAATCTAGTCGCCCCGATTTCTTTCGCGGATTTCACGGTACACCGACTTACGCTCAAGCGGGCAGGCGAAATCACTAAATCAGGGCCTTGTTCACTGTGTCACCGGATATGCCCAAGTTCCAGCTTCCCGGCCGCTTGGACTTGTATCTCGCGACACTGAGCCGCCTGTATGAGCGAGACAGTGAGCCGATCCTACGTGAAATCGTCGTAAACGGAATTGTGTCAATTCACGAAGGCTGGGACTACGACAACTGGAATGGTGGCACGTACGGCCACGCCGTCATACTAGCCGTCCAAGAAGACATCTTCCTGCAAGTTCTCGACAAGAAAGACGAGGTGCAATCCCGGATCGCAGCGGACTTGAACAAGCTCAACAACTGCCAGAACGAGCATGTCAGCCAAGTATTCATCGAGATGAGTATCGCGGAGCAGGATCGCTGGCGCGAGGAATCAGGCGTCTATCGGCCGCTAATAGCCGCGCACTCCGTACCAGCAGATGCATTGAAGCGAATATGGGGGGCGTATCACGTCCGCGTGTTTCTTAGCCACAAGGCAACGGTCAAGGTCGAGACTTCGCGACTGAAGCAGTCGTTCGCACATTGCCGTATCGGTGCCTTCGTGGCGCACGAGGACATCGAACCGACGCAAGAATGGCAGCGAGAAATTGAGCGTGCGCTATTCAGTATGGATGCCTTGGTCGCCCTGCTCACGCCCGATTTTCACGAGAGCAATTGGACCGACCAAGAGGTTGGGGTCGCAATCGGGCGTGGCGTGCCACTCATTGCCGTAAGACTTGGCCGTGATCCTTATGGGCTCATGGGGAAAGGGCAGGGCCTCGGCGGATGCAATTGGTCGGACACGGATAGCATTGCGCTCAGGACTTTTGACCTATTGACCAAGCGACTCACCGACAAGTCTCGGCTCTTCGAGTGCGCGCTCGCGGCATATGCGGAATCTCGCAGCTTCGCCGAATCTGGCTCCAACGTTGAATACCTCTTGGCGAAGTTTGACGAACTTACCAGCGCGCAGGTTGACCGCGTGCTAACCGCTTATCGAGCAAACCTTCAGAACAAACATTCCTTCAGGGGCAGGGGCCTCCTCCTTCCACTGCTGAAACAGTGGACCCGGAACGAATGGTCAGTCAAGGACAACGAATTGGTCCTCAAGCAATCGGAAAACTCGGAGAATCCATTTTGAGAGCGATCTCTTACGGGCTGGATTTCAGGGTTCACTGGCCAGCAGATCCTCGATTCCAGTGTTGGAACGCAGAAAAAGTTCAACTAGTGTCCAGTCGCTTCGATTGCCGCATCGCGACAAAAGAGCAAGAGAATGGGCCAGAGAAGCGAGCTACGTCCCGTTAGAATTTCCCGACAAGCAAAACTCCTCCTTGCCACCCTTGTGGCGATCAAGATCCTGATCGCGGTTGGTGGGGTCTTTTTCGCCCGGCATGGCCAACTCAGCCGGCGCGACTATGAACATAACTACCATCATCACCGTCTGATCGACAGGTACGCCAACCCTGCGAATATCAACTTCGTCGAACTTTGGGTGACATCCGACGCCCAGTGGTACCTCGCCATCGCTGAAGACGGCTACCCGACACGCGAACAACTCAATAACCGCGGACAAAGTCGCGGGCCAAAACTGATTGCGAACACCGATACGAGGCTGAAGTACGCGTTCTTCCCCTTATGGCCCATCACCATACGCGCCGCCCAGTCGGTGATCCGCGACTGGAACGCGGCCGCGTACTTCGCCGCCAACCTGATCAGTGTGGCGGCGCTCATGCTCCTCTACCGATTGCTTGCACAGAAAATGTCCCAGCAGGCGGCAATCTGGAGCGTTGTGCTTTTGGCCACCTGGCCGTTCGCGATGTTTCTTCACGTGCCATTCACCGAAAGCCTGTTCCTGTTCCTGAGCGTTCTCACTTTCCATGCCTGCGCGAAGCGACGCTGGTGGCTGGCCGCGATTTGGGTCGGACTTGGGTTGGTTACGCGGCCCAATGGGCTGGCGCTGGCGATTGTCCCGCCGCTGGCCCTGGCGGTGGACCTTTGCCGCGACCGGGCGCAACCTTGGCGCCGCGTCGGGAGCTTACTGTTTGGCGCGATGCTGGCAGCGATTCCGCTGGGCTTATTCCTATGGCATAACGCGGTGCGGACCGGCGACGCCTTTTACTTTTCTCGCGTGATCGAGTGGTGGGGCTACAATGGGGGCGGGCACTTGCAAAACCTGTACAAGAACACCTACGGGAAGTTGCTGGAGTTTCCGACGCTTCCGGGTCATGGGTTTCACCGTTCGAAGATAGACTTTCTCGTGCTGGTCTTGGCCGGGCTTCTGCTTGCCTTGGGTGTCCGGCGGTTGTCACCCACGGAATGGGCTTACTCCGCCGCCATCATCGTCATTCCACTACTCACGAAGAACGATCTGATGTCCTTCTCGCGTTACGCCCTCATGGCTTGGCCGCTGGTCACCGTGCCTGTTGGGCTGATTCGTCCGGCGCTGCGGTCCTGGACCTTCGCCGTGATGGCCGTGGTGTTCTTCGCGTTGCAGCTCTGGTGCGTGCATGAATTCGTGAATTGGCATTGGGTCGCATAGGCCGGCGGGAATATAAGGGAACGCGCCGAAGGCCATGAGTTGAGGCGCGCTAGCGGGTCGTATCCGTCAAGTTGCGCCCGTACCAGGAGCCCGACCGCCGGCGAGGGGGGGCTTTCGCGTCGGCCCGATTGGAGGCGAGGCGCCGCCGGCTCTGACTTCTGAAACACAGCCAGGAAAAGTTCAACGGGTGGCCGGCCGCCCCGATTCGGTTCGATCGTCAATCCAAGGGGGATTACACTGCTGCTGCCGCCTTGTTCGTGGTGTGCGTATACAATCGTCGTCTCCGGCGGCGCAGGAGAATCTTAGGTAAGTCTCGTACGACCCCACCCACTCGCGGAGCTCATCGTGAAACTACTCGCACTTGAGGTCGAAGAACCCGGTATCTCATCAGAAGCGTTTCGCCCTCACCTCCGTGAAGAGGCCAAGGCATTGTGGGATCTCTACCTCTCCGGCATCGTGCGCGAGGCGCACTTCCGCACGGACCGCCACACCGCGGTGCTTGTCCTGGAGTGCCCCGACGCGGAGCGCGCGAGGGAGGTTCTCGCGACCTTGCCCCTGGTTCGCCACAACCTCATCCACTTCGAACTCATCCCGCTCACACCCTATTCTGGGTTCGAAAGGCTTTTCACGTCCGGCGCATGAGGTTGTCAGTTCGTCCGTCGCGCAGCCTGTCCATGGTCGTTGATGCCCTTCGGCAACGATTTTCGCGTCGAGCGTCTTCGGCAAACTTGAGCTTCGCGTCTCCATTCTCAACGCAGGAGCGCAAAAGAGTTCAACGGGTGGCCGGTCGCCCCGAGTGGAAGTTCGTGCATCCGCCTCGCTAGCCGGCGTCGGACGTTCGCACGGCTTTGAGAAGCGGGATCGGGTCGTGGACGGTGAGCGTCTCGGCGCGGCCGTCTTTCATTTCAAATCGCAAGCGAACGTTTGGCGCGCCGCGGGGGGCAAAAGCGTGCGCTTCCACTCGGTTGATGATGTGCGGGAATTCCTTGCCACGACCGATGGTGAGGTGCGCGGTTCGGTGTATTCCGATGGTCAGCACGCCGTCCTCGCCGTCGCCGAATCGGTAGCGGCCCACGTATGCCTGCATCTGGCTGTCGGAAACGGGCTCATCGGGCGCGGTGAGATCCGCGCCGGGCAGCGACTCCAGATAGGCGACGGTCTTCTTGGCGCGCTCGCGTTCCGCATTGGACAGGTCATCGTGCGACAGCCGGTTGCGTGCGTGTTGTAGCAGGGTGATATCGTGCGGGCCGTGGATGCGTTCGATTCCGGGATTGGCGGTGATGACGGCGCGCAGGACATCCACCTGGCCCATCATGGCGAACGTGAAAAGGTTGGGTCTCGCGCCGTGCTGAATCAGCAATTCGGCAATCTTGCGTTGACCGGTGTGGGACGCGGCACCGAGGGCTGTTTCCCAGTCGCCGAAACCCCAGTCCCACGCGGCCTTGGCGAGCGCCGGGCGGGCGGTGACAAGCTCCTTGACGCGGTCGAAGCGGGCGTGTGACGCGCCGACGACCTCACGGACGGTGTCCAGTTCCTGGCGGGGGAACTCCGGCGCCACGGAAGCAGCGGTTGACTCCGGCGGTCGCTCGCTGCCGTGCGGTGTGTCTGCGCGGGCATGGGTCGCGCTCAAACCGATCATCGTCGACGCGCCGCATGCGGTCGCCATGGCGCCAAGAAAGTCCCGACGGGAGTGGTACTCCGGCATGATGGCTATCCCCTGGTTTGGGCTCGCTCGGAACCCAAGTTAGAACGTGCATCGCTTTCGGATTTCACGCCCGATGAGTGCCGGCTCAATGGACGGCTGTCCCGGCGGGGCCGAACGTGCGGATCGGGCAAATCGGCCGAATGAATCTCGACCGCGGCCACGCTCGACGCCTGTGACACGCCCGTTACTTCGCGGGTTTTGAATCGGATTATCATGACAGAGCCGTCCGACACGGCACGCAACGAAGACGCGGCGAGCGTAAGGTCAAATGTCCTCACTACGGGAGCCGCTTCACATGAAAAAATCGCGGTCGGTCTTCACATCTTGCTCGCATCGGCTCGGCGTGCCCTGCCTCTTGCTGGCGGGCTTTCTTGCTTCGGCGCTCGCGGGTTGCGCCGCCGCGGGCGAACAAACGATCGCACCAGCCCGGGGGGAGATCGTTTCAGACATCGGCGATAGCTGCTGGTATGTCTTCCAGGACAAGGACGACAACTACTGGTTCGGCAGCGATGGCAACGGTGTGTGCCGTTACGACGGCAAGACACTGACTCGTTATACAACAAAGGACGGACTCGCCCACGATCATGTGCGCGGCATTCAACAGCACGGACCGACGGGTGACATCCTCATCACCACGAACGCAGGTGTCAGCAGGTTCGATGGCCGGCGGTTGTTGACGCTGCCGATCAAGGAGATGAAGCGGGCTGCGCCGCCGAGCGAAGGTTGGGAGCTCAATCGGGATGACGTATGGATGACAGGCGCGGGCGGGCCTCGTCGCTACGACGGCAAGACGCTGTACCAGTTGAAGTTTCCACAAAGCCCGCTCGAAGAATCGCTCACCGCGCGGATTCCGCATAAAGACAATTGGAGTCCTTATGACGTTTGGACCGTCTATGCCGATCGCAAAGGTCACAAATGGTTCGGCACGGGGATGTTCGGCATCAGTCGTTTCGATGGCAAACACATCGACTGGATGTTTGAACCGCATCTGACGGAAGTCCCCGGCGCCGGCTGGTTCGGCTTTCGCTCGATCATTGAGGATCGAGATGGGGCATTCTGGTTCTGCAATACGCAGTTTCGGTTTCACGTTCAACCGCACGGTGTTGCCGGGCAGGAGGCCGGTCTACTCAAGTATGTGCGTACACCGGGAGTGGACTCTGCGGTGATTCCACCGGGCGAAAGCCCAATCTATTACCAGGGCGTTGTTTCCGATCAAGCCGGCGACTTGTGGATGGCGACCTACGGGTTTGGTGTGTGGCGATGCGACGGCAAGAAGATGACACACTATCCGATCATGGATGGCAACAACGTTGTCAAGCTGATCTCCATCTTCAAGGACAATCAGGGCGGCTTGTGGCTCGGCACGCACGAACACGGCGCGTACCGATTCAACGGCAAGACGTTTGAGCGGTTCAGGATTTGATGGCCGACCGGGCGGTCGGCGGCACGGGCCATGATTGCCACCGTCGCCAGGTTCTCTGCGACCGTTCAATCTGCTGCGGCCGTTGTTTGAACGGCCCATCGTATGGGGTACGATCTCCCGCCTTGTTGCCGTAGCGATCATGAGAGGCCCCAGCGCTCAAGTGTTGTCCGGCATCCCGGGAGGTTTCATGGCGAGCATGTTCGATCCGTTCACTCTGAAAGACGCGGCGATGCGCAACCGAATCGCGGTGTCGCCGATGTGTCAGTACATGTCGCAGGATGGCGCGGCGACCGACTGGCACCGCGTTCACTACGAATCGCTCGCTCGCGGCGGGGCCGGGATGGTCACGGTCGAGGCGACGGCCGTGTCGCCCGAGGGGCGGATCACCTGGGCCGATGCCGGACTGTGGAACGACGAGCAGGCGGCGGCGCTGGAGCCGATCGTCCGTGCGATGAAGCATTGGGGAACCGTACCCGCCATTCAAATCGCGCACGCCGGTCGCAAGGCGTCGGCGAATCGGCCGTGGGAGGGCGACGATCACATCGCCGAGGGCCAGCCCAACTCGTGGACACCGATCGCGCCATCGCCGCTGGCGTTCGGGGCGAACCTTCCGCGCGTGCCGAGTGAGATGACGCCTGCGGACATTGCCCGCGTGCAGGCGGACACGGTGCGCGCGGCCGAGCGGGCGCGCGACCTCGGCTTCGAGTGGCTCATGCTGCATTTCGCGCATGGCTATCTCGCGCAGAACTTCTGGTCTCCCTATTCCAACGCACGGAAGGATCAGTACGGCGGCAGCGCCGAGAATCGCGGACGGTTTTTGCTTGAAACGCTGGCGGCCGTGCGGCGCGTGTGGCCCGAGCGTTGGCCGTTGTCGGCGCGCCTGGGTGTCGTCGAGTTCGACGGCAACGATGAGCAGATGCTGGCCGAGTCCATCGCGTTGCTGAAGCGGATGAAGCAGGAGGGGCTGGACGCGGTGGACGTTTCCATCGGGTTCAACACGCCGCAGGTGAAGATTCCGTGGGGGGCGAATCTCCTTGGCGATGTTGCGGCGCGGGTGTTGCGCGAGACGGGGTTGCCCGGCACGACGAGCTGGTACATCGATGGGCCGGCCGGGGCGGACAAACTCATTCGCGAGGGCAAGCTCGATTACGTGTCCATGGCGCGACCGTTCCTCGCCGATCCGCACTGGCCCTATCGCGCAGCGAAGGAGCTTGGCGTGCCGGATGCGGCGAAGAGGACGCTGCCCGATCCGTATGCGCATTGGCTCGCGCGGTATCGTTGACGCGGGCGAACCGGCGAAATGGAGCGTCGGATTGCCCATATCGACTCGTACACATTTTGCTTTGCGTGAGGTATGATGCAGCCATGCTTTGCGTCATGTGTCGAATGTTCGTGTTCGGATTGCTGTGCGCCGTCGCCGGCTGTGCCTCAAACTCGGCGGGAAAGACGGCAGCGAGCCGTGAAACAGGAGAACCTCCCATGCAGCTTGGCAATTTCTCGGTCAGTCTGGCGGTGAAGGATCTCGCCGTGTCGCGCGCGTTTTATGAGAAGCTCGGCTTCAAGGTCGTCGCCGGCGATGCGAAGCACAACTACCTCATCCTTCAGAACGAGACCGCCACGATCGGCATCTTTCAAGGAATGTTCGACAAGAACATCCTCACGTTCAATCCCGGTTGGGATCGCACCTGCGCCACGTTGCCGAAGTTCGACGACGTTCGTGACATCCAGAAGACACTCAAGGTCCGCGGGCTGACGCCCAGCCCCGCCGCCGACGAGGCCTCGACCGGCCCGGCGAGCTTCATGGTGCAGGACCCGGACGGGAATACGATCCTGCTGGATCAGCACGTGCCGAAGTCGGGGAATTAGGCGGCCATGCGTACGGTTGGACTGGACTGCTCTCGATCAATTCATGAAGACGGAGTGCAGGCCTTGAGCAGCGCGCAGCCCAGAACCCGCAAGTCCGCGAAGGCCACAACCGCCGCCGCCATCCGTTGCAGCGCGATGTTGCTGAAGCCACGCAACGATGGGAAGACGTCGGCGACCGCGAAGGCCGCGACCTGGTACTTCCTGATCCTGCCGAAAGAAGCCAGCGCGAAGCTCCCTTCGCGTGGGCAGGTGTCCGTGGAAGGCACGTTGAATGGCGCGCCGCTTCGAGCGACGCTCGAGCCGGACGGCCGCGGCGGGCATTGGTTGAAGGTGGACCGGAAGCTGTGCAAAGCGGCGGGACGGGGCGGCGAGCCGCTGGAGGCGGGGGATGTCGTTGATCTGGCACTCACGCCCATGATGCAGGAGCCCGAGCCGAAGCTGCCGGCCGACCTGCGGAAGGCGCTCGCGGCAGCGCCCCCGGCGCGGGCGGCATGGAAGGACATCACGCCCGCCGCGCGGCGGGATTTCATTCACTGGGTCGTCTCGCCGAAGCAGGCCGAAACGCGTGCGCGGCGGATTCGGACGGCCTGCGATATGCTCGCCAAGGGCAAGCGCCGGCCCTGCTGCTTCGATCGATCCGGGATGTACAGCAGGAGCCTTACGTGCCCGGTGGCGGATGACGGACCGGGAATGTGAGGACGGTAGCGGAGCGTGAACTGCATCCACTTCGATTCATTGAAATAACTCGCATTGGTTTGGCATCGAAGTAAGTGCGTATCCTGATTGAGTGAGAGTGTCCATGCGAAAGGGCCACTTACCCGCGTTGTCACCCGATGTAGTCGAACTGCTCGACCGGTTTCGTAAGGCCATGACTGCCGTATGGCAGTCACAGCATATCAAGCCCGCATGGCTTGGTCGAGGAAGGCTTCGCGGGTCGATCGCTCGTGCGCAGGAAGCGCTAACGTCAATACGCGACCTCGGCGAGTGGATCGCGATCCCTTCGCTTCTTTATGTGCTTGCCAGCGACATCGAGACATTGCGCAACCATGCCGCATATGTCGTTGATCACCTCGTATCTCGAATCCCAGCCAGCCAGCTTCCCGCGTTTGAGCGCCGCTTACGAGAATCTACATACAAGACATACTTGTGGCACGAACAAGGAATGAGCGCCGTGACCGGGCGAATCTGGCCGCCTCATGTGTGGGCGTTGTTGACCATGCATGCGAGTGGTTTCGTGCGAGAAGCGGCGATGAAGAAGCTGCTTCTGCTCGGTGACTATGAGTTAGCTCTGCCGTTTCTGTTGCTGCGCCTGAACGACTGGGTCATTCAGGTTCGATCCATCGCGGAGGACATCGTGCGCGGATTGGTCAACAGCAGGTCCATGCATCTTTGGGTTCCGGTGCTCGGTCTGTTGCCGCGACTTCAAGATCGCTCACGTGCGGATCACGCATGGCTGCAGGATCGGCTCTTCAGGTTATTCGCCATCAGGAAGAATCGAAGATTCCTTTTGCTTGCCGCCGGCTCTTCCGAAACCGCAACGGTGAGATGGGCGGCGCGCGCGATGCTGACGTTGCCTCGGAGTGAGCGAAACATGCTCGTGTGGTCGCTCGTGGACCATCCCGATGCCGTTGTGCGGCTCAATGTCGCAAGGGCATTGCGCGACGGAAAGCCGAGCGAGGCGCGCGATCAGCTTTTCGAACACTTGGCGTCCGATCCCAGCATGCTTGTCCGGCGCGAGGTACTGCTGGCGCGACTGGAAGACTCCGGCGCAGATCGCGATGAGATACTTCGCGCCGCGTTGCTGGATCGCCATTCGTCCATTCGCGAGGCGGCGAGATACTATCTTAGAAAGGATGCCGAAGGCTGCGGCGCGGCTTTCGACTCCAGAAACTTCTACCTGGAGAAGCGAGAGAGTGTGGAACTTCGTACCCTCCCACAAGTCATCCTGGGCTTGGGGGAATGCGGTGAATGCGAAGACGCGAACATTGCAGCCCCATATGTTGAAATGGCCGATGTTCGCGTCGCGAAGGCAGCCGTACGAGCCTGTGGCGCGCTGGATCGCAAGAGTCGTTTGTTGTGGTTTGCCAGACTTCTTACGGATGCCCGTCCAGGAGTGGCGCGTGCTGCTGCGCGAGAACTCATCACCGCAGGCGACGCGGCGCCGATTGGACAGCTTCGCGAAATCCTGCGCTCGGCTCCGCACTCCCATTCACGCCGTTACGCATTGCGCATACTTCTGCGTATGCATCTCTTTGACGCCATGATTGACGCGATTCGCGCGCTGGATGGTCCCGACGTGGACATCATTCAAATGGGTAGTGAGTTCATTAATAACGCGCATTCATGGCGTGTGCCGTATGGCCCGAGCGATCCGCAGAAGGCCGCTGTGGTCGATGCGTTGCGCAGTCTATCGCAGCCGCCGTCGGATTCGATTCGCAGGAGACTGCATGCCTTAATGGGCATTGAAACGAATCGTGCTTAATCAGCATGAGAATACGTGTCGCGCGGTCGGTTTCTCCGCGACGGCAATTTCGCCGCTTCTTGCGTTGATTGGCCGCATCGCACCCGAACCTCGTCTACCATTGAGAATGCGGCTCTTCAATAGAAGGCTTGCGTCGGCCTGCGCACGCGCACGATTGGCCACCGATACTGTCGCAAGTTAGAATCGTCACCGTCTCATGAAATCCCTCCGTGCATCAGTTCTGAAGTCCGCGATCCTGTGGATTGTGCTCATCGCCATCCTTCACGGTTGGCTGAATCTGCACATCAATCCGTTTGCCGCGGGCAAGGCTGATGGGGAAAAGGAGAAGTTCCGCGTCGGGTTTCTGCCGGTGACGTGCCATCTGACCTGCCCGGTGACCGATTTCATCAACCGCCAGATCGCCGGCGACGGCATCTTTGAACCGATCCGCTTCAACGGCTGGCCCGAATTGAAAGAGGCGTTCTTGGCGCGCTACACGAAGGCGACGTTTATCCTTGCGCCGCTGGCCATGAAACTTCGCGAGGACGGCATCCCCATCAAGATCGTTTACCTTGGCCACCGTGACGGCACTTCATTGATGGTGCATAAGGACTCGCTCATCTACCGGTTTGAGGATCTGCGAGGCAAGACGGTCGCCATTCCCAATCGCTACTCCAACCAGCGTTTGCTGATCCTCAAGGCGATGAAAGACCGCGGTATGGCGTTTGACGAAATCAACATGGTCGAAATGCCCCCGCCCGACATGCCGGTTGCGCTGGCCACCAAATCCGTCGATGCCATCACGGCCGCCGAACCGTTCATGGCGCAGACCGAACTGGACGGCTACGGCCGCACGCTTTACGCGACCAAGGACATCTGGCCGAACTTCATTTCGTGTGTGCTCGCGGTGCACGAAGACTCGATTCGCAATGAGCGCGAGGTAATCCAGCAGCTTGTCGATGGGATCGCGCGCAGCGGCAAGTGGCTGGACCAGACGATGGATCACCGCATGCAGGCCGCGCAGTTTGTTTCCAAGCACTATTACAACCAGAACCCGGAGCTGCTGGGTTTTGTTCTTAGCAAGCCGCCGGATCGCGTGAAGTATACGAATCTGGCGGTGCGCCGACCTGACTTCGAGGAGATTGAAGAACTGGCGGTTGCGTCAGGCGTCTTGAAGGGGCAAGTTCACTTCGACGACTATTGCGACGGGAGTTTTATCGCCGACGATGCGACCGTGCCGCCGTATGCGTTCGAAATGGCTGCGCCCGTGAAGCCGGGGGGCGCGCCGTGACGCGAGAATCCGGGCGAGCGGGCGCGGTGATCTTGCCTCTGTGTGTGGCCGGTGTGATGCTGCTCGCGTGGCACGGGGCCGTGCGGTGGACCGGAAGCGATCTGTTTCCCACGCCAATGGAGGTGCTTCGCGGCATGGTCGAACTGGCACGACCGACGCCGGCGGTTCCTTCAGAGACACCCTGGTATCGTGTGCCGTTTGCGTACCTGGAGAATTCGCGGCTGGTGCGCTACACCGTCGCGTCGTTGTTTCGCGTGACGGTCGGCTTCGGGCTGGCCGTCGTGCTGGGTATACCGTTCGGGCTGCTGCTAGGCTGGTCGGCGCGGTTGTTTCGCGCGTTCAATCCGATCATTCAGGTGCTGCGGCCCATCTCGCCGATCGCGTGGATTCCCGTGGCGATTCTGTGGTTCGGTGTGGACGACAAGTCGCCGGTCTTTTTGATCTTTCTCGCGAGCGTGTTTCCGATCACCGTGGCGGCGATGGCGGCCGTGCAAAACATGCAGCTTGTTTACGTTCGCGCGGCGCGGAACTTCGGCTTGAGCAGGCGGCAGTTGTTCACGCGCGTGATTTTTCCTGCGTGCCTGCCGCAGATTCTCACCGGCGTGCGCATCGCACTGGGCGTCGCGTGGCTGGTCGTCGTCGCGGCCGAGATGATCGCCGTCAACAGCGGCCTGGGCTTTCTCATCATCGACGCGCGCAACGCCGGTAAGCGCTACGACCTCGTCGTCGCCGGAATGGTCATGATCGGCCTGATCGGTCTTGTGCTGGACCTGTTGATGCGCCGGCTGGAGCGATTTGACGAAGTTCGCTGGGGGTACGCGGTGCAATGAATGCCGCAGTGGACGTGCACGAGTTAAGCATGGCGTATCGCGGTCGCGCACCCGGCGAGCAGGTCGATGCGCTGCGCGAGGTGTCGCTTTCCGTGCGCGAGGGGGAGTTCGTCTGCATCGTCGGGCCGTCGGGCTGCGGCAAGTCGACGCTGCTGAACATCATCGCCGGGTTTCTCGGCGCGACGGCCGGTCGAGTGATGGTTGAAGGTCGCCCGGTGACGGGGCCGGACCCGCGGCGGATTTTTCTGTTTCAGGAGAACGGCGTCTTCCCGTGGTTGAGCGTGCGCGACAACGTCGGGTTCGGCTTATTGCGAGCCGCGGCGCGCGAGCGCGAGGCGACCGCGCAGCATTACATCGACATGGTCGGATTGACCGGGTTCGAGTCGGCCTATCCGCACGAGTTGTCGGGCGGCATGCGACAGCGCGTGGAGATCGCGCGGGCCTTGGCGGCCGGGCCGGACATCCTCTACATGGACGAGCCGTTTGGCGCGCTGGATTTCCTGACGCGCATGAAAATGCGATCCGATCTCATTCGCATCTGGCAGGCCGAGCGCAAGACGATCCTTTTCGTGACGCACGACATCGAGGAATCGGTGCAACTGGCTGACCGCGTGCTCGTGATGAGTCCGCGACCGGGGACGATCTGCGCCGAAGTGCGGATCGACCTTCCTCGGCCGCGCGACCTGGACGCGCCACGGTATCTTGCACTGCGCGACGAGGTGTTCCACGCCATGGGCATGACGTTGAAGGTCGGCGGGGAGTAAGGCGGGAGCCGAACGACGTGCGTGACCGCGGATACGCCGTCGGCCTGGTTGATCGCAATACGATCCCTGAACAATCGCGCCCGCGTAAGCGGAGGGCCGATTTACGAAGAAAGTCGTTGGACTCCCGCCTGCGCGGGAATGACAAAACTTCGTCGCGTGAGTATTGGGAACGGCTCTGGTCTCGCCGATATGGGTTAATATGGCATGCAGACCTAGCGGCCGGTGGCCGGAAGGAGCCGACACATGGACAGTTTTCTTTGCACGCTTCTTGACTCGCCGACGAGTTTCCTCCAGTTGTTCATCAACCTGGGCTGGAGCATCTTGAGCTTGTTTGGGATTCCGGTGTTCGATCTGCGCGGAGCGGTCGGCGATCTGCTCGGCTGCGCGAGTTATTGATTAGGGGGCAGTGATCAGTGATCAGTGGGCAGTGATCAGTGGGCAGTGATCAGTGGGCAGTGGGCAGTGGGCAGTGAATAGCCTGTAGAGTGCGTCCTCGACGCACCATTCGCCTGGATGGTGGGCCATCCCCACCCTACCATTGGTTGTTTACAAAAAAGCGACGACTGTCTCAAAACGGTGTTTCATCGCCGTCGGCGGCGCCGGGCGGTGGAAGGTCGCCATCCAGCGCGACGTCTTCGTCGAAACCTCGCGCATCGGCGGCCAGCGCCTCCGCATCGGCCGCGGCATCGCCCGACAGGTGCGGCGCGGCGGCGTTGTCGAACCGCGCGTATTGCGGCGTGAAGTGAATCTCCACGGTTCCCGTCGGGCCGTTGCGCTGCTTGGCGACAATTAATTCGGTGCGGCCGGTGTCGGTCGGCGGCGGCCCCATGTCCTCGTCGGCCTTTCCGCCGACGCGCTTGCGGTCGCGATAATAATCTTCACGGTGCAGGAGCACGATCACGTCGGCGTCCTGCTCGATCGCGCCGCTCTCGCGCAGATCGCTCATGCGCGGGCGATTGCCGTCGCGCCCCTCGACCTGCCGGTTGAGCTGCGCCAGGGCGACAATGGGGATGCCCAGTTCGCGCCCCAGGGCCTTCAGCCCACGGCTGATCGCGGCGATCTCCTGTTGGCGGCTCTCGCGCGTGGCCGGGTCGAACATGAGCTGGAGGTAGTCGACGAACACGACCTGGATGTCGTGTAGCTGCTTCAGCCGCCGCGCCTTGGCGCGCAGCTCCATGATGCTCATGCCGGGTTTGTCGTCGATGAAGACGGGCTTGTTCTCCATCTGGCGGCGGGCGCGCTCCAGTTGACGCTTGTCGCGATCTGTAAGCCGGCCGCGGCGCAGGTTGTTCATGTCCACGTAGCCGAGCGAGCAGAGCATGCGCTGGGTGATCTGCAGCTTGCTCATTTCCATGGAGAAGAAGACGCACGGCAGGGCCTCGGCGATGCCGATGTACTCGAGCATCGACAGTCCCAGGGCCGTCTTTCCCATGCTGGGCCGCGCCGCGACGATGACAAGGTCGCCGTACTGCATGCCGCCGAGCAGTTCGTCGAGATCTCGAAACCCCGTGGGAACACCGGTGACATCGTGTTCGCCGGCGGTGCTGATTTTCTCAAACGTCTCGTCAAGGAACTGCTTGAGCGTCACCGGCTGGTTGGTGACGCGCTTCTCGGTGACGTCGAACAGCTTGTGCTCGGCCTCGTCGAGGATCTGCGCGGCGGGTTCGGCCTGGTTGTAGGCGGCGTGTTGAATCTCGCCGCTGCACTTGATCAGATCGCGCAGCAGCGACTTGTCGCGGACGATGTTGGCGTAGTACTCGGCGTTGGCAGAGGACGGGACGGACTCGTGCAGTTCGAGCAGGTACTCGCGCCCGCCGATCTCGGTGAGCGTGCCGCGCCGGCGCAGATCGTCCTCCAGCAGAATGAGGTCGATCGGCTTGCCGACATCATACAGGTCGACCAGCGCCTCGTAGAGAAGCTGGTGATCGTGCCGATAGAAGCGCGTCGCCTCGCTCGGTGGAATGATCTGCAAGACCTGGCCGATGCTGTCCGAGTCGACGAGCATCGACCCGAGCAGACTCTGCTCGGCTTCTCGATCCCACGGCGGGACGCGACTGGCCAGGCCGGCGTCAGTCGGCCGAGTTCCCGGCGTCGCTCGATTGACCGGCTGCGTCGCTGGCGCCTGCGGCGGCATGGCTGACCTCCGTTTCAGCGGCTTCTTCGTCCATCGCGGCCTTCTCGGCCACGACCCAGACCTTGACGGTCGCGCGGATGTCGTCGGCGAGGACGACCGGCACTTCCAGCGTGCCGACTTCCTTGATGTTGTGCGACATCTTGACCTGATCGGCCTTGACGCTGTGCCCCTCGTCGAGCAGAGCGGCGGCGATTTCGCGCGGGCCGACCGACCCGTAGAGGTGGCCATCCGGCGTGCAGGCAGCGGAGATCGTGACTTCGACGCCGGTCAGGCGCGTGGCCGTCTCCTGCAGCATGGCGCGGACGCGCTCGCGCTCCATCGCGGCGATCTTCTTGTCGGCTTCGACCGCCTTAAGGTTGTGCGGCGTCGGCTCGTAGGCGAGGTGATACGGCAGCAGATAATTCCGCGCGTAACCGGCCGAAACTTCGACCACGTCGCCGCAGAGGCCGAGGTTGGGAATGTCTTTTCGTAAGAGTAGCTTGACCATCGGAGTCGTCTCCTGGTGAATGTCCGGGGCTAGCCGCAGAACGGCATGAGCGCGATAAAGCGAGCGTGTTTGAGCGCCTGGCGGCTGGCGCGCTGATGTTTGGCGCAATTGCCGCTTCGCTTGCGCGACAGGTGCTTGCCCTGCGTCGTGACCAGCCGCTGAAGCGCGGGCAGGTCCTTGTAGTCGATCTCTTCCGCCTTCTCGCGGCAGAAGCGGCACTTCGCCGGCTCGCGCACGCGGAGTTTCTTCTTCTTGTTGTTCATCGGTTTGCCCCGTCGGGGGCCTGCGGTCATCGTTCTCACGGCTGATTCCTCACTTCTGCGTCCGGCCGCCCCTGCGACCGGCCTGGTTCATCTCAATGACTCGTTGCGATTTTTCGTTTCGCTCAAAACGGGATGTCTTCTCCCGCCGGCGGTTGCACGTCGTCAAAAGGCGGCGGTTCGTCGGCCATGGCGCCGGCCGGCGCGGCTGCGGGCTGCGGACGCTGCGCGCGACCGCCTCCGCCCTCCTGATTGCCGCGATTGCCGCCGCCACCACCCGATCCCAGAAACTGAAAGTTGTCCACGACCACGTACAACTTGCTTCGCTTCTGGCCGTCCTTGCCTTCCCACTGGTCGTACTTCAGCCGGCCTTCGACGAGAAGCGGCTTGCCCTTGCTCATGTACTGGTTCAGCGTTTCGGCGGGGCGGCCGTAGGCGCGAAGATCGACAAAGCAGGTCTCATCGCGCATGTCACCGTTTTGCGATTTCCATTTGCGGTTGATCGCCATGCCGAACTCGCAGACAGCCGTATTGCTCGGCAGGTAGGTCAACTGCGGATCGCGCGTCAGGTTGCCCGCCAGGATCACTTTGTTGAAATTCGCCATCGCCTGTTCCCTCCCTGTTTGGCTGCCGCGTCCGGCGGCGCTTCACGCTGCTGAACTACTCCGTCGCCTCGTCCGCTGAATCGGCTCCGTCGTCATCCGTCGCAACCGATGCGTCGGTTCCTGCCGGTGCCGCCGATCGCGGGCCATCGCCTCGACCGCGACCACCGCCGAATCCGCCTCCGCCAAATCCACCACCACCAAATCCGCCGCCCGGACCGCTTCCCCATTCATCCGCGGGGCGAACCGGCGTCTTGGGAGGCAGCGGCGCGGTCATGGCTTTTTCGATCTGCTCGGCCGTCATGCGCTCGCGGCGCAGCACAAGCACGCGCAGGGTCTTCTCGCTAAGCTGCACGTCGCGCTCAATGCCGACGATCTTGTCCGGCGAGGCCTCGAAGTACGTCAGCACGTACAATCCGCGCTTGTTCTGACCGATCGAATAGGCCAGCTTGCGCTCCTCCCAGTTGCGGATGGCGAGCACCTTGGCCCCGGCGCGGTCCAGAATGCGACGAATCTCGGCTTCCGCCGCCGCGAAATCACCCGACAGGGACGGCTCCAACAAGAACATGGCTTCGTAGGTCTTCACGTCAATTCGACTCCTTGCTTTCGGCCGGGCGCATCTCACGCCGTCGGCGTCGGGTCGGGCCGCTCATTCCGTTGCGTCCGACCGGTTCGTTTCGTTCATCGCCGCTTCAATCCCGCGGCGAATCCAATTCTCCACCGCATCGGCCGCTCGCGGCACCATGCGGTCTGCCTCGTCTTTCTCGCTCGCGGCGAACGGCGACGTCACGTAACTCGCCATGTCGCCGCGGCTGGGTCGACCGATGCCCACGCGCAGGCGCGGCACGTCGTTCGTTCCCAGGCACCGGAGCACGTCGTCCAGACCGCGCTGACCGCCCGCCGAACCGTTCGAACGCATCCGCAACCGGCCAAGCGGCAGGTCCACGTCGTCCGAAACGATCATCAGATCGCCCGGCAGCAACTGATAAAACTGCGCCGCCGCCAGGACGCTCTTGCCGCTCAAATTCATGTACGTCATCGGCTGCAGACACGCGGCTTTTTCGTCCGCAACCGTTCCGTCATACAACAAGCCGCTGAACTTTTCGCGGCCGCTTCCCAGTGACCACCGCCGTACCAGCTCATCGACCACTCGAAACCCGATGTTGTGCCGCGTCCCTGCGTACTGTCGACCGGGATTGCCCAGCCCAACGATGAGTTTCATGAGAAGCCGTGAGCCATGAGCCGTCAGCCGTCAGCCAATCCCTTTTCCGTCGTGCCTTTGAGCCTCCGTGCCTCAAGCTATTCCTTCGCACCCTCCTCGGCGCCCTCTTCCACCTTGCCCTTGGCGATGACTTCCGGCTCGGCCGAGGCGCCTTCAGCGGGCGCGGCGGTCGGCTCGTCGGTCTTCACGGCGGGCACGCGGCAGGTGGCGACGACCGCGTCAAGATCGCCGGCGGCGGTCAGGCCGGCGCCCAGCTTCAAATCCTTCACGTAAAGCACGGCATCAAGTGCCATGTCGCTGACGTCGATGCGGACTTTCTCGGGGATGCTTGTGGCGAGGCACTCGACTTCGAGGTCGCCCAGGTCCTGCCGAAGGACACCGCCGTCGGCCACGCCCTTGGGCGTGCCGCGCAGCTCCAGTTGCACGCGCACCTTCACCTTCTCGTTCAGGTCCACGCGCGTCAGGTCGATGTGCAGCAGGGCCAAACCGAGGTGGTCGTATTGCGCGTCCTTGATGAGCACCGGCTGGTTCTTGCCGCTGATATCAAGTTGCAGCACGTGCGCGCCGTGCGACAGGTGCTTTTCCATTTCGTGGTTGTCCAGCGTGACCGCGAGGGGCGCTTCCTGGTGGCCGTAGATGACCGCCGGGAGCTTGCCGGCGCGCCGCAATCGAGCCGCGGCGCGCGAGCCGGCCGCTTTTCGTGTTTCCGCTTTGATCGTTGGGATGTCCATGGTGTGTTCCTCTTACGCCATTTGAAAAAGACTGCTGATGGATTGGTGCTTGTGAATTCGTGCGATCGCTTCGCCGATGATGTCGGCCACGCTCAACACGACCAGGTTCTTGAGCCGCTTACGCGTTGCTTCGGGCAGGGGGATGGTGTCGGTTACGGCGATTTCGGTGAAGGGCGCCTTTTCCAGGCGCTCGACGGCCTGCCCGGCGAAAACCGCATGCGTCGCCGCGCCGCGGACGCTCCGCGCCCCGCGCTCGCGGACGATCTTCGCTGCCTCGCAAACCGTGCCGGCCGTCGCGATCATGTCGTCGATCATGACGACGTCCTTGCCCTCGACGTCGCCGATGATGTTGTGCACGACGGCGGTGGAGCCGCTTGTGCGACGTTTGTCAATGATGGCCAGGTCGCAGCCGACTTTTTCAGCGTAGCCGCGGGCCCGCTTCACGTTGCCCACGTCCGGGCTGACGAAGACGACGTTCTTGTAGTCCAGGTCCTTGAAATGCTTCAGGAACGCCGGCGCGGCCTGCAGGTGATCCACTGGAATATCGAAAAAGCCCTGAATCTGCGCCGCATGCAGGTCCATCGTCACGACGCGATCGGCCCCGGCTTCGCGAATGAGGTTGCTCACCAGTTTCGCCGAGATCGGCACGCGCCCTTCGTCCTTGCGATCCTGCCGGGCATAGCCGAAGTACGGCAGCACGGCCGTGATTCGCCGGGCGCTGGCGCGCCGCAGGCAGTCCATGAACACCAGCAACTCCATCAGGCTGTCGTTCACCGGATTGCAGGTCGGCTGCACGACGAACACGTCGCGCCCGCGCACGTCGTCGTTGAGCTTGACGAACAGCTCGCCGTCGGGAAACGTCTCTGCGTGGGTGCGGCCCAGGCGCAGATTCAGATACTCGCCGATCGACTCGGCCAGCTTCGGATTCGCCCGACCCGTGAAAATCTTCAGTTCGTCATCCATTGCGGTCATCGCATGATCCCTCACGCTATCCCACTTTGTGCCGGTGGCCGACGGACGACCACCTGCTTGCGACCCGAACCCCCTGACGACGCAGTCGATGCCGTGCCCTTGCCCGCCGCGTCGATCGCCGTCAGGACACCGGGGCCGATCACCGCGCCATCCGCAACCACCGCGCCGTCTCGCACACAGGCATACGGCCCGACCTCGCAGCCGGCGCCGATTCGTGCGACGCCCTCGATGGTCGTGAACGGTCGAATGATCGTCTCGGGGCCGATCGTCGCGCGGCTGTCGATCCACGTGTTCGCGGGTGACACAATCGTGACGCCCGATTCCATCCACCGGGCGGCGATCCGCTGCTGCATCATCGCCGAAACGGCCGCGAGGTCGACGCGCGAGTTGATGCCCGTCGCGTCGGCCGCGGGGACATTCACCGCCGCGCGCACGGGCTTGCCGGCGGAGCGGATCAGTTCGAGCGTGTCGGTGATGTAGTATTCGCCCTTGGCGTTGTTCGGTTTGATCTTCGGCAGCACGTCGAGCAGGGTCGCCGCATCGAAGCAGTAGTAGCTGGGATTCACTTCGCGAATCGTCAGTTGCTCCGGCGAGCAGTCGCGATGTTCGACGATTTTCTCAAAATCGCCGCGCGCGTTGCGAACGATCCGGCCGTAGCCCGTCGGGTCGTCCAGCGTCGTGGTCGCCAGCGAGGCCGCCGCGCCGGTTGCGCGATGGCCGCCGATCAGCGTGGACAGCGTGTCAGCCTGGATCAGCGGCATGTCGCCGGCGATGACCACGCAGTCGCCCGTGAAGCCCTTCAGTGCGTCGGAGCAGACCATGACGGCGTGCCCGCTGCCCTTTTGCTCGGCCTGGTGAACAAAGGTCACGTCCGGCTCGTTGCCGAACGCTCGCTCAACCGCCTCGCGCCCGAAGCCCACGACGATAATCAAGCGAGAGATGCCCGCCTGCCGACAGGCATCAATCACGTACGCCAGCATCGGGCGACCGCACACTTCGTGCAGCACCTTGGGCAGCTCGGTCTTCATGCGCGTCGAGCGGCCCGCAGCCAGAATGACGGCGGCCGTCGGACGACCGGATGAACTGGAATTCGCCTGCGTCATGCAAGTTCTCCGCACTCCGTTGCGGTTGTGATTCAAACACCGTCGCGCATCGCGCGCGACAAAAAACGAAAAGCTACCCGGCGAGGACTCGAACCTCGACAAGCAGAACCAAAATCTGCTGTGCTACCATTACACTACCGGGTAGTGATGGCGCCTTTCATTTCCGTTTGCAGCGTGACACGACGCCGGCGCGCCTCGCGGGGCGCTGCGCCATGGTCCAAACCCGCCCACATGCGGGAAAGATAGGACGCGGCTGCGTGGGTCGTTCCCAAGGCTAGTTCACCCGGCCGCGTAGCTGGATGCCCTTCGACCGCCACCCCGCCTCGCGGCGAGCCATCGGTCGGCCTCTTGTGGATACGACTGCCCGCCGGACATGGCCCAGCGTGCGATGCGGAGAATAAGGGCATCGGCTTTGCCTGTCAATCCAAATGGCAAGAGCGAGCCTTTGGCTGTCAGTAGCGACGCCGACTCGTAAGGTTATTATTGAAAACAGTTTATGGTTAATTGTGGTTCGAGGCTTTAATCCGAATCGGTTGAGGCTGCGCTACGACGCTGAAGTGGTATACGAGGGGACATACAGGGAGGGAGTGAGTTGCGTCTTCGGGATTTGAGCCCTGATCGGCAGATCGCAGTTCGGGGCGATGTTCCAGAAATTCGGCGCACTTTGCCGTAATACCAGTATTGATAAGAGTTTTGACACCCCGTGCCTGATCCGTAGAATGGCCGACCCGACCCAACGGCGTGCCGGATCAACCACGCAAGGACTTTCCAACTGGCGTCCATGACGCCAAGTAGAGCGGATATCGAATGATGCGATTGTTCTCAAAGCCGTTCGCCGGGCCAGCGGTGATCGCGCTCGCCGTCTATTTCACAGCCGGGTGCCAGCAGGAAACCACTCAGGTCGAAGACGCCCAGGTTCAGCATTACGAGCAGCGCATGGCGCGCGAAGCGGAGTATGACGCTGCGCAGCCGTTGACCCGCCTTGATTCGCCGCCGCCTGTGGAACTGGTCGGGACCGGCGTCGCCACGACCCAGCCCTCGATTGAGTCGGTTGTCTGGTTGCAGGTTCCCGATCCGTCGCAGGCCGACGAGGTGTTCAAGAAACGGCTGGAGACGACGCGCTTCAGCCCGAGCATCCGTCGTGAATACGAGCGCATTTACGAAGACTCCATGCGGTACATCGGCGAGATCATGCGCCCGAATCAGTACCGCCTGTCGCTCGCCGAAGCCCTGCGCCGCGTTCTCGCCAACAACTACGCGATCAAGGTAGACGGCTACGCCCCGGCCATCAGCACGGCGCAGGTTGTGCAGGCCGAGGCCGCGTTCGATTTGGCGTTTTTCGCGAATGCCAATCGCAACAACACAGACCAGCCGACACCGTCGGCCCTGATCGCGAGCCAGACCGATTCGACGGTTGTGAACGGCGGCATCCGCAAGCTGCTGGCCACGGGTGCGACGGTGACTTTCACCGAGCAGATGACGCGCGTGGACAACCCGGGATTCCAGTTTCAGTTGCTGAACCCATCCTGGCAGCACAATTTCGTGACGGAACTGCGCCAGCCGTTGCTGCGAAACTTCGGCATCGACTTCAATCGGGCACAGATCAACATCCGCAAGAACGAGCAGAAGATCAATCAGGAAGCCTTTCGCGCGAGGGTGATTGAAAATCTCAACGGCGCCGAGCAGGCCTACTGGACGCTCGTGCAGGCTCGACGCGACGTGGTCATCGTGGCCGAAGTGCTCGCCGAGGCGCAGCTCACCCTTCGCCAGATCGAGGCACGCACCGACTTCGACGCGTACCAGACGCTGCTGTTCCGCAGCCGGGTCGCGGTGAAGGCACGCGAGGCCGAGTACATCGACGTGAAGAACCGGGTGCGCAACGCTGAGGATCAGTTGCTTAACATTCTGAACGATCCGGAGATTCCGCTCTCGGCCGACTATGAGCTTGTGCCGACGGACAATCCAACGACGATCGAAGTCCTGCGCGACGCGTTCTTCGCCGTTCAGACGGCCCTGGAGCGCCGGCCGGAAATCATTCAGGCGCGGCATTCGGTGGACATCGCACGGCTGCAACTGGGCGTCGCGAAGAATCAGGCATTGCCTCGGCTGGACGCCATCTATCGCTTCACGCTGAATGGTCTCGCGGGCAATTCCGCCAACGCGTGGGACCAGATGACCTCCGGTGACTTTATCGATCAGTACGTCGGCGTTGAGTTTCAGTGGAACTTCGGCGAGCGGGCCGAGCGCGCCGGCATTCGCGTCGCCGCGCTGCAGCAGAGTCAGGCCGTTGTTCGCTACAAGCAGGCGCTGGATAACATTATCACCGACTGCCGTGTGGCGCTGCGCACGCTTGATACCAGTTTCCGCCAGTTGTTGCCCAGCCACGAAGGGGTGACGGCGGCCTCGGAAAACCTTCGGTCGCTCCAGGAGCGGCAGGAGCGCAAGAGCCCGGCCGAGTTGGACGCCGTGCTGAACGCCCAGATCAACCTTGCGACATCCCGTCGCGGCCTGTTGCAGGCATTGGTCACGTACAACCAGGGCATCGTTGACGTCGAGCGCGCCAAGGGTACGCTGTTGGATTACAACAACGTCGTGCTGTCCGAGCAGCCCTGACCGCGCCGCCGGCGCCGCTTCCACTCGGCACCGTAACCGATGTCCCTCAATCAAGTATTCTCCATCTCGCAGCGCGGGCCCTTACTGGCCGCGGGCCTGACCGACCTTAGCCAACGCGACCTGCTGGCGCTCGCGTGCGTTGTGCTCGGCGTGATCGCGCAGATGCTTCAACGGCGCTTGCCGGCCGGGCTGGGACCGTCTCTCTTTGTCGCCGGCGCGACCTTTGGCGGCGGGATCATTGTTCACGATCGTTTCACGGGCACGCAGCCGGCCATCTATCTCACACTGGTGTTCGCTTCGGTCATCTGCATGGTCTGCTCGGGCACCGGCGCGGCGACCGCGCTGGGAGAACGCTCGCGCCGCAACGACGGCCGTCATCCGCCTTCTGACATCTTCTTCACCTGGAGCCTTATCGCGGGGTTCACGGCAGCGGGGTTGATCGCCTACTTCCTCGCCGTGCATACAGGGCAGCGGTTGTTCAGCCTGTCTCGCGAACGCGGGCAGGCGGTTCCGCTCGGCGGGTTTCTCGCGCTGGCGGCGCTGCTGGTCGCCGTTCTGGTCTGGCGGTTGTCCCATTGTCGGCCTCACCAACCCACGATGTTGCTGGTGATCGGCGCGCTCGCGGCGTGGTGGGGCGCGATGGTGTTTCCGCTGGCTCGCGGGGGGCAGGCCGAGGTCGGGCTGATCGCATGGCTGCCGCCCTGGTGGTCGTGGGTGTTTCAACTGATGGCGGGACTGGCGGCGCTGATCGTCGCGGCGGCCGTGATTCAGGATAATCGCTATCGTCGGCGGATCATGGCTGCATGGCCCGATCGGCTGGACGAATTGGTCGAGCCGTATTTGCGATGGCCGGGGTACATCCAGACCGAGGCGATGATCGCGGCGGCGCTGCTGGTGCTCTGCGTGTACCAACTCGTGCGGCGCGAGGCGCCGAGCGCGGCACTGTTCAGCGCGGCGGCTGTGGCGAGTCTTTCCGCGGGGTCTGCCTGCCTGTTTCTCGCGTATCGCCGATGGAGCGCGAACACGGCGGGCCTGGGCATGGCCCTGGTGACGGCGACGATCGTGCACGCGTCGGCGGCGATCGCGACCCTGATGCTGCCGGACAGCCTCTCGGCGCAATACGCCCATCGCATGCCGGTGTTGTATAATGCCATTCTTCTGTCACTCGCCGTGATGGCGGCGCTGTGGCGCTGGCTGGCTCGCGTGTGGGACCAGCAGCTGCTGGACGGCATCGCCTGGACGACGACCGGGCGCATGATTCCCTATGCCCGGCGGACGGCGTTCTTCATCATCGCCATTGCGGCCCTGGTCGCGTTTCAAATGGCGATCTGGCCGCAGCGCATCCCCGAGGTGGACGACAACACCGCGGGGCGGATCGTCTGCGGCACGGGCGCGATGCTGCTGTTCGCGCTGATCGCGGCCATCGCGGCGCGGCAGGGCGGTTCGCCGGCGCTGGCCGCCATGTCGCTCGTGTTTGTCGCGGCGGCGGCGCTCTTTGTCTTCGTGCGGCTGCCGGCCTCCGCGCTGCGCGGCTGGCTCGTGCAATACGACGCGGTGGTCTACAGCGTCGCCGCGCTGCCGATCCTGGGACTGGCCGAGCTGGTCCCGGCGACGCGGTGGCGGGCATTCGCCGTGCCGCTCTGGATGGTGGCGCTGCTGCTGCTGCCGGCCGGAGCCTTGACCCAGCTTCTGGGCGCCCCCTTGCCCGAAGGATGGGTCAAACCGCTGACACTGGCCATCCTCGGTGCGGTGTACGGCATCGCCGGCCTCCGCGAGCACCGCCGGGCCTTCCTTGTGCTGGCCGGTGTCCTGATCGTGGCGTCAGTCACCACGCTGCTGCGAGCCTGACGGCGATTGTTCCTGACGGGTCGTTTTGGTTACGATGGACGCGGTGCGACGGCAAAGGCCTGATCCCGCGGACCTGATGCCATGAAAACCCATCGCGTTCATCGCCTGCTCAAGCTCATCACCCTGTTGCGCAGCGGCCGCGCGTTCGACGCCGACGGCCTCGCGCGCGAGGCGAAGATCGGCCGTCGCACGCTCTTTCGCGATTTGAGCCTGCTCAAGTCCGCCGGCATCGAGTACGAGTTCGACTCGCGCAAGAACACCTATTCGCTCGGCGACGCGCCGCTGTTGCCGCCGGTTCATCTCGACTCCAACGAGGCCCTCGCGCTGCTGCTGATCACGCGGCGATTCCTCGCACGGCAGGTGCATCCGCTCTTTCGCAAGGCCCTCGACGCCGCCATCAAGATCGAGAGCCAGTTACCGCAATCCCTGCTGCACCACTGCGGCCAACTGATCGACGGCATCTCGGTGCGCTGGCAGCCGGTCTGCGACGGCGAGGCTGCGTCGGATGTGTTCCTGTCGCTTCAACGGGCACTGGCCCAGCGCGTGCGCGTCCGCGTGCGCTACGACAGCGTGCAGGATAAAGCCGAGCTGGACCTGCTGCTCGATCCGCTGCGGCTGATCTTCGTCTCGCGCGCGTGGTATCTCATCGCCTACAGCCACATGCACCAGTCCGCGCGCACCTTCAAGATCGAGCGCATGCTCGCCGTGAACGTGACAGCCGAGCCGTTCACGCCGCCGCGCGACTTCGACGAGAGCAATTACTTCGGCCTTGCCTGGCGGATGATCCCCGAGGGGCAGGTGTACGACGTGCGGCTGCGCTTCTGCCCGCTCGTGGCGACGAGCGTGGAAGAGGTGCATTGGCACGATACGCAGGAGACTCGTCGCGAGCCGGACGGGGCGCTGATCTTCGCGGCGCGGGTCGACGGCTTGAGCGAGATCGCGTCTTGGATCATGAGCTACGGCGAGCACGTGACCGTGCTGGAGCCGCCCGCGCTGCGCGATGCGGTCCTGGACAAGGCGCGCAAGCTGCTGGCGGCGCACAACGGGCATGATGGCGCCGGGTCGCCCGCGGACGCGCCGAAAGGGGACGCCTGATGCGCGCCGTCGTGCAGCGCGTGGCGCAGGCCGAGGTCACGGTGGACGGCGCGACCGTCGGCCGCTGCGAGGCGGGCCTGCTTGTGTACGTCGGCGTGGCGCTGGGCGACGGCCCGGCCGACGCGACGGCGCTGGCGTCGAAGGTGCGCTACCTGCGGATCTTTCCCGACGCGGCCGGCAAGATGAATCTCGACGTGTGTCAGTCCGGCGGCAGCGTGCTGGCTGTGAGCAATTTCACGCTGCTGGCCGACACGAGCCAGGGCCGGCGGCCGGCGTTCACGGGCGCGGCCCCGCCGGAGGAGGCCGAGCGGCTGTTCGAGCAATTCTGCGCGGCGCTGCGCGAGTTGGGCGTGCATGCCGAGCAGGGGCGATTCGGCGCGTCGATGCGCGTGGCGTCGGTCAACGCCGGGCCGATCAACATGTTGCTGGATACGCGACCGGGCGGTGCGTAAGGGTATCGCGCCGCGACCCCAATCCGAGCCGCGACCGTGAGGGAGCGGGTTCCTGGGTTCGTCGAGCCCGCCCGCCACGGCGGATCTGCGACTCGCTGACGCGCGCGGCTCGGTTCGAATGCGATCATTGCCTGCTTCCGACGCCCGCATCGCGTCCGTTGCCCTGCCGCGGATTCGACAGTATCCTAATGTCTGTATCTCGGGTCGCCGCGGTCTGCGGTGTGGCCGTTCGGCTCGCCGGCGGCGGCGATGGGGTCACTTCTCGGGAGGCATCGCATGAAAGGTGTCGTCATTCTGGCCCTCGTTCTGGGGGCGTTGGGCGCGGGCGTGTGGTTCACGGTGCTCAAGTCGTCGATGAGCGATCAGGGCGAGCTGTTTGTCGTCGTGCTGGGTCCGCCGGACGAGAACAACCTGATGGAGTTCGATGTGTGCGTCGAGCTTGGCACCGCCACGCGGGCCAAGCCGCCGGTGAATGAGCGTTTCGAGCCGCAGTGGGACGAGTGGATCGACCAGCGCTTCGCGATGCGCGACAGCGCCGGCAAGAAGCTGCCGTTCACGCGAATCGCGCACACGATGCTGATCGACGAGAGGAAGTTCAAACACCTGCCGGAGTTCTACGTGCAGTACCGCCTCGAGCCGGGGAAGGAATACACGCTTGACTTCATCCCCAAGAACAATCCCGTCCGCTATCGATACAAGTTCACGACGTCGAGCGCGTTCGGCCCGGCGCGGGAGAACTTCGTGCCGATCGAGGGGGAGAAGTAGGCTGAAGCAAGACGGAAGAAACGATTGGCGAATCGTGGAGCGTCGCGGTGTGTCCTGCATCGACTCCTAAAGCGGCCGGCAAGCTTGCCGGCCGCTTTATTGCGCGGGGGGCTTGAACTCTATTCGTTGCAATGCTGCCCGCATCGCATCCGGAATGGCAGTGCCGCATTCGGGGCAGATGCCCGTTGTGTTGCCGACCAGGTTGTATCCACAGAATGAGCACGCTTCGTTCGTTGTGTTGAGCGCAGGTTTCAGGCGACGTGCAATGCGACGAGTTAACCACGCCGAGCCTCCTGCTAATGGTATGGAGAAATGCAACCAAACCCACCTGTTCCAGGGAATCAACGAATGAAATTGAATCATCGAGGGGCCCATAAGGAAAGGCGCGACCTCCACAGCAAGCGCAATGACCAGAGCATTGCGCACCGAGCCTCGTTGATGCCGCCACCCAAGCCACGCGCCGACAGCCGTCATTAAGACCCATCTTGGGACCAGGGTCCAAAGCATCGTCGCGAATACTGGTCGGACCAGCCCCACCCAGCAGAACCATCCATGGATGGTTGTGACCTCAAAGCAATGTCCCCACCACAATCTAAGAATCATATCAATAGGCACCAATGCCAGTGTCGCAATAAGAAGTCGACGCAAGGGCCACGATTGGGAAACGGGCTTGTTGACGCTCGGAGCATCCTTGGCCATGTGCGATGTCAGTCTAATCGGAATGACGCTTAAGGCCTAACTGGGTGTTGCGAAGGGACTGCGTGCCCGGCGCGTGCAGCAATTTCTGCTGCAGTGCGTGAAATCGCGTCGGGTCAGCCTCACACCGCCACTCGCTAACGTATATGAATCCACAACACACGCCAATTTGAAAGATGCCTTCATCCGGATAAGTGGCATGGCAATAGTGGAGTATTGTGGTAAGGCCCCAGACAACGATACACATTCCAAGCAGCCAAACCGGAATGCTCGATCTCTTTCGTGCCCCCGACTTTTGCATTGCCACGCGTGATCGGCTCCGATGGAGAGGCGCGAAATCGCACTGTTATGACGTGCATGCGACCCTGGGCGCGGGAGGCGTCTGGCGACATCGCTGCGTGACTCGTCGGGCGATCCATGCGGATAGGGTCGCCAGCGGCACGCCGTGGAAATTAAACGCAAACAGGAGCATCGAAAATCGATGCGACGGATCTCTCGGAATCGACATCGCAAACACAAATTTTGTCAGCCACACAGCCAGCGCGATCAGGAATGCCACGAGAATTCCGTCGTGCTTCCGTTTCGCCCCCAGCACCGCGCCGAGCGAACTCATCAAGACGAACGTTGGAACATACGACCACACGATCGGAGCGTAGAGTGCGAATCGGCCCAGGTCGATGGTTTGAGCCATCGCTCTAACTCTTGCAGAACTCCAACTGCCGGCCCAGAAGCTGCTAAGGATGACGTCCAGCACGACAGCAACAAGGAACACGGCGCAGAATTGACTCCACGGCCGAAGACCGAGGAACGATCGTTCCTGTTGTGCGGGGCGAGTCGTCATTCGTATGAATAGTCTAGGCGAGGCAAACGGCGGATTTCAAGCAGCGAAAGCGGCGGCGTGAACGCCTCTGTTCGCGTCAATCGACGCCTCCGGCAGCATCGTTTACCCTTATCGAATGGATCGGCGGCGGCGAAATCGTATCTGCACCTGGCTCATCGTCCTGGGCATCAGCAACTTCATCGTCTACGCCATCATCTACGCCATCATCGGCGGCGACGCCCCCAACGGCTACATCAAGAAAATCGACGGGCAATCCGTCTATTACGTTCGCGGCCATTTTGTCCACCGGGCCATCGGCTACGAACAGGACGTGCCGCGCTGGGTCTGGCTCTACAGCTACGTCCACTCGATCAGCATCTGGCCTTCCATCGCCGCGACGCTGCTGGCGATGCTGGTCATGGCGCGGCCGCACATCATGGCGACGTATCAGCGCGGCATCATCACCGGGACGACGCTGGTGACGGTGCTGGCGACGGTGATCGTGATGGTGACGTCGCTCATCATGGTGTTCTTCATCAAGGATTTCATCCAGCATCTGATGCAGGCGTGAGGGGGACATGAACGAAACGACTGCCGCCGCTGTTGCATCGCATTGCGCTGCTGAATCTGCGCCGGGCGTGTCGGCCGCCGAAGCGCGTCACGCCGCCGCGCACCCGGATCGCGCGGCGCTGTTTGCCCGCGCGCTGGAGCGGTACGAATCGCGCCCGCAGCAAATGGCGATGGCGCAGGCCGTGGGCGAGGCGCTGGCGGGGCCGCACCATTTGATGGTTGAGGCGGGGACGGGCGTCGGGAAGAGCTTCGCGTACCTGCTGCCCGTGATCGAGCACGTGGTGTCGCAGCGCAAGCGCGTGGTGATCTCGACGCATACGATCGCGCTGCAGGAACAGTTGATGGAGAAGGACATCCCCGCGCTGGGCCGCGTGGTGGAGGGGCGGTTCAAGGCCGTGCTGGTGAAGGGGCGGCACAATTACCTCGGCCTGCGCCGTCTGATGCAGACGAGCCGGCGGCAGGGAGCGATGCTCGTCGAGTCGCGCGAGGGGGAGCAGTTGCGGCGGATCGAGGACTGGGCCTACGAGACGCGCGAGGGCAGCCTGTCGGACCTGCCGTTCACGCCGCTGCCGCAATTATGGCAGCACGTGCGCAGCGAAAGCAACAACTGCATGGGGCCTAAGTGCGAGACGTACGACAAGTGTTTTTATCAGCGGGCGCGGCGGAATGCGGCCGACGCCGACGTGCTGGTGGTCAACCACGCGCTGTTCTTTAGCGATCTGGCGCTGCGGTCGCGCGAGAACGTGTCGTTCCTGCCGGACTACGACGCGGTCATCTTCGATGAGGCGCACACGCTGGAGGCCGTGGCGAGCGATTATTTCGGCGTGAGCGTGAGCAGCCGCACGGTGGACGCGGTGCTGAACGGGCTGTTCAACGAGCGGACGGGCCGCGGGCTGCTGGCAATGCTGGAGTGCGATCCGCTGCGGCGCGAGGTGACGGCGGTACGGTCGAAAGCCGACGCGCTGTTCGCGCAGATCGGCCGCATGGCGACCGGCAATGGAGCGTCGCGCCTGCGAAGGCCGCCGACGGTGGAGAATTTGCTCTCGCCGGCGCTGCACGCGCTGGCGGTGAAGCTGCGCGAGGTGAAGGGGCAGTGTCCGCGCGAGGATGAGCAGTTCGAATTGAGCAGCGCGGCCGATCGCTGCGTCGAATCGGCCGAGGCGCTGGAGGCGCTGCTGAAGCAGCAACTGGCCGATTGTGTGTACTGGCTCGAGGCGTCGAACGGGCGCGACGGCGGCGTGTCGCTGCGGGCGGCGCCGACGACGGTGGGGCCGATCCTGCGCGAGGCGCTGTTTGAGCGCGTGAAGAGCATCGTGTTGACCAGCGCGACGCTTTCGACCGGCGGCGAGGAGGGGTTTGAGTACCTGCGCGGGCGGCTTGGCGCGGTGGAGGCGCGATCGCTGCGGCTGGATTCGCCGTTCAACTATCGCGAACAGGTGACGCTGCACGTGGAGGCGGGGTTGCCCGAGCCGAACGACAAGGCGTTCCTGTCGGCGGCGTGCGAGAAAATCAAGACGTATTTAGAGATGACAGGCGGGCGCGCGTTTGTGTTGTTCACGAGTTACGCGGCGCTGAACCAGGCCGAGGCCCTGTTGAAGGATTTTTGTGCGGCGAATTCGATGCGACTGCTCGTGCAGGGACGGGAGATGGCGCGGTCGGCAATGCTGGCGGCGTTCAAGGCTGACGGCCGCGCGGTGCTGCTGGGCACCGAGTCGTTCTGGCAGGGGGTGGACGTGCCGGGCGACGCGCTGGGGAACGTGATCATCACGAAGCTGCCGTTCAGCCCGCCGGATCAACCGCTGACGGCCGCGCGCGTGGAGGCGATCGACGCGGCCGGCGGAAACGCGTTCATGGAGTATCAGGTGCCCGAAGCGGTGCTCAAGCTCAAGCAGGGTTTCGGGCGGCTGATCCGCACGGCGAGCGATCGGGGCATCGTGGTGATTCTCGACAAGCGCGTGCGGACGAAGGCCTATGGGCGGATGTTTCTGTCGGCGCTGCCGGCGTGCAAGGTGGAAGTGCATCAATAGCGAATAGCGAATGGCAAATAGCCAATAGCGAAAAGGGAATTGCGAATAGCGAAGAGAATGGTGCCGCATTGATCCCAGCCCCGAGCGCAAGCGAGTGGGCACCAGGTGTCATCGATTTAGAATGATCGCTCTGAATGATCTGTGGGTATCCGAGATGGGCGCTTCCGGTGCCCGCTCGTCCGCCGCGGCGAATCCGTGACTCGCGCTCGGGGCTAGGTTGGGGATGACAGCGGTTCAGTATGAAGAATAGAATCGCAGCAAGCTCCGCATTTCCGAACGAACCATTCGACGCTTTCAAAGCGAACCATTCAACGGCGCCGGTCACTCTACATTTTCAATTCTCTGTTCTCCATTCCTTCGCCATTCGCTATTCGCTATTCATTCCCACTTCCCGCCAGGGCTTCCAGCGCGCGGATCAGCGATTGCGTCCCGTTGCGTCCACCGCCCATCTCGATCAGCTTGCCATAAAGCGTCTTCGCCAGCGCGAGGCCGGGCAGGATCAGCCCCATGCGGTCGGCCTCGTCGAGCGCGATCTGCATGTCTTTCACAAAATGCTCGACATAAAACCCCGGCGCGAAGTCGCCCTTGAGAATCCGCGGGCCGTAGTTGGCGAGGCTCCACGAGCCGGCCGCGCCGCCGCCGACGCTGGCCATGACCTTGTCCATGTCGAGGCCGCACCGGCGGGCATAAAGCAACCCTTCGCAGACGGCGACCATTCCGGCTGCGATGAGAATCTGATTGACCATCTTGGTGTGCTGGCCGCTGCCAGCGTCGCCGTGATGGACGATTGTCTTGCCAAGCGTTTCAAAGAGCGGGCGCATGCGTTCGAAGGCATCCGCATCGCCGCCGACCATGATGGACAGCGTTGCGTTTCGCGCGCCGATGTCGCCGCCGCTGACGGGCGCATCCAGCGCGAAGCAGCCCCGCGCGCGGGCCGTCTCGGCCAGTTCCGCCGCCAGCGCCGGGCTGCTGGTGGTGCAATCAATCAGAACGCCGCCCGCCGGCAGCGCGGCGATCACGCCGTCCGGTCCCAGCGCCACGGCGCGCACGTCATCGGGGAATCCCAGCATCATAAAGACAACCGTCGCGTCGTGCGCCGTGTCGGCCGCGCGATCGTGCCAGACCGCGCCGCGCCCGATCAAGTCCGCCGCTTTCTCCTTGGTGCGGCTGTGGATGTGCACATCGTGCCCCGCGGCGAGCAGATGCCCCGCCATCGACCGCCCCATGACGCCTGTGCCGATCCAGCCGATTCGCATTGTGAGCTCCCGTCCTGATGCTGATCGAAATCATGCGAGCGACGCCCAGGGAATGCAATGCTGCGGTGGACCACCGACCCCGTGCGAGCGAAGCCGACGGATTGCAATCCATCGGCTTACGGCTCCAGCGGCGTCATTGGATCTCCGGCGATTCATCTGACACCTTGCGTTGGATCGCGAACGCGAAATCCGCTATCATCCACGCGGCGATGCACCCATTACGAAAGGATTGATTGATGACTCTCCGGTTGTTCCGCGCCCTGGCAGTTTTCACCGCGATTCTCGTCACCCATGCAGCCTTCGCCGACGAAGGCATGTGGCTGATCAACAAGCTTCCATCGAAGGAACTGAAGCAGCAATACAACTTCGAACCGACGGCGACCTGGACCGAGCACGTGCAGAAGTCGTGCGTTCGCATCGGCGCCGGCGGCAGCGGCTCGTTTATCTCGCCCGATGGGCTGGTGATGACCAATCATCACGTCGCGTCGGATGCGATTCAGGACCTTTCCTCCGAGCAGCACGACTACATGGCCGACGGGTTTTACGCGGCGACGCACGAGGCCGAGCTGAAATGCCCGCACATGGAACTGACCGTGCTGCAGGAGATTCAGGAAATCACCGACCGCGTCAACGCCGCCGTCAAGTCGGGAATGAGCGCGGCCGATGCCTTCGCCGCGCGGAAGAAGGCCATGTCGGAGATCGAGAAGGAGGCCCGCGAGCGATCGGGCCTGCAACCCGAAGTGGTCACGCTCTTCAACGGTGCGCGGTATGACTTGTACCTGTACAAGCGCTACACCGACGTGCGCCTGGTTTTCGCGCCCGAGGCGGGCATCGCCTTCTTCGGCGGCGACCTGGACAATTTCGAGTACCCGCGCTTCAACCTCGATGTCACGTTCCTGCGGGCCTACGAGAATGACAAGCCGGCGAAGGTCGAGCACTACCTCAAATGGAGCAAGGCTGGCCCGAAGGACGGCGAACTGATCTTCGTCGCAGGCCACCCCGGTCGCACACAGCGCCTGTTCACGGTCGATCATCTGCGCTTTCTGCGCGACGTGCAGTTGCCGCTGACGCTGTCGTGTTACAACCAGCGCGAGATCGCGCTGAATCAGTTCATGGGGCGCAGCGAGGAGTATGGCCGCATCGGCAAGGAAGACCTGCTGGGGATTCAAAACTCGCGCAAGGCGTTCGGCGGCATCATCAACGGACTGCTGAATCCGCGGCTGATGAATCGCAAGATGGAGGCCGAGGCGGCGTTGCGTGAGTTCGTGCAGGCTGATCCGAAGCGGCGCGAGAAATACGCCGCGGGATGGGACAAATTGAGCAAGGCGCTGGCCGAGGTTCAGTCGTTCTACACCGAGTACTTCATGCTCGAGAGCCGACGGGCGAGTCTCGGGCGGTATCACGATCTGGCGCGCAAGTTGATCCGCGCGGCGGACGAGAAGCGCAAGCCGGACGGTGAGCGGCTGACCGAATATCGCGATGCGAACCTGCCGACGCTGGAGCTGGATCTGTTCTCCGAGGCGCCGATCTACGACGCGTTGGAGCAGTTGCGGTTGGAGGACGGTCTGATCCGGCTCGGTCGGCACCTCGGCGGGGAGCACGAGGCCGTCGTGGCGGCGATGGGCGGCATGGACGCGGGCAGCCGGGCGGCGTCGCTGATCGGCGGGACGAAAATGAAAAATGTCTCGTTTCGACGGAAGCTGTACGAAGGCGGCACGGCGGCGATTGCCGAGTGCAACGATCCGATGATTCAGTTCGCGCAGGCGCTGAACCCGGCGGCCCGGGCGCTGCGTGACAAGTACGAGAAGGTGTTCGAGAGCGTCGAGAAAGAAGCCTATGCAATGATCGCCAACGCGAAGTTCGAGAAAGACGGCGATCGCGTCTATCCCGACGCGACCTTCACGCTGCGGCTGGCGGTCGGCACAGTGGCGGGCTACCGCGACGGCAGCGAGACGATCCCGGCGATGACGGACATGGCCGGGCTGTACGCACGGGCGGCGCAGCACAAGGAGCGCGAGCCGTACAACCTGCCGAAGCGCTGGGCCGACGGCCGCAACAAGCTGGACCTCAAGACGCCGTTCAATTTTATCTCCACGAACGACATCATCGGCGGGAATTCGGGCAGCCCGATGTTCAACCGCGATGGCGAGGTGACCGGCCTCGTGTTCGACGGGAACATCCACGGGCTGATCTGGGATTTCCAGTTTGACATGGAGAAGGCGCGGGCGGTAGGCGTGCATTCGCAGGCGATCATCGAGGCGCTCCGCAAGCTCTACGGCGCGGGCAAGCTGGCGGATGAAATCACAAAGGGGTGATTCCGCAGGAACCTTTTGGAGCAAGTCCAAAGCCCCAGGCAAATGCCTGGGGCTTTTTCATGCGCGATCGCGATATGAATCCGGACTACTTCACGAACTGCGCTGCGAAGTACTTCGCCGTGAGCGGCTCGCCCGTCGCCTGACGCGTCAGGTCGTTCCACGAATACAAATTGCCCGGGCCGAAGATGTTTTTCTTCAGATAATCGCCCGCTTCCTTTCGCCCGGCGAAACAGGTCTTGGCCGGGTTGTCCAGCCCCAGCGCCTTCGTGGCGATGTGGTGATGCACCTGGCACCCGAACAGATCACCCATCATGTAACTGTGGTAATAGACCGGCGCGGTGACGATGTGAATCTTCGCGGCGTAATCCGGGCGACCGATTTTCTCCGGCGGGCGCAGCATCTGGTACTTCGCCTTGAGCGACCACCACAGCTTGCCCAGGTCCTGATCGGGATCGTTGTACATGCCGTGTTCGAAGCGCATCATCACCTGCGCCCAGCGCGCGAAGATGAGCTTCTCCCGCCGCAGGCTGCGCTTGGCCGTCTCGGCGGCAGCCGCGGCTTCTTCGGGTGACATCTTCAGCACGCTGCGGAAGAAGTCTTCGTTCTTCACCATGGCGCCCATCATCATCGCGTAGCCTTCGGTGGTGATGCTGTGCGACGCCTCGTGCAGCAGGAACGGCACGTCTTTCGCCACATACTTGTCATAAACGGCATGACCCAATTCATGCACGAGCGTATCGGCCCAGTAGAGATTGGGTTTGAGATTGCAAAGCACACGCACGTTCTGATCGCGGTCGAGGCTCGTGCTGAAGGCGTGCGGGCTCTTGCCCGGCTTCTCGTACAAATCGCTGCGCTGGAGAATGTCGTCGGCCTCCAGCCCCATGCCCGCGTAGTAGCGGCGCGTCATGTCCAGCAGATCAACCTTCGCGTAGAGGTCGTCGAGGTTGACGCCGCCGGGCATCTCGGGCACCGCCTGAAAGAACAGATCGCCGAAATGCCACGGCCGCAGTTCCTCCTGCGCGACCTTGAATCGCTTCGCCATGGCTTGATCGATGGCCATCTTCTCGATGGCAAAGGGCCGGCGCGTCAATTCGTCCAGCTCGTCGAACAACTTGAGCAACTGCGCCTCGTCGATCTCCTGAAGCGCTAGGCGCATCGCGTAGAAGTTGCGGAAACCCAGCTTGCGGGCCAGTTCGTTCCGCATTTTCACGAGTTCCTTCAGGGGGCCTGCGATCTTGTCACCGACGGCCATGTACCCTTTCCACGCCTCCTCGGCTTCGCTGCTCGTCTTCGAGTCCGACAGGATCTGACGCACGTCGTTCTCGGTGACATCTTTGCCCGCGACCCGGCTGCGGTGCGTGTTGAACAGTTTCTCGACCTGCGTCTCGATCGCGACGATCTTCTTCTGCAATTCCGGGTCGGCTTGCCCCGGCAGGTGCGCGCGATACATCACGTCCAGCTGCCGCTGCAACACCGGATCGCCCATCGCGGGGCCTTCCTTCAATGCCTTGAGCTGCGCGAACACGGCCTTGTCGGCGTGCAGCTCCACCAGCGCGGTTTCGGCCGATTCCTTCCGCTTGAACGCCGCGTCGGACCCGCCCGTGTTCGCCTCCCACCAGGCCGTCGCCGACTCGATGTAGAGCGGCTTGTACTTTTTGACATACGCCTCCAGCAGCGGGCGAAACTCGTCGTCGGGCGACTGCTTCGGCTGCGCCGCAGCGGTGGACGCGCCGATTGCCGCGGCGGCAAGCATGATCAATGTCAAAATGTGAATCGAAAACATGCGGGACATGGGTTCCTCCTGGGGCCGTCGCGGCCCGGCGGGCGGATTATACCGGCGGTCGATGCGCCGGCAGCATGGCCAGCGGGCTTCGGGTGCTGCTAATCGCGCTCCAGCATCGCAAAAAATCCGCCATCCCAGTCCGGCCCGGGCAGCGTCAGATGCGACTGGGCCGCATGCCAGTCGGGGAAGGTCGCGCTGAACCACGCGATCTGGTCTTCGTTTTCTTCGCGCTCGATGGAGCAGGTGGAGTAGAGAATTCGCGTGGTCGGCCCGGCCAGCGCCGCCGCCTTCGTCAGCACGTCGCGCTGTATCGCGATGAGTTCGAGCAGATGCTTGTGGCTCGCCCGATGTCGCGCCTCGGGCCGACGCCCCAGCACACCCGTGTTGCTGCACGGCGCATCGACCAGAATCACATCGACGGGGCGAACCGGCTCGCGCAGGGTTGCTTCGAGCGACGGCATCGTCGTCGTCCGTACACTGGTCAGCCCCAGCCGCGCGGCGCTGGCGGTCACGGCTTCCAGCTTGCGATCATCGACATCCGTCGCGATGACATCGCCCTGGTTGTTCATGCACTCGGCTGCCTGCGTCGCCTTGGTCCCCAGCCCTGCGCACAAGTCCAGCACCACCTGCCCCGGTTGGAGGCCTGCCGATTCCAGGACCATCTGCGCCGTGGCGTCCTGCGGTTGGCATAATCCCTCGGCAATCTCCGGGACATCGACGGCATGGATCGGGCGGTGCGCAGCCATCGAACTCGCCTCTTCGGGATCATGCGGCGGCGGTTCGCCCGTTCGCCCGCGCACGATCACCGCTCGCGCCTCGGTGATGCACTCCGCCGTCAATCCGCGTTTGTGCAGGCGCTCGATCAGCGATTCCGGCGACACACGTGTCCGATTCGCGCGAAGCACCAGCGGCCGACGGAATTGTCCCGCTTCGCAGATTTGTCGCGCGAGCGCTGGCTTGAATCGCCGGTGCCACCGCTCGACGAGATACATCGGGTGACCCGTCGCCGCGACGAGCCACTCGAGCGGCCGCCGCACCGGATCGGGAAACACGTCTTCATTGAAAAGCCTCCCGCGCTGCTCATCCAGCGGAAGGTATCGCCGCGGGTCGGGTGCGTCGGGCCGCGCGATCACGTCTCCGCGCGCCGCCGAAATCTTGCGCAGCACGGCGTTGACGGTGTCCGCGGTGCCTTTTCCATATCGCATTGCCAGTCGAACGGTTTGATCGACCGCCGCGTGATCGGGCACGCGATCCAACCAGCAGAGTTGATACACCCCCAGTGCGAACGCCGTGCGAATGCTCGGACGCACACCGCCCCAGCGGCCGCGAAAATAGTGTGCCGCCAGATGCTCGCAGGTGATTCGGTGCCGCGTCACCCCCAGCACGAGTTCCGCCGTCAGCGCCGCGTCGGCCTGCGCGAAGGCAGACTCTGACTCGAGCCCTGCCAGCAAGTCGCGCGACGCTGATTCACCGTCGTACAACTCGCGCAGAATGCGCGCCGCTTTCTCGCGCGCCTCCGATGCCGGTTGTCGCGCTTGCTTCATTCCCCCGGCTCGATGGGCACGAAACGATCGCCCGGTTGAACCCGCCGGCCATTCACGAAATCCTGCCACGCCATCAGCCGCCCACCGGCGGGCTTGATTTCCAGGATCATCAAGTCACCATCCGTCGCGGCGACGCTCATCACGTCGCTGATCGCGCCAGGCTCGCCGCCGCTGCCGCGCCCCTCATAGCAAATCGCCCGCGCAATCGTCACGCGCTCATCGCGCTTTCCATCGTGACTGACAAACCGACAATTCGCGCCGGGCCACGACCACAGTCCGCACATGCGATTCGCCAGCGCGGCTGCCGGCGCGTCGAACCGGATCATTCCATCCGCCTTGTTGAGTTTGCGCGCTCGGGTCGCCGCCGATTCGTCCTGCGGCGTGCCCGGCGTGCGCGGATCGCGCGACAGAAGCTCCAACGCCGCGCGCACGGCATCGCATCCGATGTGCGCCAGGCGATCGTGCAACTCATCGGCCGTTTCGTCCGCCCCGATCGCCGTGCGCCGCTGCGTCAGGATCGGCCCGGCGTCCATGCGATCTTCAAGTCGAAACACCGTCACGCCGGCCTCGTCGTCGCCGTTGATGACCGACCATTGCACCGGCGCCGCACCGCGCCACGCCGGCAACAGCGATCCGTGCAGGTTCACCGTGCCCGCCGGAAACGCCCCGCGAACCTCCGGCCCGATCTTCTGGCCGTACGCGACGACGTAGCCGAGGTCGGCCTTGCATGCCGCGATGCGCGCCACGGCATCGGGGGCGTTGATGTCTTCGGGCGTGAAGATCGGCAGCCCGGCCTCCTCCGCCGCCTGCTTGATGATCGTGGGCGTCGTTTCGAGATTTCGTCCGCGCGGGCGGTCCGGCTGCGTGACGACCAGCGCAATGTCGTGGCGATCCCCTCGAATGGAGTCAAACGTCGGCAAACCGAATCGCCCCGTTCCGAAGAAAACGATTCGCATGGTCCGTCCCTCGTTCATCGAGCCGCGGATTTCTTCGGCTTGCCTTCGAGCTGCTTGAGGGCGCGACGATTGGCAATCTTGTCCGCTTCCGACATGTTGTCGATGATCAGCTTCCCGTTGAGATGGTCCATCTCGTGCTGCCAGCAGCGGGCCGCGAGCTCGGTGCCGGAGCGCTCGAAGGTCTTGCCCGTCAGGTCCTGTGCGTGCAGCAGGCAGGTCGCCGCGCGATGCATCTGAACGGTGACGTCCGGCAGCGACAGGCAGCCCTCCTCGCCCTCCACGTCGCCGGCCAGTTCCGACAGTTCCGGGTTGACGCACACGCAGTCGTCGCCCGGTTCGCCTGTTACGTTGAAGACAAATAGCCGCAGGCTCAACCCCACCTGTGGTGCGGCCAGCCCGATGCCCTTGTGTTGACGCATCAGGTCCAGCATGCGGGCGGCGATCTTCACGAGCATGCCGTCAAATCGCTCGACCCGCGCTGCCGTGCGGCGCAAGACCGGGTCGGGATGCAGGACCAGTTCGAGTCGGGATGGATCGATTTCCTTCAATTCGGGATTCCTTCATCGGGCCAACGCCTGATAATCATCTTAGCCCGGCCCGCCAATCACTCGCAAATCGCGGCGAGCGGTCGATCATTGGCGTTGACCACCTAACGGCAGGCCGCAAGACTTGATAGAATGGAGCGTTTGACCCTTCGTTGTCGCCGAACTCGGTGTCGCCCCGGAGCGCGCTGCGAATGACTGACCATGCCCAACCGCCGGCCGGACCAACAGCCGATGCGCCGGCGATTGCGCGCTGGGTCACTCCGCCGGAGAATCGGACGAAGGCCCGACGGTTCTTCGAACACGCCAAGAAGGCGGCCGAGACACGCAACTACGACTACGCGGTCAAGCTCTATACCGACGGGCTGGCGCTGTGGCCCGATGCGATGGACGATGGACTGAAGCCGCTGCGGGTCGTGGCGACGGCCCGGAAGCTGGACGGCGGAAAGCCGGCCGGGTTTCTCGAGTCGCGCCGGCGGGCCATCTCGGGCAAGGACTTTCTCAAGAATCTGAACAACGCCCTGTACCTGTTCGGCCTGGATCCGACCCACGTCGGTCACATGGAGCAGATTCTGTACCTGGCGGCGGCGGCGAAGTGCGACCGCGTCGTCCAGTGGATCGCCCCCGTCCTGGCAGACGCCTATCACAACGCGAAGAAACAGGCCGAGAGTCACTATTCCAAGACATGTGAGGCCATGAACGTCGCGGCCGATCTGGCGATGACCGTGCAGGAAGACGCGATTGCGATGGACATTCTGAACGCTGCCATCGCTGTGTCGCAGTCCTGGGTCGAGCACTATCCCAATTCGACCGACGCCCCGCGCGCCCGCAGCAACGCAACGGGCAAGCTGACCATTGTGAAGGGTCGTTTCGATCGCGGGGACAATTTCACCGAGTCCCTCAAGGACGCCGAGGGCCAAGCCGATATCCGCGATCGCGCCCGCACGGTTCACATCCCCGACCGCGCGCAGGAACTGATCGCCAAGGCACGCAAGGAGTACGAGGCCAATCCGCAGGTTGTCGGCAAGCTCACCGCGCTGGTCGAACGCATGCTGGCGGGCGAGGACGCGGCCATGGAGAACGAAGCCATCGCGCTGCTGGAAAAGGAGTACGCCGCCGCCGGAAACTACGCCTTCAAGGTCAAGGCCGACGAGATTCGCGTGCGCCAGTGGGACCGTCACCGCCGCGAACTGGCCAATCGCCTCAAGGCGGATCCGAACAACGCCGCGCTGAAGGAGGAATTCTCCCGCGCGACGGCCGATCAGCTTCAGCGCGAGATCGCCATCCTCGAAGAGCGCGCCGCAGAGTATCCGACGGAAATGCGTTTGCGTTTCCAGCTTGCCATGCGTCTGTACCAGGCCGGCCGGCTCGACGAGGCCATTCCGCTGTTTCAAATGGCCCAGGCCGATGGACGCAGCCGCACGGAAAGCCGGCTCTTCATTGGGCGGTGTTTTCTCGACAAAGGCTTTCACGAACAAGCCGTCGGCACGCTTCAAAAGGCCCTGGAGGACGCCGATACAACGACCGGCCGATTGGCTCTGGAGCTTAATTACTGGCTGGGCAGGAGTTTGGAGGCGATGGGCGACCTGGCGCAGGCCCGCCAGCGCTATGGCCATTTAATCACACTCGATTATAATTTCCGCGATGCCCGCCAGCGGCTGGAGCAGCTGGTAAGCGGGAATCATCAGCAATAGGAACATCTTGGAACGAAAGTGCCCGGTCAGGACCGGGTTAGACCAACGGAGCAATCAGTGGCCAGATCACTCTCGTCGATGAAACGCCTGCGGCAGAACAAGCGCCGCGCCGCCCGGAACGCCGCTCGCAAGAGCGTCATCAAGAATCAGCTTCGCAAGGTAAAGGACGCGCTGGGCAAGAAGGACGCCCCGGCTGCCGATTCGCTCTTTCGGGAAACCGTCAAGGTTCTGGATCGCAGCGCCAACCGCGGCGCGATTCATCCCAACACCGCCGCCCGCCGCAAGAGCCGGCTGGCCAAGCGCCTCAACGCGCTCAAGGGTGGGAAGAAGTAGGGCGGCTGGGAGCCACCAGCCGTGACCGGTCCATTTGTCTCTCGCGGGGGGGAGAAACTCCATCACGCGCTCGAAGCATTCAGCTTGTCGCCGGCGGGATTGGTCTGCGCCGATCTGGGCTGTTCGACCGGCGGATTCACTGATTGTCTAATTCAGCACGGCGCGGCCAGGGTCTATGCCGTGGACCGCGGCTACGGCGTCCTCGCGGCGTCGCTTCGAAGTGATTCGCGCGTGGTCCTGTTCGAGCGGACCGACGCCCTGCGGGTGCATCTTCCAGAGCTCGTGAATCTCGTGACCATCGACGCCGGCTGGACGCGCCAGGCGCTCATCCTTCCCGCGGCAGTGCGGCTGCTCGCGCCGGGCGGGCGAATCCTGACACTTGTCAAACCACAATACGAGGCTTCAGCAGACCGGTTGCGCGACGGCGTTCTGCCAGACGAACAGATTGAATCCGTGATCGCGCCGATCCGCGCGAGCCTGGCCGCGATGAAGCTGTCGCTGCTTGGCGAGACCCCCAGTCCGATCCGCGGACAGGGCGGGAATCAGGAGCTGCTTTGGCTGATTGCGACAGCGCCCGGTACCGCCGGCTCCTGACGACTCGCCATGGCGTCTGGCCACTAGTCACTAACTACTGACCACTGACCACTGCTTATGGCAGAATCGCCGCGAGGTAGGGACGCACATCCAGTCCGTTGGCGGCGCCGTCGAGGTTCATGTCGGCCCAGCACAGATGATGCGGCTGCTGGGGGAATCCGAGCAGGGCATCGACAAACTCGGGCACGGTCAGCGGGACGCAAACGTCGCCTTTGTTGATCTGGTCGTAGACGATTCGGAACTTGATCCAGTCGCCGCAGTCCACGTCGCCATCAAAATCCAGATCGTACGTCGCGCAAGGATCGGACACGACGCTGACCGCGCCGAGATTCAGGTGAACGCCGCAGTAATAGGGAAACGCCCAGTTCGGGTGCGTGTTGACATTCAGAAACGCGTCGCTAAACACGACGTTGAACATGTTCCCCACGGTTCCCGTCGCCGGTCCGGAGTTGAACGCGCCGTCGGGCGATCCATCCAGCCCGCTGATCACGTTGTGCGTTCCACCCATCCAGGTCCAACGCACTGTGTCACCCACTTCAACGATCACATCGGGCGGTGAGAACACATCGCCCGGCCCGACCGCAACGTTGACCAGCGCGGGACCATCATCGTCATACGAAACGCCCGGCCCGCTGTAGCACGCCGAGAACTGGTAGCAGTCCAACCCGTCGAGCACGCCGTTCTGATCGTGGTCGCCCGGCAGCACCAGCCGAATGGCGCTCTGAAGCACCGTGGTGTCGACGTCATCCGTCAACAACAGGTCGAGGCCGTCGATGTTGTCGAGGGGGCCGAGACCGAAGTCCGCCGCGAAGGCGTAGGGGACAAACAGGCCGCCGCCCGTGGACGTGAACAAATCGGCCGGTCCGCGGCCGGGCATCGCGACGGTCGGCGAATCGCGCGTCAGCGAAAAGACAACCTGGTCGATGCCGGGGTTGAAGATGCCGTTGCCGTTGTCAAAGACGATGAAGTCGTCGATGTCGTCGCCGGTGATGCCGGGCATGAGGCCCAGTTGCGCGGCGCTGACATAGAGCTGTTCGCCGCCCGGTCCTTCGGGGTTGAAGTCGATGTAGATGTTCGCTCCGCTCGGCACGCCGCCGGGCAGCGTCAGGAGCGACGGACTGTTTCGCGTTGCGGAATAGAAAAGCATGTCCCCGGGAATGCCTGATTCCAGCGCCGCCACCGGCACGCCGGGGCTGCTCATACCCTGCAACTCGTCCTGCGGCTGCGGATCGACATCGACGATCGGTGGTTCTTCGGGCTTGAGGTCGAGGTCGACGCCGCCGGTGTCGCCGCCGTTGCGGCCCAGCGTGTTGTTGTCGGGCGTGACGAGCAGAAGGGGCGTTGGCCCGTTCCGCGTGAAACCCGAGGTGCTGATGTACACGTCGCCGGCTGCCTGATGGCGCAGCGCCTGGTGTTGCACGTTGAAGGGCTTTCCGGCCGTGACGAGCACAGGGTCGGCCGCCGCCGCGCCGACGCTGGCGCGATCGACGCTGAATGTTAATACGAACGTCGCCATAGGCGGGACGCTGCCGCGGTTGAAGCTGAACCCGTCGAGATCGTCGGCCGGATGGTTCAATCCAAGGGCCTGCCCGGAAAATCGAACGGTTGGCCCGGGTTTCTGAAGAATCGCCGAGGCGGTGATGGGGCCGCCGATCGTCGGCGAAGCGGCATCAATGGAGAAAAGCGGCGCTCGAATCGGCACGTCGGCCGGCGGTTGCGCGACGACACGATCGGGCGAGTGCCAGGCGATCGCTGCCGCGCTCGCAAGGAACCCGGCGCGCAAAAGGCACTTGAGAATCCCGCACGAAAGCATGACTTCTCCTCCCAGTTCGGCGGCCTCTTCGCGGGATAGGTTGAATCAGCGGGCGGGGAGAACGCTCGTTTCACCCCGCTCGGCCGCCGGACACACCAGTATATCCGATCGACCCCATGAGAAGACGGATTTCGACCCCTCTTCGGCTGCAAATCACCGCCGAAATGGCCCCTTCCGGACTAGGGATCGCGGTTCAGGGCGTTTTGGGGCCACGTCGAATCGCGCTGCAATCGACCCAGAACCACGCGGGCCGCATAGCAATAATCCGCGTAATCGAAGGTTTGTTCGCAGGCGTCCAGCAGCATTGCGGCCGTCCCCTGTTTGCCGTCGACAAGCTTGCGCAGCCCGTCGAAGAAATAGGCGGCCGACCAGAGGAGCTTGTTTCGCCGCATGGAGTCATCCGCGGCAGCGCGCAGCGCCGAGAGCGTCTGCCGACCGCTGCAAACGTCTCGAATCTTTCGCTCCCAGTCGGGTGGTGCCGACTCTTCCATGACCGCGAGCGGCTCGGCATCAGCCGGGATTCGTGCAATCAACTGCTCCGCCTCGTCGAGTCGGCCCACCAGTTGCAGGATCGCGGCTGCGGAGTAGCTCGCGCGGGCGCTGCGCGGCTCGGCGTCGGCCACGGCGCGCACCATTCGCTCTGCCGCCTCGGGCTGCCCCTTGTCGAGGTGAACCAGCGCGGGGAAGAGGCCGGCGAACCAGATGCGGCGGGCGTCGCCCTGTCCCCCGGCCCCGGGCGCGGTGAACTCCTGCAACGCGCGAAGGTCGGCCAACGCTTCGTCGTGTCGCCCCAGCCAGTAATACAGTCGCCAGCGATATTCGTGAAGTTCGGCGAGGTCGTCCGGAGAACGGCAATGCGGCTCGCCCCGGTTGCGCGCGTCGATCGCGCGATTCAGGTCGCCGACGGCTTCCCAGTACTCGGCCTCGCAGGCATAGCCGCGCGGGCTGGTCGGCTCGCGCCGCTGGGCCTCGCGTGCCCAATGCAGCGCCCAATCGAAGTGCTCATCGCGACGCTTGGAATCCGTTCGCGCGCGCTCGTAGATCTCCGCCGAAAGACGATACGTGATCGATAGCAGGTAGCACGGGTAGGCATGCGTCGATTGCAGCTCGCATGCGTTGAGCAGAACGCGCTCCTGTTCGTCGAAGGTGTCGTGCCGCCGCTGATGATACATCTTGGTGTTCAACGCCCGGGCGAGGTGCAGCATGGCCTGTGCATAGTTGTTGCGCTTCTCCCGCGCCAGACGGAACTCGCCGATGGCCTCGTCCGGCCGATGACGCACCAGGGCCTGCCCCCGGAAGAAATGCTCCTCCGCCGACCGCTCGCCCGGAATCGCGTCGGCTTCGGCCAGCCAGCGCAGGGCTTCACCGTCCAGCCGACCGGTCCGCAATCGCTCGGCCCATGCGAGCAGGTATCGCGCGGTGCGTCGCTCATCGGGCGACTTTGCCGTTGCGACGGATTGTGTCAGTATTCTGACAGCATTCTGCGGGTCCGCGCGAAGGTCGGAGAGGCCGGTCGTGATAAGCTCGATGGCGCCTACGGCGTCGTCCGCGGCGGGCCAGAGCGCCTGGGCCTGCGCCAGGAGTTGCTTGGCCTCGGCCGGTTTGCGGTAGTCATCGTGTGCCAGAAGGCTGAAGGCACGTGCGATCAATTCGCTGCTTCGCTCGCGCCGGGCGTGCTGCGACTGGCTGCGCCAGAGCAGACCGCCCCCGATCAGCAGGGCCACGAGGACGCAGATCGTCGTCAAGGCCGGATGCCGCCGAATGAACTTCCAGCCTTTCTCCAGCAACCCGACGCGCCGCGCGTGGATGGGTCGATTCTCAACGAATCGGCGCAGGTCGGCGGCCAGCGCGCCGGCGCTCGTGTAGCGCCGAGACGCGTCCTTCTCCAGTGCCCGCAGGCAGATGGTCTCCAGGTCCGTTGGAATCGACGGATTGATTTTTCGCGGCGGCTTCGGCTCGCGCGTGCAGATTCGCGCGACAAGCTGCTCGCGCGTCACGCCGTCGAACGGCCGCTCGAGCGTGAGCAGCTCGTACAGCGTGACGCCCAGCGAGAACACATCCGTGCGATGATCGACCGTTCGGCGCGCGAAGCCCACCTGCTCCGGCGACATGTATGCAGGCGTGCCGATCATTTCGCCCGTGAGCGTCATGCCAGGTTCATCGAGCAGCCGCGCCAGGCCGAAGTCGGTGATGTGCAATTGCCCGTCCGACCCGAGCAGAAGATTCTGCGGCTTGATGTCACGATGCAGCACGCCCGCGTTGTGCGCGTGCTCAAGCCCCTCGGCCGCGCCGCAAATGAGCATGGCCACATCGCGGAAGCGCGAGCCGTCCAGCGAGACGAGCAGGGCCGCGCTGGCCGTGTGGAAGTCGTCAAGAGGCGGTGCGTGTGCGGCCGGTGATTGCGTAGGGTGGGCATGGCCCACCTTCGATGATCGGTCGCGTGCTTCGGCTCCCGCGCGGCGACGACGAATGACGCGATCGAGACTCTCGCCGTCGATCAGCTCCATCGCGTAGTAGAAATGCCCATCGTGCTGACCCTGTGCATACACCGGGACGATGTTCGTATGATGCAGCCGGGCGGCCGCCTGGGCCTCGCGCACGAAGCGCGAGACGGCTTTGTCGTCCGCGCCGGCCAGCGCGGGCAACACCTTCAAGGCCACGATGCGATTGAGCGACAATTGTCGCGCGCGATAGACCACGCCCATCCCGCCGCGGCCGATCTCGCCGACGATCTCAAAATCACCCAACCGGCTGCCGGGTTTCCACGTGGTCGGTGTCGGCGCATCGCGCGAAGGAGCCGCATCGCGCGGCGCGCTGTTCGGGAGTCGCCCCTCCTGCTCCCGCGCTTCGCTCAAAGCCCCGAGCAGGTGGCGCGTGTCGCGCAGGGCTGTGCGGCAGCGCGAACACTTCGCCAGGTGGCCCTCCAGCGTGGCACGCTGCGAGGCGTCCAGCGTCTCCTCGACGTAATCGAGCAGCAGCCCGTCGGCTTCTTCGCAGTTCATAACGACGAATCGTCAAACGATTTGAGATGCTCGCGCAGCTCGCGCGTCGCCTTCGACAATCGGGCCTTCACCCCCGCCAGCGACAGGCCCACCGCCTCGGCCACTTCCTCGCGCGACAAGCCTTGAAAGAAGTAGAGGATCACCACTTCGCGAAGCGGCTCATCCATCGACTCGATCGTCATCTGAACGCGCTGGGCGCGGTCGGCTTTCATCGCCTGACCCGCCGGCGTTGACTTTTTGTCCAGTGGAATCGCCCCGCGCTCGAACAGGTGTCGACTCGTGGCCAATGCTGACAGCCGTGCCTTCGGGTGCATTCGGCGAATCTCGTCGATCGAACGGTTGCGCGTGACCTGATACAGCCATCCGCGCAGGCTGCCGCTGGGGCGAGTTTGTTCGGACATGCGGCAGCACTTCAACAGGACGTCCTGCACGATGTCTTCGGCCAGCGCTGCGTCGTACACCATGCGCTGGCAGAACAGACGCAGCTCGGTGCCGTAGCGGTGGCTGATTTCCTCCACCGCGGCGTCATTGCCCGCCTGCAACTGAGCCATCAGTTCCGAATCGGTCAGGGTCATGCCTTCTCGCCGTACTGCGTTCCGCAGGCCGAATTTTTTTGAAATCTCCGGTAGCCGGTTGCGATCCTGCCGCGTCTTCCCTTGGGAAAGCAGCACGCTTCAACTTCTCTTCCCACCCTCCAGGGCAGGCGCTGACCCTCGTCTGCCGATCAGGCTCGGCTGTCTCTCGTGTTTGCCTTGTGCAGACGCGAGCCGCCGGGCCTGATGTTTCTACCCAAGGCTGATTCAGTCGAACGGGTCGCCGCCGCGCACACACTTTGGGCATCGACGCACAGCGCGGACCGATATTTTAGCCCGCTTGGGTCTCTTCAGGTAGGGGTTTGAACGGAAGCGAATTGAGGGGGATTTCTGATTCAGGGGTTGATCCGAGTCCCAGACCTGACGGTCGGGACTCGGTATGGGCGGCCTGGCACGCCCTTACGCTTCGCTGCTCTGATGACTTTTCAGCAGTCCGTATTGATCCATGCGGTATCGCAACTGGTCGCGCGTGAGATGCAGCAGTTTCGCCGCGCGCGTCTGATTGTTGTCGGTCATCGCCAGGGCCTGGCGCACGAGCGATTCCTCGACATCTTTCAGGCTCACGCCGCCGGGCGGCAGTTCGAATTGCACGGAGCTTCCGTTCGCGCCCGATCCGTGGCCGATGACGAGGTCTTCGGGGCCGATCATCGGTTGCTTGCAAAGCAGCACGGCGCGCTCCATCGCGTTGCGCAGCTCTCGCACATTGCCGGGCCACGCGTACTTCATCAGTTTGTCAATCGCCGCCGGCGCCAGCCCGCGCACGTCGCGGCGGAACTCCTTCGCGAACGTCCCGACGTAGTAATCCGCCAGCAGACGGATGTCGTCTCCACGCTCGCGCAGCGGCGGCAGGTCGACGGCGATGATGTTCAGACGATAGAACAGGTCCTCGCGGAACTTGCCTTCGGCGATCAGCTTGTTGACATCGCGATTGGTCGCCGCGATCACGCGCACGTCCACGGCGATGTCCGACGTGCCGCCGACTCGCCGAAACGCGCGCTCTTCGAGGAAGCGAAGCAGCTTGGCCTGCAGCGCCGGAGGCATGTCGCCGACTTCGTCGAGAAAGACCGTGCCGCCGTCGGCCAATTCGAGCAGCCCCTTCTTGCGCTGCTTGGCATCGGTGAACGCCCCGCGCTCGTGACCGAACAGCTCGCTTTCCAGCAGATGCTCCGACAGGGCGGTGCAGGTGATGTTCATGAACGGCCGCCCGGCGCGCTCGGAGTTGTAGTGAATCGTTTTGGCGACGAGGTCCTTGCCGGTGCCGCTTTCACCGCGCAGGAACACGGTCGAGGACCCGCTTCCGGCGACATCGCGAATGAGTTCAAACAACCGTGCCATGGCGGGGCAGCGTCCGAGGATGCGATCGAATCCGAACCGTTCCTGCATCTGGCCGCGCAGGTCGCGCAGCTCGCGGCGCAGTCGCGTCGTCTCGAGCACTTTCGCGACGGTGAGCATCAGCGCGTCCATCTTGAAAGGCTTGCTGACGTAGTCGTAGGCCCCCAGGCGCATGGCTTCGACCGCGTTCTCGACGTTGCTGTAGGCCGTCATCATCAGCACGACGATTTCGGTGTCCTGCTCGCGGATCTTGCGCAGGACTTCAAGGCCGGTGCGGTCGGGCAGCTTGTAATCGAGCATGACGAGATCGAACGTCGCGGTTCCGAGCTTGGTCAGGCCCTCGTCGGCTGTCGCCGCTTCCTCGACGGCGTACCCTTCTTCCTGAAAGCGCTGCAACAGCGACCAGCGAATGAGCTTTTCGTCTTCGATGATGAGGATGCGTGGTTTACTCATGATGCTCTTTCCTTGTGAGCCGTCAGCCGTGAGCCCTCGTGCTTTTGTTTCGTCGTTTCTCTCTCGCGGTTACATCCCCGCGGGAATCTCGACGGTGACGCGGGTTCCTTTTCCAATCTTGCTCTCGATGTCCATCGCGCCGCGATGGGCTTCGACGATGCGCTTGCAGATCGACAGGCCCAGACCCGTCCCGCGCGCCTTGGTGGTGTAAAACGGCTCGAACACCCGCACCAGCACATCCGACGCCATGCCGCAGCCGTTGTCTTCGATGGTCAGGCGCACCAGGGCGTCGGCCTCATCAATTCGACATCGAATCGTGCCGCCGCGTTCGCAGGCATGCGCCGCGTTGAGCAACAGGTTCGACACGACCTGGTGCATTTGTGCCTCGTCCGCCTGCACGGTGCAGGATGCCTCCATGTTCTCGCACATCACGCGCACATCCCGAAACGCCGGCTCCTCCCGCAGCAGAACGAGCGCATGGCCGATGAGTTCGCACAAATCGACACGGGACTTTTCCGGCGGTTTGGGCCGGGCGTAGATCAGCAGGTCGCGCACGGCCGCATCGAGTCGGTCGATCTGTCGCAGCGACTCGGCGATGATTTCGCGGTGCGGATGGTTGGTCGCCATGCCCGCGCCGAGCACCTGGATCGCGCCGCTGATTCCCGCAAGCGGGTTCTTGATCTCGTGCGCCAGCGAAGCCGCGAGCTGACCGATCGTGGCGAGGTGCTCGGCTTCGCTGATGCGTTGCTCGTAGTGGGCGCGTTCCAGGTCCTGCATCTGACGGACAAGGTCCTCGCGATAGGTCTGGTTCATGATGGCCAGTTCAAGGTCCAGCAGCTTATGCAACGCGCGCAGCGTCGCCCCCTGAATCGGATCAGGAAGCGCCAGCTTTCGGATTCGGCCGTTCAATTCCAGCCGGATGACGTTCATCGCCATGAACATGTAGTGCTGGGGGAGTTCGACGCGGACGTGTGTTCGCCCGATGCGACAGCGAGATTCGTAATAGGCCTCGTCATACGTTCCGCTGAAAAGCTCGTCGAGCCAGACAAGCAGGGTGCTGCGGAGCCGCGCCATGGTGGCCTGCGCGGTCGATTCATCGCCGCCATGACCGCGGAAAACGGCGCTGGCGCCGGGTTGCTGAAGGAGCCGCGCGTAGAAGTGATCGACCACATCGGAAAGCTGTGGTGCGATGCGCGAGCGGATGTCGGCCAGCGCAGCGGCGTCCGATTCTCCGAACTGGAGATAGCTTTTCATTTCGCGAAACAGTTCATTGGACATGCTCCAATTATAACCCCTGAACTTGACAGGCTTTATGGTCCGTTCGGGGGCAATGTGAGGAGCAGGTCGCGGTTTCGCTTCAGTCACAAGTTGAATCCTGATCGACACTTAGACGACTTCCTTTCGCGCCGACCGTCGGCACGGCGGAGGCTGCTGTTGCAAGAGCAACCACCGTGCCAAATTCCGCAATGTCGTTTTTCGCCTTGCAGCGGCTTTTGGCGCGATGTGCAACGGGTTTTCGCTGCGGGATGTCGCGCACGCATACGCGAGAAAAGACCCATCGAAGCGGGATTCAATTACCCGGAAACGCGATCCGAGCTTGCGCATCGGCCGGCGCATTTGAAGGGGCAATTGGCACAGACCTTGCCGCAAATTGCTCGGTTAATCGCGCCGCTCTGCGGCCGGACTGCGGGATGGGCAGTGCCTGCCTTCGAGTCGGCCGCGCGCGAAGCTGGCGTCCGCGCCGGGAGTCCGATCATGTTTGTCGAAGAAGCGATGACACCAGACCCGTTCGTGGTGGATACGTATGAGCCGATCTCACGCGTCGCCGATTTGATCCGCCGTCATCGAATCCACCAGGTGCCGGTCATCGATGACAACAACCGCATCGTCGGCATCGTGACCGACCGCGACATCCGTTCGGCGGCGGCCGTCAACGCCGACACGGCAGGCCTGCTGGCGCGCGATGTGATGACGACGGATGTCGTTTCCATCGCGCCGACCCAACCGCTGGCCGATGCGGTCCGCATCCTCTGTGAACATCGGTTTGGCTCGTTGCCCGTCGTCGTGGGCGAGCGCATTGTCGGGATACTTAGCACGCGCGACCTGTTGCGGCGCCTGCTGGTCTTTCTGGAGGGAGCCGCGGTCGAATCCAACTCTTGAAAGCGAGGTGGGTCATGGTGCTTCAATTGAACCTGGTGGAGGCCGCCCTGCGCAACAAGATCTGCCTCAACTGCGTTCGCTTCACCGCGGACCACCGGTGCAGCCTGCCACCCGATCGGCCCTGTGTCATTTTTGAGGCGCTGCCGACGATTGCGCAGGTGGTCCAGAGCGTGAGCTCGAACCGCATCGATCCCTATCTTGACCGGATTCGCACCGATCTGTGCGCCGTGTGCCGCGAAGACGAACACGGGCGATGCCCGCTGCGCGATCACCTCGATTGCGCGCTGGACAGCTACCTGCCGTTGGTTGTGGACGAGATCGAATCGGCCTGTTCGCGCGGCGGCAAGCCACGGCAGGCCTGAGGCGATTCAGGTTCCCTTCGCCGGGCCGGTGCTTATAATCCTGCGGCAACGTCTTGCGTCCCATCCATCACCCGTTCGGGAGGATTCGCGATGAACGCCAAGCAACTGGCCGCCTGGATCAAGGAAGAACAGGAGAAGATCAGCGGCATCACCCGCCAACTGATGGAAAAGATCTCCATCGTTCCGCGCATCGACCACGACCGCTGGCTCGCAGACGTTCGGGCGCTCTTCGAACATTACCGGGCACACACGATTCGCCACATTGCCCTCGAGGAGCAGGATGGTTATCTGACCCCGGTGACCGAGGCCCGGCCGTTCCTCTCGAAGGAAGTGGACCGGCTTCAGCACGAGCACCGCGAGATGATCCGGTTGATCGACGCGGTTCATCGCGATTTACCGGGCATTCAAGCCGGCGACCTGCTGCTCCTGCGCGACATCTGTCATCGAATTCAGGACGTGCTTCAGTACATGGAGCATCACGAAAAAGAAGAAACGCTCCTGCTGATGTCCGCGTTTACGGACGACACCGGCGAAAAGGACTGACCGCGCTCGCTCGCGCCCGTGTTGCCGTTTCACCACACGCCTGCGCCAATGGGGTCCTGCCGCTGCGCAGCCGTGCCATTGACACAATCCTCTTAATCCGCAATGCCGCAGGTCCGGCCGAGTTATCTCGCCGGCGTGCCCGTGGTTATCGCGCCGAAAATGAATCCCTGCCTGGGTTTGCCGCGCGGCACCACGTTTGCTACTTGTTGATCGAGGCATGGCAGCGTCCACGGGGGCGTTCCACACTGCTGATTTCCTGCGCCCGCATACAAAGGGCCTGGGGGGAGGATCTATGTTTCGATCAATCGTTCGAACGGCGCTGTTTGCCGGGGCCGCCGCGGTCTTCTCGGCCGCGCCGGCGATGGCCCAGGTCGGTGAGCCGACCGGCTCGTTTCATCTGAAGGTCACCCACGGCGCGACGACGGTCGTCAATACGAACGTCGTTGTTCCGGCAGACCTGTCCATCACCGACGGCGATCCCGAGGATTACGTCCAGGTCGGCACGGTCGGCGGTGACCCGATCATCCTCAAGATGGTCTCCGAGGGCGGTCCGGATTTCCGCATCGTTCACTGGTACCTCGATGTGCCCGACAGCCTCGCCAACATTTACATGTCGGGCGGGACGAGTCTGTTCGACCCGCTCAATCCCGCGTCGATCGACGTTGAGGTGACGGGTCTGGCCTTCACAAACACCACGGGCGTCACGCCGCTCATCGTGAACAACAGCACGTATCTCGCTGCGTTCATGCGAGACACCTTCGGCGGCACCGGCGGTCGCTTCTACAACCTGCCGCAGGGCACCTACTTCGGCCCCGGCGTGTTCTCGCCCGAGCCGCAGGTGCAGGTGGCCGGCCAGCACTTCCTGGATGGCAATGCGGCGTTGTACAACTTCACGACGAGCAGCTTCTTGAGTCCGACGGCGAGCTGGAAGTGGGGCGCGTTGCCCAATCCCGGCGCGCTGGGTCTGACGACTGTTTCGTCGGGCAACAACAACACGCCGAGCGACGGCGGCAAGGTCTTCGAACTGGGCCTGTCGGTCGCGTTCGTCGGCGTGCCGGAGCCGGGCACGCTGGGTCTGCTCGCGCCGGGCATGTTGTTCGCCTTGCGACGGACGCGCCGGCGGTAAGGCGCCGCGGCGCTCGAAATTGCGGTTTAGGATTCCGAGCGCAGTTTGTTGATCAACCAATAAAGCCCCCGGCAAGCTTGCCGGGGGCTTTGCTTTGCGCAGATTCGTTGCGAGAAGAATCGGGAGTTTGGATTGTCCGGTGTCGAAATCCGCCGCGCGAGTCACGCCGCGGCGCGTCGACGATTCGGGGAAAGAAAAACGGAGGCGATGGTTGCAAGGAGCAGCGCGGAGTCGAACACAATGGTCTTCACGCCGGCGGCCGACGGGTTACCCTTGCCGAAGCAGCCGCAGTCGATGTTCAGCCCCTTGTAAAGCGCCGAGTAACTGACGGCGATGATGAACATGACGAGCATGCCGCAGATGAGGATCGCCCCTGCCCGGCGCGTCGCCGGGAGAATCAGCGCCACCGCCGCAAGGCATTCCAGCCAGGGAAGTATCAGCGCCATGGCATTCAGCCCGCGCTCCGGCACGATGCGATAATTGGAGATTGCGATCACAAACTGCCGCGGCTCGACGATTTTCTCAAAGCCCGCGTAAAGAAAAACGCCCGCGACGCCCAGCGCGCAGACCCACGCCGTGACCGTTCGCCAAAGCGGCGTTGTCGCGCCGTGTTCGTGTGTCATCAGATCTACCGGAATGCTCAATGCCTCGCCGTCGGCGGTCATGGCTCGGTCCCCGTCGCGAAATGCTCATTAAACCGGCCGCTGCTCATGACCTCGGCCCAGCCGTTCTCGTAGATGACGACATCGGAGAATCCGAAATCGCGCCGCAGAGCGTCGGCCACGTGATGACTCGCTTCGCAATCACCGCCGCCGCAATAGACGATGATCTTGTCGACCGGGGCCGCCGCGCCCAGCACGCGCTCAATGTTCTTGTAGATTGCGCTGCTCGGCAGGTTGATCGCGCCGAGCAGATGCCCCTCGACGAACTCGCGTTCTTCGCGGGCATCAACGAACTTTGCCGTGCCGGCCGTCAGATGCTCCAGCACGGCGTCGATCTTGATGGTGCCGGGCTTGGCTGCGTCCGACGCGGCCGGTGCCGACATGGTTGTTGCGCCCTCCACCGCGGTAGCAGGAGTTGGCTCGGCCGCCGGCGCGGCGGGCAGCGGCTCACGCACCCACGGAAGCGTGAGCTTGCGCACGGCGTTGCTCGTGGCCGCCGCTCCGGTGCTAAGCAGCAGAATGATTCCGGCGATGGAAATGTCTCGGATCATGGTTGCATTCTCAATTCCGTCTGCATCGCAGGTCGGCGCAGCGATTCCTCCCCCCGGCCCTCTCCCGCGGTGGGAGAGGGCGCAGAGAGAGATACGAACTATTCCTTGCTGTTGCCGTTGCCCGGGTTCGCAGCCGGCTGCGGGGGCGTGGTCGTCGTCGCACCGGGGGCCGCCTTGGCGCTGCCGACCGGCGCGGCGTTTGCGTTCGGCGACTTGCTTGATACCGTGCCGGGGCGCGTGCCGACGGCCGCCGACAGATCGCGCGACTGGCCGTAGTTCATCTCGGTGATCGGCACGGTGACCGTCGGGACGGTGGCGTTGTCGGTCTTGAAGGTGACCGTGTCGCCGGTGGAGGCGATCTTGTAATCCGCCGGGATGTCGAGCGTGATGCGGAACGACGTGCCGGGCTTGACCTCGGTCAGCGTGTGCTTGAGCGCCGGGTTGGACGTCGCGACGTCGCTGATCTTCAGCGGCTTGTTCGCATTGTTGTTGTTTATATACAGGTGTCGCTGAAGGGGGGCCGTGCGGTTCATCGGAAGCGACAGCCGATTGGGCGCGACCTCAACCTCGGCGGTGATGTACGCGCTGACCGGCACCGTGACGCTGGGCACTTCTTCGAGGCCGGTCTCCACGGTCAACATGGCCGAGACCATGCCGCTTGTGAGCGCGCCCTGCGCCGTGACGCTCAAATCGAACTTCTTGCCCGTCTCCACTTCAACGATTTCCGCTTTGAAAGCCGGGTTGGACGATTCCTTGATGCTCAACTTGGCCGGCTTGTCGGTGTTGTTGGAGATTGTCACCTTGCGTGTCTGGCTGCCGTCCTGGACCTGCGCGGTCGTCAGGCGGCCGAACGAGGCGCTGGGCGGCGCGAGCTGCACCGGCTGCCAGACCTCGCCCTTGATGTTCAGCGTGATCATCTCCTCGGGACCCGAGCAGTTCGTGTAGACCGTCACGGTCTTGGTGATCGGGCCGGCCATGTTGGTCGTGCCGAGCTTGATGGGAATCTTGCCGGTCTTGCCCGGCTCGACGATCTTGTCGTGCTCGCCGGCGGTCGTGCAGCCGCAGGCCGGGCGCACTTTCAGAACTTCGAGGAGGCCGTTGCCGGCGTTGGTGAACCAGAAGTCTTTGCGAATCTCGTCCCCGGCCTTGACGCGGCCGAAGTCGTAGGTCGGGGTATCAAACGTCACCTTGGGAATCTCGCCGGGTTTGTTGGTAACGGTCGGAGCCGGAACGTCCGGCGGGCGGACGGTGCCGGCAGCGCCGGGTTTGACCGCGCCGGGCGCCGTGCCGACACCCATCGAACCGGTCGCGCCATGATTGTGACCGGCATGGTCGTGACCTTCGTGCCTGGGCTGGGCCGCGCCCTGTGCGGGCTGGCCGGCGTCGGCCTTGGCCGGCTCGGTCTTCGCGGGTTCAGTTTTGGCCGGCTCGGCGCGGAGCGAGGCGGCGCCGACGGCGAAAGCCGCCAGGGCCATGAAACAGACGAGCGTCTTGAGACCGTTCAACGATGTCATGAAGTAGCTCCAGAAAGAGAAAAGTTCCTGAACGACCGTGAATCAAACCATCGGCAATATAAGGGTTTGAGCCGTGTTTACGGTGTAACGGACCTGTAAACCGAGCGGTTACGGGGCGTTGCGCGGCGCGCAACCCATTGAAGAACAACGTCCCGGGGCGAACGCTGCGCCGCGAATTCCTTTCCGAATTGACCGGCGCTGCCGACGCGGGGAGAATTCAGTATCCGGACGACGGCCGATCTGCGCAGGAGCAACAAGTCCCCTTGCGGCGTCGGACCGCCCGGCGATTCGCGCGAGTGGCGGAATTGGCAGACGCGCGGGATTTAGGTTCCCGTGGGCAACCGTGTGGGTTCGAGTCCCACCTCGCGCATTTAGGTGTTGGGCGCGGTCGGCGTCAGGTGCCGGTCTTGCCCGCGCCGAGATCCATCGCGACGATCTTCTCGCGATCGCGGAGGTACAGCGTTCGGCCGTACAGCGTCGGCGCGGTCCAGGCCGTCTTCTTGCAGACACCCGTCATTTTTCCGAGCAGCCGATACTTCTCCGCGTCGGCCTTCACGAGGAACAGCGAGCCGTCCTCGTCCAGCACGATCAGCTTGCCGTCGGCCAGCAGCACCGTCGCCTTGGCGATCCCGCGCTGTCGCCAGCCGAACTCGCCCGTCTTCGCGTTCACACACCCCATGAACGCCGGGCCGAAATCGCCGCTGCTGCCGTAAATCCAGTCGCCCTCGCGCACGGCCGTCGCGTGCTGAATCTTCATGCGGGGATTGAACCACGTCTCCTTTGCGGCGACCTGGCTGCCGGCCTTGCTGATCTGCACGCCGCGCGAGCCCATGCCGTACGCAGAGGAGATGAACAGCGTCTTGTCGCTCGCGTTCCACAGCGGCGTCGTGATGTTCGCGCCCCATTGCGTCGGGTGATCGATGCTCCACGTCGTGTGGCCGTCGGACGGATCGACGCCCAGCACGGCCTTGCCGCCGAACGCGACCAACTGCTCGATGCCGTCAACCGTAATGGCGAGCAGCGATGCGTAGCCGGGATCAAATTCTCCGCCCTTCCACGCGACCTTGCCGGTGTCCTTCTCAAATGCAATGATCGCGTGACCCTTCTCTTTGCTGACGGTCACGAGAATGTTGCCCTTGTATTCCAGTGGGCTGGCGCCGTAGCCGCGCATGTGCAGGTCGGCTTTGTACTTGGCTGAGAGGTCCTCCGACCAGACGACCTTGCCGCTCTTCTTGTCGAGGCAAAGCAATATCGCCGTGCAGCCGACGGTGTAGAGCTTGTCGCCGACGATCAGCGGCGTGCTGTGCGGGCCGGGGCCGAACTCCATCTGCAAGCCTTCGGGCCAGGGTGCGTCGTATTTGTGTTCCCATTTCGTCTTGCCTGTCTTTGCATCGAGCGCGACGACAACCTCTTCGCCCTTTTTCGCGTCTTCCTTGTCGCGAACGGAATACATCGTGTACAGCGTGTCGCCGTCGCACAGGATGCAACTGAACCCGTCGCCCAGCGGCCGCTCCCAGAGCTTCGGCGGGCCTTCCTTCGGCCAGCGGTTTGCCAGACCCGTGGCACTGCACTTGAAATCGCGATCCGGCCCACCCCATTGCAGCCACGCGACCGGGTCGTTTGCCGGTGTCGGCGGATCGACCGGGCCGGCCATTGCGGCGGCTTCTTCGGCCTCTTTCTTCGCCTTGGCCGCGGCGATTCGCTCGGTGATCTCGGCCTTCTGCTTCTTGCGTTCGGCGACCGGGCGCGACGTGCCGTGGTAGGTTGCCTTCGTGTCGATCTTCATCATGGGCGCGTCCGGCCCGCGCTGGAACCACGACGGCATCTCGATCTTTGCGTCGGACGTATAGCGGATGTCGGCGATTCGATTGGAGGCCAGGTCGTAGCGCGCTTCGCCGGTCAGCGTGCCGTCCATCTTTGTCGGCTTCTGATCCTTCGCGGGCTTGTCGGCCGGGTCCTTCGCGACCGTTCCCTTGTAATGGATGATCGCCATCTCGCGCCCGTCGGCCTTCTCAATCTTTTCCAGTTTGCAGTCGTACTGATAGATGACTTTGCCGAGGTTCTCCAGCTCCGCGTGCTGGGTCTTCTTCCATGTGTCGCCGACTTTCACCTCGCGCTCCGGCAGGATGACGAACTGCGACTCGCCGAAGAGCGACTTGATTCGCACGTCGGCGAGATCGCCGTTGATCAACGAGCTGCCGACGAAGTTGGACTCGCCCAGTTCTTTGAGGATGGCCCGGATCGGATCGCCGCCGCTGACACCCGTCGCTTTTCCGGCGGCATCGATCGTGATCGACAGCGACTTGTTCAAAACCGGGTTGAAGGCGTCCTTGTGCATCGGCGATGCTTCTTCGTAGTCCGGGTCGTCGCTGTCGTACAGGCTCTTCATCGATTCGCTGAACGACATGTAGCCCAGCATGCGATCCATCGTCACCTCCAGCACCATGCCGTCGCCCTCGGCCTTGGCCGTCTGCAGCAGGCCGTAGACCGAACGGGCGTCGACGTTCATCGGCTTGCCGTCAGGGCCGGTCGTCGCCTGCTTCACGTCAAGCTCGTGTTCGACGTAAACGTTGCTCAACGACTTGGCATCGGGCTTGAGGCGGACGCCATCGGCTGCGGCGGCGCGCACCGCCGGGACCGCCAGCGCGATCGTGCAGGCCAGGGCGCAGATTCGCGCGAACGGCGCGCGGATGAATCGGGGCGAAGTGGAGAATTCGACAGCGTGCATGGTTGGACTCCGGAATTGGATTTCTCGATCAGCTCGCGCGTAATATTGTAAACGGAGTCGGCCGCCCGTACAAACGCGCGACGAAGTGCGGCGCCGATTCCCATCGAGTTTGCACGCTCGAGATTCGCCTATGATGGAAGTTGTCTGGGGCTTCATCTTCTTCGTGCTCGCGCCGTCATTTGGAATGCTGGTCGCCGGATATGTTTGCAGCGTTCTTGCTTGGCCTCGTGCACGACAGGTCGGTCGCGCCATGGGCTGGATCGGTATTTCATTCATTCTGCTGATGGCCGCCCTTTACGTATTTAGTGCACCGCTCTCCGAAATGCCCGACATGATTCCGTTTGTCGCCATGCTCGCCGCTGTGCCCACAACATGTTGCGGCGTAGCAATCATGTGGAACCAAGGAGACCGCAAACCGGATTATCCCACCTGCGCCGAGTGCGGCTACAACCTGACGGGGCTTGTCGAGGCGCGGTGCCCCGAGTGCGGCAAACCGTTTGATCCGGGCGAATTGAACCGGTCAAGCGGCTAAGCGAGCAGTTTGCGCTGGATTCGCGTGAAGCCGGCACAAGGATTCGTCGCAAGAGGCTACGCACTGCGAAATCAGTGTTTCAATTCGCTTGGTTGCTCGCGAGGCGGTCGGCGGGTATATCTCCCCTCTCCGCGCACGGCTCGCTTCGCGACCTGCCGGGAAACGCACCGACGGAAAACGCGCGAATGAGCCAATCTGCCACACCGGCCAATGACGCCTCCACGGTTCACGGTGATCTGCCGCCGGGCTATCGCGCGCGACGCGGGCAGAACTGGATTCTCCTCGGATTAACGTACGCCTCCTACTACCTGTGTCGATACAACCTTAGCCCGATCGCGCCGGAATTAATGCGCGATCTGAACCTCGATAAGTCGCAATACGGAAAAATCAACTCCGGTCGAGACGGCGCCTACGCCGTCGGGCAAATGGTGAACGGCCTGTTCACCGATCGGCTTGGCGGCAAGCGGGCCTTGCTCATTGGCGCACTGGGAACTGTTGCGCTGAACTTCGTCTTCGGCCTGGTGGCGTGGTCAAGCCTGCCCGGCATGCTCACGTTGCTCGTGCTGATTCGTTCGGCCGATGGTTACATCCAGGCGTTCGGCGCACCGGGATTCATCAAGATCAACACGGCTTGGTTTCGCCGGCGTGAGCGCGGGGCGCTGGCCGGCATATTCGGTGCCATGATTAACCTCGGTGCCATCGGCGCGGGACAACTGGCGCGGCTGCTCGCATCGGGATTTGCCGTGCCGCTGCTGGTCGTGACGCTGACGGTTCCCAAGATGGACTGGCGGTATCTGTTTATCATCCCGCCAATTGCAGTGTTGTTCATTGTTATATTGATGTACCTGGGCGTTAAGAACACACCGGAAGAGGCGGGCTATGAGATTCAACACGACGACGAGCCGCCGGATGACTCCACCGAGCGTGTTCGCCTGCGCGATGTGTTTCGCAAAATCGCTTCAAATCCGACGGTGTGGATAGTCGCGGGGGCCTACTTCTGCACCGGCTTTGTCCGCCGCGCCATCGAATCGTGGTGGGCGATTTACCTCGATGAAATCTGGCACGTCGGCAAGGACTCGTCACTCTTCGCGGCATTCGCCTGGGGCTTGCCGATTACCGCGACGGTTGGCTCGATGGCCTCGGGCTATATCTCCGACTTGCTCTTCGCCGGTCGCAGAGCGCCGGTCGCCGCGGTGCTCTATCTGTTGCAGGTCGTCATGACCGCGCTCGTGCTGATGGTGCCGCACGGTGGCACTGCATCCGCCGCGCTGGCCGTCACGCTCATCATTGGAGTCAGCATGATGTGCAATTCGACTCACTCGATCCTGGGCACGGCCGCCGCCATGGACCTGGGCGGGCGCAAAATGGCCGGCTGCTCTGCAGGCATCATTGATTCGTTTCAATACTATGGAGCGTTGCTGTCAGGTTGGGGACTGGGCGAATTGTTCATCTACGTCGCGCGTGACAGCGGCGTCGATGGCGGACCGATCAGTCCGACAATTTGGATCGGCTCCATGCTTCCGTTCGGCCTGATTGGCGCTGGGCTGATGACTTACCTCTGGTTGAAGAATCGCGGAAAGCGCGTCGCCGGCGCGTGACGGTTTCGCCGTGTGCAGTCGGCCTGCCCGCTACGTCTCCATGCCGTCCACGCACTGTTCCCATTGGGCGATCAACTCCGCCAGTTCATCTTTGCGGGCGTTGTATTCTTCGTGAAGTTTGCGCGAACGCTCGGCATCGCGCAGCACGGCCGGATCGGCGAAGCCCGCCTCCATTTCCTTCAACCCTGTTTCCACCGTTTCAATCCGGGCCTCCAGCTCCTGCAAGCGTTGGGCGGCGTAGCGCGAGCGCGATTTCTTTTTCGGCGCGCCGGCAGACGGCGCGGCACGTTTCGCGGCATCGGCCCGGCGGCGATCCCGCTCGCGCAGCTCGGCCGCGCGCTGCGATTGTTTCCGCTCGGCGAGGATGGCTGCATAGACCGACCAGCTGCCGGTGACGAACTCGTGCTGCCCGCGCGCCACGAGCACGAGCAGCCGCTGGGCGACTTTGTCGAGGAAGTACCGGTCATGGCTGACGATCAGCGCGCTGCCGGGGAAGAGCGCCAGCGCTTCTTCGAGCGCTTCGCGCGCGGGGATGTCGAGGTGATTCGTCGGCTCGTCGAGTACCAGCACCTGCGGCGAATTGGCCACGAGCCGCGCCAGCAGCACGCGGCTTTGCTCGCCGCCCGAAAGCGTCCCGACTTTTTGAAACACGTCGTCGCCGCGAAAGAGAAACAGCGCGAGGAACGACCGCGCCATGGCCTCGCTCATGTCCGGCCGCTCGCGCCGCACAGCTTCGATCACCGTCAGATCCGGGTCCAGATCGCGGTGCTCCTGATCGTAGTAGCCGACCGTGAGGCTCTCGAACAGCCGAACCTTCCCGGCAGTCGGCGGCGTCTGGCCCAGCAGCATGCGAAGGAGTGTCGTCTTCCCGACACCGTTTGGGCCGATGATGCCGACTTTCTCGCCGCGCGTCATTTCGAAATCGAGGTCGCGAATCAGCACAAGATCGCCGAACTGCTTGCCGGCCTTTTCGCAGCGCAGGACCATGTCGCCGGCGCGGGCGTTTTGTGAGAATTTCAGCTTCATCGCCGGGCGCTCGGCGTCGGGCTTGTCGAGGATCTCGCCGCGGGCTTCCATGCGGTCGAGCATCTTGCGCCGGGCGCGGGCCTGCTTGGCCGAGTCCTTGGCGGCGTGCGTCCGCGCAATGTAGTCGCGCTGATGCGCGAGAAACTCCGACTGCTTTTCGTATTCGCGCATCGCCTCCAGCCGGCGGATGCGTTTCGCGCCGGCGTAGTTTGAGTAATTGCCGGGGTAGACCGTCGACCGGCCGCCTTCGACCTCGATGATCTTCGCCGCCACGCGATCCAGCAGGTAGCGATCGTGCGAGATGATGACGGCCGCACCGGGGAAATTGCCGAGGAATTCCTCGAGCCACGTCGTCGCCGCGATATCGAGGTGGTTCGTCGGCTCATCGAGCAGCAGCAGATCGGCGGGCGTAAGCAGCAGGCGCGCCAGGGCGGCGCGGCATTTCTGGCCGCCCGAGAGCACGCCGACCGGGCGGTCGTACTCCTCCGGGCCGAATCCAAGGCCGCCGAGGACCTCGCGGATGCGAATCTCGAAGTCGTACCCGCCGGCCGCCTCGAACGCCGCATGAAGACGATCGTAGTCTTCCAGCAGCTTCGCTTCGTCCGGCGTGCCGTGCGCCGCGGCGATCCTGCGGCCCAGTTCGGCGATGTCGGCCTCGGCGCGGCGGTTCCAGGCAAAGGCTTCGCCGACGGCCTCGATCAGCGTTGTCTGCGAATCGAGCGTCGGCTCCTGCGGCAGGTAGGCGATCTTCAACCCGCGCGAGGTCGTCAACTCGCCGTGGTCGGGCTGCTCCAGCCCGACGAGCATCTTGAAGAGCGTGGTCTTGCCGCAACCGTTCGCGCCGACGAGCCCGACCTTCTCCGTCGGATGCAGATCAAGCGACAGGTCGCGCAGAACGACCTTGCCGCCGTACGACTTCTGCACGCGCTGGAGAGACACAATCGCCATTCGGAGATTCTACGGCAACTCGCGCGTCAGCGTCGCGGTCGGCGGATTGGGCCGCGATCGTGATAGAGCGGGTTCAGTTTCTAAACTGAGGAGGCAATTACAGCAGACCCGGCACAGGCTGCGCAGGGCGCCGCGGCATCGGTTCATCGCGCGGTCTGGGGGCGCTGGGCACGCGCGGGGCGAAGAGCGCGAACGCGGCGATCAGCAGGCCGGCCGACATGAGCAGAAAGATCGGCCGCAGGTCATCGTCGAGAAACAGCTCGATCAGGTGTCGCTGCTGCGCCCAAAGTTCCGCCCGGATCGCCCAATCGGGCCAGTCGTCGGGCGTGAGCAGCTCGCTTCGCGCGGCGGGAGGCACGTATTTCGGCGCCGCGGCCGGCTCGTAGACGCGCGGCAGCACCGGGAGAATCTCCTCGCCCGGCTTGCGATACTGCAAGTCGATCATCGCGAGTTTTTCATTCACTGCGGGGTCGGCCGCGAATGCTTCGACCAGCCGCGCGCGATGGTCGATCTCGTCCTGCAGGGCGGCGCAACGGTGAACGAGCACGGCCTCCTCGGCCCGCACCGCGCCGTATTCACGGATCATTGGAAGGACAACCGTCGGCGCAAACAGCGCGAACGCCAGCAGCGCCAGCAGCGAGAACATGATGCGATGACCCATCGGCGACGGCCCAATGGGCTGCACCGGCATCGGCTCAAACGGCTTCGCATCCATGCGTTCGTTCAATCGATTCATCCTCACCCAGGCCCCTTCGATGAAGGAAGCGGGCGCGAATCACATCACTTGTTCCACAGCGTGCCGCCAAAGACGGCCTGCTCGCCGAGTTGTTCCTCGATTCGAAGCAGCTGGTTGTATTTCGCCACGCGATCGGTGCGAGACAAGCTGCCCGTCTTGATCTGCCCGGCGTTCGTCGCGACGGCCAGATCGGCGATGGTCGTGTCCTCGGTCTCGCCGCTGCGGTGGCTGATGACCGCGCCGTACCTGTTGCGAAGGGCCAGTTGCACGGCGCGCATCGTCTCGGTCAGCGTGCCGATTTGATTCACCTTCACAAGGATCGCGTTGCCGCACTTCTCGTTGATGCCGCGCTGCAGAAACTTCGGATTCGTCACGAAGAGATCATCGCCGACGAGCTGCACGGTTTCGCCCAGGCGCTCGGTGAGCTTCCGCCAGCCGGCCCAGTCGTTCTCGCCGAGGCCGTCTTCCAGCGAGCGAATCGGCCACTGCTTCGATTTCTCGGCCCAGTATTCAATCAGCCCGACCGAGTCGACGACCTTCGACGGATTGCTCTTGAAGAACTTGTACTTGTCGGCCGCCTTGGCTTCGTTCGCCAGCTCGCTGCACGCCGGGTCCAACGCGAAGAAGATCTGCTCGCCGAGGCGGTAGCCGGATTTTTCGACAGCCGTCGCGATGACCTCGAACGCCTCGTCGTTGCTTTTGAGGCTTGGGGCGTAGCCGCCCTCGTCGCCGACGGCCGTGTTGTAACCCTTCTCCTTCAACACCTTGCCGAGCGTGTGGAAGATCTCCGTGCCCCAGCGCAGCGCCTCGCGAAACGACGGCGCGCCCCACGGCTGGATCATGAACTCCTGGAAATCCACCGTGCTGTCGGCGTGCTTGCCGCCGTTCAGGATGTTCATCATCGGGCAGGGCAGCACGTTGGCGTGGCAACCGCCGAGGTAGCGAAAGAGCGGCAGGCGGCAGGACTGCGCCGCGGCTTTGGCTGTCGCCAGCGAGACCGCGAGAATCGCGTTCGCGCCGAGATTCTTCTTGGTGTCCGTGCCGTCGGCCGCGAGCATCGCCGCGTCGACTTCCTCCTGATCGGTCGCGTCCAGCCCCAGCACGGCCTGGGCCAGCGCGTTCTCAACATTCTCCACCGCGAGGAGGACGCCCTTCTTGTGATATCGCTTGGGGTCGCCGTCGCGCAGCTCAACGGCTTCGTTCTCGCCGGTGCTCGCGCCGCTGGGCACGATGGCCTGGCCCACGCTGCCGTCTTCCAGTACGACGACGGCTTCGACGGTCGGGTTGCCGCGAGAATCGAGAACCTCGCGGCCGTGGACGTGTACGATTTCGCTGTTCATGGCGTGCTCGCGTCGCTATGCAATGTATCGACCCCGTCGCCTGCGGGTCACCAATCCCTCCCGAGAGCCGGGTGGCGAACCCGGCCGGAGAACACTGTAAATCGACCTACGGAGGCGGACAAGCGGCGGTTCGATCGAGCAAATGGCGGGTTGGGACTGATCGCGCGGGCGTTCCCCATTTAGCCGGCGACTTGGTCGGCGGCTTTCGATTCCGCGCTGCGATCAATACTCCGATTCGGGGCGCTCTTCCTCGCGGCGTCCTTCCTCTTCCTCGCGCGTCATCTCCTCGGTGACGAATCGGCCCGGGATGCTGCCCTGCCGCGTGAACGTGCTAAGGATGTCGACAATTTCGGAATAAGGCACAGCCAGACCCTGCACATTTCCGCTCTCGCTGATTCGGGTCGCGTCGCCGAGGAACGCCACGAGTTCGCCCACGTTCAGCGGCACTTTCAACGGCGGCGAGTTTGCCCCGGTTCGCTTGTTCTTGTACAGAACCGTCAACTGATCATCACCCTGTTGCGCCGTGATCGTCGTCAGAAGGCGACGTTTGTCGTTGCGCTGCCCGTCGGGGAAGATCACCGGCGGCTGGCAGCGCATCTGCGTGCCGAAGACCGCGACGACCGGTTGATTCAATCGTTGCACGTAAATCAGGTTCGCCCCGCCGCTGTCGATCACATCCAGGATCAGATTGTCCTGATCGAGCACGCGCCGCGCGATGGCCGGGTGCGGCCGGCGGCGCAGGCCCAGGTAGGCACGGATGCGCACTTCCTCGTTCGAGTCGCCTGTTAGTTCGTGCAGCGCTTCGCCCGCGGCGTGCATGTTCGTCGCGTAGCCCAGCTCGTCGATTGCCTGAAGTCGAAACCGGCTTTGTGCATCTTTCGCGTGGCGCACGACCACGTCGGTGCCGCCGTTGTCGCCCATGCGCATCCCGGTGCGCCCGGCGAAGTAATTCGTATCCGGCATCGGGTGCTGATACAGCTCGCGAATGTCGTCGATCGCGACCTTGCCGATCGACTCCCACGCCAGCCCGATCGACTCGAACTCCGCATCGGGATGGACGATCTCCGCGGCCAGTTCCTTTGAGCGCTTCTCCAGCAGCGCCGGGTTGCCGTTCAGCGTCGTGTGAACCACCTGCTCCAGAAAAATGCGCTTGCGCTCGGCGAATTCTTCCGGGATGGTCAAATCGACGCGGCCGGGGCTGATGGCGTTGGCCACCTGTTTCAACCCGCCCCAGCGCCCGTTCAACCGCGTCACGATTTGTTGCGCGACGCTGTAACTCGGATCGCTCAAGGTCAACCGAACCGTGCGGGGCTCCTTCACCTGGCCGCCGCCCAGCACAAATCCCTGCCGCAGGTCGACTTTGTCCGTTGGCAGGCCCTGTCGATCAAACGGACTGACCAGCATCGGCCCGCTTGCGGTGGCGAGCGTCTTGCCTTCGATCACCCCCGACGGCGAATCCGCGTAAAGCTTCAAATCGCAAAGCACCAGTCGCCCGCCAACCAGCGACTTGGCCTCCGACCCCAGTGCCCGAATCACGACATCAAACCGGTCGCCTTTCTTCGCCGCAGCCGGAATCAGACCCGTCACTTCCACCATGCAACTGTTCAAGTCTTCGAACAGCGCGCCGGCCGGCAGTCCGGGCATGCCGACCTCCTGTCGCCGGCGCACTTCCTTCGTGATGTAATTCTTGACGACTTCCGGCCCATCGCGCCCGCCCGTATCGACGAGGTCGATCACCAGGCCGTAACCGCGAACCTGTGTCAGCCGCAGTCCGTCAAGTGTGACCAGTGGGCCGATCGTCCCCTCCAGGGCCTTGGTCTTTACCGCCGGCGAGGGCATGGCCGTCGGCTGCTCGCGCTTGTCGTTCTTGAAGCTCTCGATGAACTGGTCCCACTCGCCCTTTGCGCAGCCGCCCGCGCCGATGAGTGTGATCAGCCCCGCAGTCGTCACGACCGATTGGATCGCGCGCCGCCACGCAATTCGGCGCAAAAAGCCAGGGACCGGGAATCGCACGTTGTTGGCGGGTGTCATCTTCATTTGATCGACCGTCGGGCAGGTTGCACTCGCGGGCAAAGCCGTTAGCTTTCGGCCATTAACCAATCCAATGCGGCGTCATGATTCGGATCGGCACTTGTCCGCCGGCTTCTGGCTAATGGTTGAAAGCTAACGGCTAACGGCTCAAATTGAAAAATCATGCGCCGGCCCGCCGCCGGACGCCTGTTTCGGCGGCCGCAGCGTCGTCTCCGGCGGGCGGACCACTACCGTGCAGCCGGCCGGGATGCTCGCGGTGATAAACGTCGAACCGCCGACCGTGCTGCCTTCGCCCAGCACCGTGTCGCCGCCGAGGATGATCGCGTTCGCGTACATTGTCACGCCGTCCTTCACCGTCGGGTGGCGCTTATAACCGCGCACCATTCGCCCGCGCTCATCCTTCAGGAACGACAGCGCCCCAAGCGTCACGCCCTGGTAGACCTTCACGTTGTCGCCGATGTCGGCCGTCTCGCCGATGACGACGCCGGTACCGTGGTCGATGAAGAAGCTTCGTCCGATCTTCGCGCCCGGGTGAATGTCGATCCCTGTCTGTTTGTGTGCCCACTCGCTCATCGTACGCGGCATCACCGGCACGCCCAGCGTGTGCAGCGCGTGCGCGTAGCGATAGACCGTCACTGCCAACATACCGGGGTAAGTGAGGATGATCTCGTCGAAATTGGTCGACGCCGGGTCGCCGTCGTAGGCCGCCTGCACGTCCAGCGCCAGCATCGCGCGGATGTCGGGAATGCTTTCGAGCAGCCGCACCGTCAGCTCGCGGGCCTTCGCGTCGAAGGGCATGGCCTGCTCGGTGCTGCCGGCCGGGTCGTACTTGCCCTCGATCTCGTTCTGGTGACACAGTGAGCGAAAGACCTGCATGTACAATCGCTGGCCCAGTCGCGGCAGCAACTCGCCGACATGATGGGAGATATTCGATTTGGACAAATCCTGTCGACCGATGTAGCCGGGATAGGAAACTTCCAGCAGTAATTCGACGATGTGGATGATTTCCTTCGTGCTCGGCAGATACCCGCGGCCGATGTGGCTGGTGCGCGCGTCGGCCAGATAGCTCTTCACGATGCGGTCGAGAAGGGTGGGCAGTTTATCGTCGATGTCAAATTCGCCGAGCATGAGTGGCTGGTAGTCAGTGGTCAGTGTTCAGTGGCCAGTTGTTCGTGGTCAGTGACCGAAGCCTAGTGGTGGGCCATTTAGCCGGCGGGCATGCCCGCCGCGTGCGCCATCATAGAGATCATACGCCGGGATCGCCGCCGGCTCTATCTTTGATTCTCCGGTCATGCCTGCTCCCCAAAAACGCCTTGCAAACCCAGTTAAACAGTTTTTACAAGACGCCCGCCCGTGTACGCCGCGTGAGAGGCTCGCCAACCACTCCGTTTGTCTCATAATGGGCGCTCGCGACGCCGCCGCGCCGGGTCGTCCCATGGGCCGCTCGTATGAATGACCGGGTCTATCGAATTCTGCTGCTTCACGGCCTCACCTACCTGACGGTTGCTGTTTGGATTCCGGGCAGTTGGTTGATTACGTATTTTTTTCCGACAATCGATGAGTCGCATGGAGTGTGCCTTATCTTGACGGCAATGGTCAGCATTTCGATGCTGTCAATCTGGCGACACTATGTCCATTGGAGCGGCATGCGAACCAGCGCCACCGCTGCATTGACCGCGCTCATGTTCGCACAGGTCATTATTTGGAAACCCATCTGGTCGAGCACGAAATGCGCTACCGAAGACGTACTTCGTGGCGGACAGTCAATCAGCCTTTCCGGCATCTGGTGTCTGGCGTGCAGTCTCATCTGGTGGGGAGGCATTTTGTTTGCCCGGAGTCGCGCCAAGACCTCGGCACAAATTGCAGGGAGAAAGTTCATGTCGAAAGAAGCTGCGCGACTTGTCCTCGCAGGGTGCATGATCCCATTAATACCCGGGCTCTGGTTATTCAGCATGGGGACCATGGACATCTTCAACATCTTTAGCGATGACAAGACAGAAATGTGGTTGGCGCTGGAATTGCCGTTTGCAACTACAGTCGTCTTGTGGTGGCTCCTCTGGCGAAGAGCGGTTGTTTGGAACACGCGAGTCAAGATCAAAACCGTGGCACTGGCGCTATTGTTTCTGGCCTCTGCTGCCTGGTACTACATCCCATGGGCGCGGAATCACAATGCGACGACTGGGATCGAGAAATTTCTGAATCAATTAACGCTGTCATTGCCGTTGTGGGGAATGGCACTCTGGTTCGGCGGCACTGCAATCATCTGGCGATCCGACAAACGCAGCCGCGTTCTGACATCCGCTGTCCCGAGCAGCACGTGGATCTCAACTTGCCCCAGTTGTTCCTACGACCTCACCGGCCTCCGCGAAGTGCGCTGTCCAGAATGCGGCTGGACCTCCACCATTGACGACGTCGTTCGGCGAAGCATCGACGACTGGGCCGCGGCATCGGACTTGACGGTATGAGCTTTCTCATTATGGCGAGCGCGATCGAGGCGAGTGCTATCGAAGCGAGCGCCATCGAGCCGCAAACCATCGAGCCGCGGGCTTCAGTTCTCCAAAGGCGAGTCGCCGTGGCGACCCGCGCGGCCGTCCGAACTTAAGCGACCCTCTCACACTTCAATCGCATCTCATTGCCGTCGTCGCTCCGCCGCTTTTCAGCCTCCGCCCGCGCCGGTATAAAGTCCGCATGGACTTCCACTCCCTCGGCAACACCAGCGTCGTCGGCCTTCAATGGGGCGACGAGGGCAAGGGCAAGATCGTCGATCTGCTCACCGAGCATTTCGACGCGGTCGTGCGCTATGCCGGCGGGGCCAACGCGGGCCACACCGTCCGCGTCGGCAGCGAAAAATTCGCTCTCCATCTCGTCCCCAGCGGCATCCTGCGCCCCGGCATTCTGAACATCATCGGCCCCGGCGTCGTACTCGACATCGAGATTCTCTGCGGCGAACTCGATGCCCTGCGGCAGCGCGGCATCGCCGTCGGCGACAACCTGCAAATCAGCACCCGAGCGCACCTCGTCATGCCCTGGCACAAGAAACAGGATCGCCTCTCCGAAGCCGGCCTCGCCGACAAGAAGATCGGCACGACCGCCAAGGGCATCGGCCCGTGTTACGCGGAGAAGATGCTGCGAAGCGGCGCGCTCCGCGCGGGCGATCTCGCCGATGGCGCGGCGTTTCGGGAGAAGGTCTCGCGCCTCTGCGACGAACGCAATCGACTCTTCGCCGCCATGTACGGCGACAGCGAACCGTTGAACGCGAAACAAATCGCCGACCAGTATCTCGAACTCGGCGCACGGCTCGCCCCGCACCTGCGCGACACGACGCTGACGCTGCATGACGCCGTCGCGCGCGGCGACCGCATCCTCTTCGAAGGTGCACAGGGCAGTCTGCTCGATATCGACCACGGCACGTTTCCGTTTGTCACCAGCAGCACCTGCATGGCGGCGGGCGTCGCGGCCGGCGCCGGCGTGCGACCGACGGCCATCCGCAGCTACGTCGGCGTCATCAAGGCATACTCGACGCGCGTCGGCAGCGGACCCTTCCCAACCGAGCAGGACAACGCCACGGGCAACTTGATCCGCGAGCGGGGTCACGAATACGGCACGACGACCGGCCGGCCGCGCCGCTGCGGCTGGTTCGACGCCTTTGCCACCAAGTACAGCGTCGATCTTTGCGGCATCACGCAACTGGCGATCATGCACCTCGACACGCTCGGCACGCTGCCGGAAGTGAAAATTTGCACAGGTTATCTCCATCGCGGTCAGCCGCTCAAGATTTTTTCACCGGATGTCAACGTGCTGAACGAAACCGAGCCGGTCTATGAATCGCTCGCGGGCTGGCCGGGCGACCTGACCAGCGTCAAGTCGCATGACGGTTTACCGGCGGCTGCGCGTGCGTATCTCGACCGACTGGAAGAATTGCTCTGCGTGCCGATCACACTGGCGAGCATCGGCGCCGAGCGCACGGCCACCCTGCATCGCGGGCCGAATTAGAGTGGTACAATCTTTGGATTGATTCCACCTGCGGATAGCCGTACTTGAACACCCTCTCCCTTCAAGGGAGAGGGCTGGGGTGAGGGTAGAAGTTTGAGACTGTTCAACATTCCCCCGATCTCAACCGCTCCACAAAGGGGTGAGGAGCTTTGAAACCAGTATTCTCTAGGGCGTCGAGCATCATCTGTTCAAACCCGACGCCAAAAGTTTTTGGAAGTTGCATCTGACCATGCCCACGGCTGAAAAACTCGATCCGCAAGTCGAACTCGGCATCCCGCGCGAACGCGTGCCGCGCCACATCGCCATCATCATGGATGGCAACGGCCGCTGGGCGCAGCAACGCGGCCAGAAGCGGGTGGCGGGTCACGAGGCCGGCGCGGAAAACGTCCGCGAAATCGTCACACACTGCGCTCGGTTGGACGTTCAATGTCTGACGTTGTACAGCTTCAGCGCCGAGAACTGGTCGCGCCCGCTGGACGAGATCGCCCACCTGATGCGGTTGTATGTGAAGTACCTCATCCGCGAGCGCGGCGAAATTATGGATAACGACATACGTCTGGTGCAAGTCGGCCGCCGCGAGGGCCTGCCCGATGAAGTCCTGCACGAACTCGACGAAACGGCCAAACTCTCGGCGAACAACAAGGGCATGACGCTCTGCCTCGCGTTGAACTACGGCTCACGGCTTGAAATCATCGACGCCGTTCGCAGGCTCGCCGCCGAAGTGCGAGAGGGCAAGCGTCGCCCCGAAGACATCGACGAAGCCGCCATCTCCAACGCCCTTTACACGCGCGGCCTGCCCGACCCCGACCTGCTCATCCGCACCGCCGGCGAGATGCGCGTCAGCAATTTTCTGCTCTGGCAGATCAGCTACGCCGAGCTGTACGTCACGCCCGTGCTCTGGCCTGATTTTCACGTGAAGGATCTGAACGACGCGATCCGCGACTACGCCCGCCGCGACCGCCGATTCGGCGGACTGTGACGCAATCGTGGCGCTCTACGCCAGCGCGATCCGCGCAGCCCGCCGCTTGCCCACCTGAACCAGCATCCCGTCGGCCGGCGTCACCGTCGCCTTGGGATCATCCACGCGCTGCTGATCCACCAGTACGCCGCCGCCCTGCACCAGCCGCCGCCCCTCGCTCGTGCTCGGCGCCATGTCCAGAAGCTTCAACAGCTTCGGTAGCCAGATCGTCCCATCGGCCTCGCACTCGCTCCGTGCGACTTTTATCGTCGCGATGTCGTCCCGCAGCCCACCCTCGACCATGACCTGCTGCCAGAGTTGTTCCTCGTGATCGGCGGTCGCGGCGTCGTAAAATGTCGTGACAATCGTCTTAGCCAGCAAAACTTTCGCGTCGCGCGGGTGCGTGCGATTCGAATCACTCAATTCCGCGATCCGCTCCGTCGGCAGCGTCGTCAAAAGCGTGTACCACTCCGGCATCAGCGCGTCGCCGATGCTCATCGTCTTGCCGAACATCTCCCTCGGCGAGTCGGTCACGCCGATGTAGTTGCCCAGCGACTTGCTCATCTTCTCGTGCCCGTCCAGCCCGCGCAGAATCGGCATGATCACGACCATCTGCGGCCGCTTGCCGTACGCCGCCATGAGGTCGCGCCCGACGAGATTGTTGAACGTCTGATCCGTGCCGCCCAGCTCCACATCGGCGTCGATCGCCACCGAGTCGTACCCCTGCATCAGCGGGTACATCAGCTCAGTCAGGATGATCGGCACGCCCTCGCGCAGGCGCAGCTTGAAGTTTTCGCGCTGCTCCATTTGTTGCAGCGTCATGTGGCTCGTGAGGCGCAAGATGTCGGCAAATGTCAACTTCGAAAGCCACTCGCTGTTGTAGCGAATCTCCAGCTTCGCCGGATCGGTGTCCAGCACTTTGCCCGCCTGCTGGAAGTACGTCTCGGCGTTCTTCTTGATCGTCTCCTCGTCGAGCATCGGCCGCGCCTTGGTCTTGCCCGACGGGTCGCCGATCCGCGCGGTGTAATCGCCGATGATGAGCACGGCGCGATGGCCCAGGTCCTGAAACTGACGCATCTTGCGAAGCACGACCGTGTGCCCGAGGTGAATGTCCGGCGCGGTCGGGTCCATGCCGAGCTTGATGCGCATCGGCTTGCCGGACTTGGCCGACGCCGCGAGCCGGTCGCGCAGCTCGGTCGGCTTGTCGCCGTAGATGTGCTCGCAGCCGCGCTGCAACTCGGCGAATTGCTGATCAAAATCCGTTTTCAAGTCGGCCACGGGGATGATCCCACGTTGAGTGCGCTGGGTTGTTCTCACGCCGCGGCGCGACGGGCCGCGAAGCGCGGCAAATGGTAATGAAACGGTCGCGATTGTTCCAATGGCGCGACGATTGGCACGCCGCGCCGGCGATCGTACGATGACGAAACCGCCATGTTTCGCAAGCTTCTGATCACGTACGCCCTCGTTTCCATCGCTTTGGTCGCCACCAGCGCCGTGACCACCACGCGCGCGAAGCGAATCAGCGGGGACGATCACTACCTCTTCACCAAGACGTCGATCCTCGTCAACGAGCCGGCCCCGCCTGCGAACGAAACCGACGCCGCCCTGGATGCGGCCTTCGCCGAGGACAACGACGAAGAGGCCGCCGCGGACGCCGGAAAACTGCTCGTCGACCGGCCGATCTTCGTGCTGGGTTTCCTCGACGTGACCGGGCCGTTCATCGTGCTGGGCGGGGCGGCTCTTGCGACGGGAGCGCTCGTTCGCCGTCGACGTCGGGCGCGGACCGAGCCGCCGGGGCTGCCATGACCGTGACATCCTCGACGCTGGCCCGCCAGCCCTGATCCACCTCGCGCCCCTTTCGCAGCAGCTCCTGAAACGCCGCGTCCTGGTCAAGAATCCGCGCGACCGAACGGCCCAGCGCCGCCTCGCACCGGCTCACGCGCACCAGCGGGCAGCCCACTTCCTCCGCCAGCCGACGAAGCGACGTACGCAATTCCTCGCATGGAATGCCGAGTCGCTCGGCGGCGCAGCGGCGGATCAACTCGCGGTCGGCTTCGCATCGTTGCGGCCGCTGCGACTCAATGGCCACGGCCTGCTCCATCGCCGATTCGATTCGCTGGCGAATCAGGTCACCGAGCGTGACGCGGTCTCGCGAGACGTGCGGCATCGCCCGCCGCGTCCGATGGCGTTGGAAGGTAAACGGGGTTTCATCTCGCGCGTTCAACGGAACCACGCGCGGCAGGAATTCGGTCGGCGACGGGTCGCACCGGTCAGGCGGAATGGCTGGATCGCGCCCGTCGGCCGCCGCGCGCCGCGAGGCATCGCGCCGCCGACGCTGGGTGACGAACGGAACGCGGATCATCGGCCCGTATTCGTGCCGATATCGACTCATGGCGAAATGAATCCGCGCCATGGCGTACGAGGCGAAGACCCCATGCCGCGCCGGGTCGTGCGAGCGGATCGCTTCGGCCAGCGCCAGGTACCCCTCCTGGGCGATGTCCGCCCGCTCCGGCGGAAAATCCGGCCGCGTTCCAAACGTCCGCCTAAGCGTCAAATGCACCAGTGGCGAATGCCGTTCCACGAGCGCTCGCTGCGACGCGCTCAAACCGGTCAATGGAACCGTCGTTGAGGAATCGGTGCGACTCGCCCAAGTTGAACGGCGCGACACCATGGAGCCCGGCGCGTGGCGCACGCTGCACGGCGCGTCGGCATTGGGGTGGAGTTTCGCCGCGCGCGACGAAGCACGTTGGCTGCCTCGGACGCGAGCGGTGCGATTGCCGGAATCTGCGAAGTGGGTCATGACCTAACATATACCAAACATCGATCGGCGTCAAGGAAACCTCGCAGAATCGACGGCGATCAGCCGGCCAAAGCGTCAAGACTTGTCACCAGCGCTGCCCGCACTGCTTCCGGATCGCTGCGCGTCAAATCGACCGAAGCACTGATTTCAAACGGACCTACGGCCGTGCGCGTCAGCAATTCACACACCGCGCCGCATTCCAGAACCGTTCCAAGATCGCGCGCGATGGCCCGGATGTACGTCCCCCGGCCGCAGGCGATGTCCAGCTCCAGCTGCGGCCATTCGTAGGCGAGCACGTCGATCGAATCGATGCGGATCGGGCGCGGTTCGTGCCGCACCGTTTCGCCCGCCTTCACGCGCTGGTAGCTGAATCGCCCGCCGACGCGCATGGCGCTGTAGTCCGGCGGCGTCTGCATCACGTCGCCGCGCATCGCCGCCACGGCTGCGTCGATCGCCTCGCGCGTGGGCGGCTGCGCGCCCGGCACGTCGCGAAAGGGCTTTTCGGGATCGAATGTCTCGTTGGTGACACCGAGCCGCAGCGTCGTGCGATAGCGCTTCGGCATGGCCATGATCCGCTCGACCCAGCGCGTCGCGCCGCCGACACACCCGACGATCACGCCGTCGGCGAACGGGTCCAGTGTTCCCGCGTGCCCGACCTTGCGCAGGCCGAAGATCGGCCGCAGGCGATAGACGTACTTCGCGCTGGTCCAGCCGCGCGGTTTGTAGAGATTCACCGCGCCGCACGGCTCCGGCGGGCCGTCCGACGATCTTGTCGATTGGGGTTGTGACGATCTCGAAGCCATGGCGAGGCCATTCTACGGCGCGGGTCGGCTCGTCGCCCGCGCGGCCGCGACATCCAGCGCGCGAAGCATTCGTCGAACGTCGTCCCGATCCGGCTCGCGGTCGAGCAGCGCGCGGGCGTCTTCTCGCGCGTCGTCGATGCGACCGAGCCGGGCCAGCGCCGAGAGCCGCAGCATTTGAGCCGGCGGGCCGGGCTTGTGATGCCGCGCGAGCGCGTCGAGTTGCTCCAGCGCTTCGGCCGGACGCCCGCGATTGAATTCAAGAATTGCCAGGTTGATCATGGCTTCTTCGTGTCGCGGGTCGTGCGCCAGCGCCGCGCGATACGCTGCCGCCGCGTCGTCGGCACGTCCCAGCTCCAGCAGCGCGTTGCCGTAGTTGACGCGCCCGTCGACCATCTCCGGCTCTTCAGCCAGTGCCTGTTCAAACATGGGAATCGCTTCGATCGCGCGGCTCGTGCGTGCCAGCACGCCCGCGAGGCCCGCCCGCGCCAGCGAATCGCGATCATCCATTTCCAGTGCTTTGCGGTAGAAGCTCTCGGCTTGATCGAGCCGCCCCGCGTCAATCAACACCGTCGCCCGCGCGCGACGCGGCGCGGCCTCTGCCGGCGCGAGGGCCGCGGCGCGATCGATCGACGCGAGTGCTTCATCCAGTTGTCCGCTGCGGCGTTGAATGTCAGCCAGGATCAGCCATGCGTCGGCGGATGATGCGTCGACGGTTACGGCCCGCCGCGCGTCGCGCAGCGCTTCGGCCAGTCGTTCGGTTGCGGCCAGCGCTGCCGCGTGATTGGCCAGACCCGTCGCCGACGCACTTCGATCCTTCGCGCTCCCCAGGTTTGCGACGAGCGCCAGGACAATCGCCGCGGTAAATCCCGCGTCCATTTGGTGCTTCGATGGTTTGGGCACGCCACTCGGTCGCAACCGCAGCAAGTGGGCAAAGAGTTGCAACACGCCTACCGCCGCGAAGACGATTAGCACGGGGATCATCGGGAAGCGATACCGCCCGAAGACCACGAACACGACGAGCGTCATCCCCGTGGCAAGCACCCACAGGTGGAGCGGCCACAGTTCGCGTACGCGATGGATCGTCAAAAAAACGCCAATCGTCGCCAGTGGCAGCAACACACCGAAATGAAAAAACCGGTCGAGCCATCGCAGGACCGAACTGTACTCCGTGTAGACGTAGTAATCCTCCGCGTCCATCCACTCCGCCGCGCCGAGCGTCATGAGCACCTTGCGAGCCAGCAGCTTCGCCCAACCATCGGGGTTCTCGCGGATGCGCTCGACGGCCTGATCGAAGTAGTAATCCGAAACCTCGCTCGGCGAGAGCGACCGTCCCAGCGCCCGCTCGGCAGCGCGCGTCCATTCGCGCTGTTCGTATTCGCCGCTGCCGCGCCCCAGGCGCAGCGATTGATAAGTTCCGCGGCCGCTCGGATCGTTGCCCATGGCAAAGTTCTGACCGAGGTTCGGCGTCGTGAGCACCCATTCGCCGATCACGACGCGATTGCGAATCACCCAGGGCGCGAGCACCAGCGCGATGGCGGCCGCACCGGCGATTCCGAATGCCGCCTTGCCGACTCGCCTGGGCGGCACCTGCGGCGTCTGCGGCGCGCGTCGTCCCAGCCATAGAAACGCAGGCACGATCGGCGTCGCCAGCAGCAGCGTCTGTTGAACGTGAATGAGAAGCCCCGTTAACAATCCGCAAAGTATCGCGCGGGTCACGGTCGGTCGCTCGCGCCAGAGGGTCATGGCCCCTAGCAGCGCTACGACCAGGAACATGCCAAGGCTGGTCTTTTGGATCAGCAGGTCAAAGAAGATCGCTGGCGGATAGAGCGCGAGCATTAGCGCGGCGACAAGGCCCACGCGAGCGGAGAACCATCGGCTCATGGCGCGGAACAGCAGCAGGCAGGAGAACGCTCCGAGTACCAGTTGTGTGACTCTCGGAATGAGAAGGACGTCTGCAACGATGCCTTTGGTCGCGGCGAGAAAGCGCAACCCTGCAAGGAAGTACGCATACAGCGGCGCATGGACGAACTCGCGCGGGCAGGCCCATTGCCCGGATGCAATCGCCCGGGCGCAGTCTTCGTACACGCGCCCGTCGGAGATCGTGTGATTCATGAATCCGAGATCGCGAATCTGATGAAGGCTCATCATCCGCGCTGCCAGCGCGATGAAAAAGATTCCAAACAAGGCGGCAAGCTCTCGGAGTGCGGCCCACCTCCGAGGCGCGTTTGGGCCGATTGGTGTTGATTGGGACTGACGGGAAGTCATCAGGAGCCAAGCATAAGGCAGGGCTTGCAGCCGCCGCGCGAAGCTTCCCCCGTTTTCGCGCAATGGCTACCCGCTAGGCGATTCAGAAACCGCTTTCCGCACCAAAAAACTGCTATTTCCGATCCGCCCCGACTATGCTATGCTTCCCGGCATTCGGGATCGGCTGTGTGCGGGGTGGTCCGGCCTTCGGGTTGAACCATGAACGGCCGATAACCTTTTGGGGCGACTGGAGAAACGCGAGTGGAACTTCCAAGACGCGAGCGCGGAGAAGAGCTGTTACCCCCCGGTGCGCTGACAGACTTGCGCCGCCGGCTCCGACTGATCGCGCCGCAACACGATCTGGTTAGCGTCATCTCCTGCGCCTTCGACCATCGCACGCGCATGTTGCCGTTCATTTATGCCGACATGCGCATGGCGCCGGCCGGCGTTCGCGCGGTCGGGTCCGCCATGGCGGATGCCGGCTTCAACAAGACGCGCATCGTTCTGCAGCAGTGGAACAAGCGTTTTCGGCCGTCGCTGATGCGGCTGGACGGGCGCATCCCCGACCTGTTCATGGTCTCCTCGATGCAGATTCACACCGCGGCGCTCAAGGACCTCCTCCGCGACGCCTGCCGGATCGAGGAATCAAATCGGCCGCTGATCATCGCCGGCGGCGCGAAGACGATCTACGAACCGTGGGACGTGTTCAGCACCGACGCGGCTGACCCGTGGGGGGCCGATGTCGCGGTGACGGGCGAGGAATACGTCCTGCTTAGTCTGATGGAAGTTGTGCTGTCGGTGCGCAAGCCGGGCACGTCCTTGCGGGCCGCGTTCCTGCGGGCGAAAGAAGACGGATTGCTCGATGCAATCCCCGGTTTGGTCTATCCGCGCATCGACGCGGCGACGGGCCGCACCGAGCAGTTGATCGACACCGGCATTCAGCAGCTCGTCGGCGACCTCGATGAGCTGCCCGATCCGGTGCACGGCTACCGCCTATTGGAGCCGCCGGGCAACGCGACGACGCTCGGGATGAAGGCGCTTCCGGCCAGCAGCGTACGGCGCTATTCGCCGATCGCCTCGCTCGTGCTGACGTTCGGCTGCAAGTTCGCCTGCCAGTATTGCCCGATCCCGGCGTACAACCAGCGGCAGCATCGCCTCAAGAGCGGCGAGCGCATCGCCGAGGAGTTTCACCGGCTGTACAGCGAGTACGGCCTGCGCTATTTCTTCGGCGCTGACGACAACTTTTTCAACCACAAAGAGCGCACCCTGGAGATCATCCAGACGCTGGCCCGCAAGGAGTTCAACGGCCAACGCGTGCGAAAGGTCATCCGCTGGGGTACGGAAGTCACCGTTCACGACACGCTGCTGCTGCACGACCATCTTCCTGAAGTGCGCAACGCCGGTGTCCGCGCCCTGTGGCTCGGCGTTGAAGACCTGACGGCCACGCTGGTCAAGAAGGGTCAGAGCGTCGACAAGACCACTGAGGCGTTCCACCTGCTTCAAAAGCACGGCATCTGCCCGATGCCGATGATGATGCACCACGACACACAGCCGTTGTACACGCCCGGCAAGAACTACGGCCTGATCAATCAGGCCAAACTGCTGCGCAAGGCCGGCGCGGTGAGCCTGCAGGTGCTGATGATCACGCCGGCGACGGGGTCCAAGCTGTACGAGGAAGCGTTTACCACCGGCCTGGCCTATGACGAAGTCGGCGGGCGCAGGGTCGAGACGCACATGCTCGACGGCAACTACGTCGTCGCGTCGAACCACAAGCAGCCGTGGAAGAAGCAGTTCAACATCCTCGCGGCGTACCTGTATTTCTACAATCCGCTGCGCATGCTCTGGGCACTGGTCAGGCCCAAGAGCCGGCTGTACCTCGCCGACGCCGGCATGCAGTTCATCGGCATGTGGGGTCTGGGCCAGACGGTCCGCCGCACGCTCGGCTGGGCGTTTCGGCTGATGCGCGGCGGTATTCGCCGGCGCACGCGAATCCCCGCCAGCCTCATTCCCATGCGCGCCGTGAACGGTGAGGCCGCCAGCCACGCGCTGCCCGGCACACCACTGGGCGGTTTCGTGCAGTTGCAGGTTCACATGCCCGGCAAGGCAGCGCGCACCGCACGAGCATCGGCGTAGATAAAAATCAAAAAGTCAAAACGTCCAAAAGTCGAAATCTCGGAAAAGGAATCCGCGCGCGGTTTGTCAATTTTTGGGCCTATCGGGGCGTCTCGGTGCTTTGAGATGTTGGCGTCGAGCCGTTTTCCCGCATGAAGTCCGGCAGGCCGAACGCGCGGCCCTGGCCGATGTGCTCGATCATGCGGAAGACGACGGGGTTCACCAGCGCGTCGACGCGCGGACCTGGCATGCCAATCGCCTTGAAATCGATCAGCGATTGATCGCTCCGATGGCAGTCGGTGCAGGTTCGCGGCTCCTTCCGCCGCAGCGGATGGACCGCCGCCAGCAGCGAATCGCGCTCCGCCTGCGACAATCCCGTGTCCTGGCGCGGCGCGACATCCACCGCTTGAGACGTGGTTGCGGTCCGAATCGTCGGTGAAGCGCCGGCGCCATTACGCTCGGCCGCACGCTCAACCGCTTCGAGGTATCGCCGCTTGGCGTCGTCCGTGTTCGGATGCCCTCGTAACAGGTTGCCATCGCGGTCCACCACGGCCAGCTTCGCGCCGTATTCGCCGCGGAAGTGACGCGGCAATTCCTCCCGTGCCGCATTTAACAGCTTGTCCATCGCCGGTGAGCCGGGCCGTACGGCGGTGATGTGCCGCGCGAGTTCTTTCAAACCGCGCGAGCCGCCCGACGCGTCGGCGGCCTCGTGAAGCAGTCGGCCGAGCCGGTCCGCCTCGGCCTGATCGATCGTCGGGGTATCACCCTGCCGCGTGCGGCGCTGCCCGGTGTTCGGCGCGAGCGCGCTGCTTGCTGCATCGTCCGTGCGGGATGCCAGAACCATGTCATATGCATCGAGCAGCGCGGGTGTGCCGCGCGGCTCGCCGGTTTTCAGATCGTACCACGCGAGTTTGAGGGGCGTGGGTTGATGGTCGAAATGGCAGACGCCGCAGTGCATCGAGCTGGCGTGCATGTTCAGGAAGGCTCGCAGCTCTTTGTCTCGCGCGTGCGGCAGGGGGGCATGGCAACCGCTGCGCGAGCAGTCGTTGTAGGCGTCGGGCGCGATCCACGTATCGAGCCGATGGTAGTGTGCGAGCGGGGAGCGCGGGTGCTCGGCGGCATCGAGCGCGGCGAAGGCGCTTCGGCCGGTGGAGAGCGTGGCGGCGTCGAGCCGCGTCGGAAGGGCGGCGATCTGCGCCGGCGGACCCGACTCGACGGCGAGCGAGACGATCAGGTATCGCACGGCTGCGAAGGTGAGATACCCGATGAGGGCCGTGAGCGCCAGGGCATAGACGCGCGGAAACGTGCGCCGAAAGGCGCGCCACGATGCCGACGCAATGCGCCGCCATGGGATGCGACCGAGGGAGGCGAGCCATTTAGACGGCATGGTGGCCCTCCTCGGGATGTTCGCCGGTCTCGGGGTGGGCGATGCCCAGTTCGCTGGCGACTTCGTGAATCAGGTCGGTGTGTTCCTCGACGAGCTTGGGCAGCGGGGTCTCGCCGGTGATCGTCGCGCGGGAGAGCGGGAAGACCTTCGGCGCGAGGATGACGTTGTAAATGTGCAGAATGCCGACGTGGATGACCGCGAGAAACGCTTCGTAAGTGTGCGCGATCGTCGCGATGTTGAAGATGCGCCCGCCGAAGAAGTGCGAGCTGATCTGCTCGGCCCAGAGAATCACGCCGGTGATGCCCAGCAGCATCGTCCCCCAGAAGACGCCAAGGTACTCGAATTTTTCGGCAGGGCTGAAGCGCCCGAACGAAGGCCGATCCTTGCGCAGGAAGAGCAAATGCGCGAAGAGCTGCAGGGATTTCTTCGCGTCGTCCATCGAGATCCACATCGGCAGCCCGGTGAAAGCGGTGACCCATGGCGCGGGGTGGCCGTTGGTCATCAACTCCTGGGCGCGTTTTCGCAGAACAAAGAACACGTCGAGCATGTGCATCAGGAACCCAACGACCAGCGCGATGCCGGCCCAGTGATGAGTCACGCGCGCCGCGCCCAGGCCTCCGAACAGCCCGATCAACCACGCCGCCCAGTCGCGATCGGCGAACTTGAGCGGGAACCCGGTCACGACAAGCAGCACAAACAGCACCGTGAGAATCCAATGCTGCACACGGTGACGGACCTTGAAGCGCACCAGTTGCTGCGCGCCGACGGGATGCGCTTCAATGCGTTTGACCAGCTTGATCAGGCGCGGGTCGCCGTGGGCCGTGCGGCCGATGACGATTTGCAACAGATCGAGCAGCACGAGCAGGGCCGACGGGCCGAACGTGAGAATCGTCAGGACAATGAAGGTCGCGGCAATGGCGAATTCGAGCGTGCCTTGCGCCGCGGGCAGGTCGAGGTGTACGGCCATGTCGGCAATGGTCGGATCGGCGCCAGGGTGGCATTGAGTGCTGCGGCAGGAGTCTGCGATCTTGGAATGGTGGACGCTGGATCGCTCGTCGCGCTTGCCGAGCATGAGGTGGACATTTTCGCCGGCGCTGACGTGGCACGACAGGCAACTGGCGGTGGTCTCGTCGCCGAGCAGGGCGGCCTTGCCGTGAAAGCTGCGCACGAAGCTCGCAACGGATTGCGGGAGGCTGTGATCGGCGAGGACCTGCGGATCGCTGTGGCAGACGGCGCAGACCTGGGCGAGTTCGAGCGTCGAGCGCGCCGGTTGCAGGCGCGAGGTGACGTGCCGCATGAAGTAGTTGATGTCGGTCGGCAATTGCTGGCTGTGACAGACATCGCAGCGATCGAGCATCCGCTCGGAGAGGTCGGCAAACGCGGGGACGGCGATCGTCGGATCGCGGAAGATCGGTTCGTCGTGGCAATAGAGGCAGTTGGACTGCCCGTCGTTGAGCAGCGGCCCGCGGACGAACGTGAGTTTGGAGAGGACATCCCGCGTGTGAATGCTGCCCTCCAGCATGTCGGCAACGGGGGCGTGGCTGAACGGCTGCTCGGTGCCGGCCGGCCCGGCGAGGTGGCATTGGGTGGCGCAGTTGACGGGCGTCACCGGCTTGTGCGGAATGGTCGTGACTTCCTCACGGGCGTGGCAATCGGTGCAAGCGAGCCGCGCGTGCGGGCCTTTCATGTGGGTCGAGTAATCGGGATCGACGAAGTAAATGTGCGCGCGGCCGGTTTGCGGGTCGAGCCGGCTTAGGGCGCGGTACTGATGACAAAGAAGGCAATTGTCAGGATCGTCGGCACGGGTGGCCTGGGGAAGAGTGATCGCCGTCGACACGATCAGCATCGCGAGCGCGCGGCGAACCGGGGTCGCGTGGCGCTGATTCGGGGTGGCGGGTTGACCGAGGGCCATTGACCGCGAACGCCTCCGAGCGAGTTGCGGGCAAGTCGCGCGCCAACGGGCCGAACTTCTATGAGCTGCGCGCCACCCTGCAACGGGTGAACATTCCGCAAGATGCCGGGGCATTGTGCGCGATGGGGGGCACTCCGCAAAGTGCGCCGAATGCGGAATAGAGCCGAAGGGCTGCGCGATTGTTCGCAACCAAGTCGGATGTTTCCGCAGGCATGCCGGGTTGATGCCAGTTTTCCGCCCAGACCCGCAGTTGAGTCGCCGTGCAATCGAGGAAACTTTCACACTGCGCGGCCGGAAGTCGACAACGAGCGCGAAAACAGACGGCTTGATGCTTGTGGCACGGGGATTGCCGATTATATTGGCACGACCGCGCGGCAAGGCGACGAGCATCCGGCATGATGCGCTCGCAACGCCCGTCGCATGAGATGCTCGCGCGACACGTTGGATCGGTTCGAGGCATGAATCGTCTTTTCCTCTGACACTCGCAGGCTGGCAACAGGAGAGTTCGCATGGCGACGTACCTGGCTTCTCACGGAACCCGCACGATGCTCGGCATGGGGTTGGTCCTCGGACTTTGTGGCGCGGTCCTTCTGGGCATGCAGTGCCCCGGCGCGCCGACCATCCCGGGTGTCACCGACACGGATGGCGACGGCATTCCGGACAGTGAAGACAACTGCCCGAATGCGATGAACGCCGATCAGGCCGATGCCGATATGGACGGCATCGGTGACGCCTGCGAGCCGCCGCCTCCCGGATCGGGCAACTCCGGCGTGACCGGCAAGTACGTCGGCTCGGCCCGCTGCGCGCAGTGTCACGCGAACATTCACAACAACTGGTCCGCCACGCTGCACGCCAAGGCGTATGAGTCGCTTGAGGCAATCGGCCAGCAGAGCAACGCCAACTGCATCGGCTGCCACGTCGTCGGTTTCGGCGAGGAGGGCGGCTTTGTCGATCGCGCCACCACCAACGTGCTGGCCGGCGTCGGCTGCGAGGCCTGCCACGGGCCGGCGCGCGACCACGCGGAGAATGCCTCCGATGAAACGTTGCGACCACCCCGGAACATTGCGTCCTCGCTTTGCGGCCAGTGCCACACCGGCGAGCATCATCCGAATTACGATGAGTGGCTGACTTCAGGCCACGCGACGGTCGTCGAGGGTCCGGCGACGAGTTTCACGGCCGGCACGAGCCTGAACACTTGCGGCACGTGTCACTCCGGCGACTATCGCTTCCTGGCGATCATCAACAATGAGACGGTTGCCGACAACGCGCTGGCTGGCGTTCCGCGAGAAGAGATGAACGCGGTCACCTGCGCCGTCTGCCACAACCCGCACATGCGTACCGGCAATGCCGTGGACCCTGGCGACGGACGCGACTTCCAACTGCGATACCCCGAAGTCACCAGCCCGACCCCCACCAACACCATCGAGGCCACCACCAACGCCGAGCGGTTCAACATCTGCGGTCAGTGCCACCACGAGCGAGGTCGAACCTGGCAATCCACCTCGCGCGGGCCGCACCACAGCGCGCAGGTCAACGTCTACGTCGGTGAAATGGCCATGCCGCCGACGACCGGCGACGATCCGGTTGTGCCGCTCGTTCCCAGCCGCGTGTCCGTTCACTCGTTCGCCACCGAACAGTGCGCGACCTGTCACATGTATCGTGAGGACTTCCAAAGCGAGGAGGCTCCGGCCATCGCCGGGCACAGCTTCCAGGTCAGCACCAAGGGCTGCGCGAATACGGGTTGTCACCCATCGTCGGCTGCGGCGACTGCGGCACTGGCCACGCTCCAGACCGAAATCCAGGGCAAGCTGGACATGGTCAAGGTGCGGCTCGATTCCTGGGGCAACTGGGAATACACCTCCAACGGCGGACCCGGTTCCGGCGGTCAGGCTGCGATCCCGGACAACGTCAAAAAGGTTCGCTTCCTGTATCACTACATCCTCGCGGACGGCAGCAAGGGCATTCACAATCCAGATTACGTGCGCGACATGCTGGACGAATGCGACGATCTGCTCACCGGCGAGGGTCTGTAGTGCATCGCAGCACCCGGTGTCGAGGCGACTCGACGCCGGGTTGCGGCGGCAACGGTCCGTGTCGCTTGCGCGAGACTTTGAACCTTCCGGGCATTCGCAACCGATCCCTATCCTCGTACCGCGTTGCGCCCTAAAGTAACGGAGCGATTCCGGGGCGCTGCCTGCGATCTGGATTGGGATTTGCCATGCACGATTTCAACGAGCCGGCCGCCCATCGTCGCCTGACCCGACGCGTCCTCGCGCTGCTGGGCTTGGGCGCGAGTTTGGTCGCGCTGCCCGCGGCGCAATGCGTCTCGATCGGCAACCCTCCTCCGGACTACGGCGTCTACTACAACACGACCGACCCGACCAACAACGGCGCGACGTACGTCGGTTCGGCGGCGTGTCGATCGTGTCACAATGACTTCGCCGCGGCGCACGCCATTCACGGTCACGCGCATGCGCTGAAAGCGCCCCTTGGCGCGCCGCCGACCTATCCAAGCGAAGCCCCGCTCGCCGGCGTGCCCAACCCGCCCGACGGCTTCGCCTGGACCGACATCGCATACGTCGTCGGCGGGCACATGCACGGCGCGAAGTTTCTCGATCAGTCGGGTTACTTCATCATCAATTCCACCAGCGGCGTCGATTCGCAGTGGAATCTCCAGTCGCCCCCCAACGGCGGCGCTGCGCGGTTCGCGCCGTTTGGCCCGGCGGACCCCGTCCCGTTGCCGTTTGCGTTTGACGATTTCGCGCCGCGCACGACCGGCGCGCTCGCGCAGGATCCCGCAGCGCCGCTTTTTCAGGATGGCCGCGCCGGCATCCGCGGCACCTGGTCCGAGCCGGGCGTGCAGTGCGAGGCGTGTCACGGCCCCGGCTCGAATCACCTGCCCGACCCGTTCGAGCGCGAGTTGTTCGTCGATCTCACCGGCGCGGAGAGCTGCTTTAAGTGTCACAGCCAGCCGTACGGCGCGACCGACGGCGTGATTCCGGTGGACGAGGCGTTCATCGTGCCGCTGGCGCAGTATCCCGAGCTGCGCGCAAGCGGGGGGCATCGCGATTTCTCCTGCACCTACTGCCATGACACGCACGCGTCATCGGTGTTCGATCCCGACCGCGGCATCCGCAACCGCTGCACCGCCTGTCACGACACGCTCGACCTGGGTTTTCATACGGGCGTTGTGTTTGAGCGGGGGGACTACTCCGAGCCGTTCAGTTGCGAAAGCTGTCACATGCCCTTCGCCGTGCGGAGTTATTCCACGGCCGATCCGGCGGTCGTGGGGCCGGTCGCGCGCGTGGCCGACACGCGCTCGCACATCTTCCGCATCAACACGCAGCCGGTGGATTACATTTCGTTCATCTCGCCGGACGGCACGCAGGTGCGGCGCGATGCCGAGGGCCGCGCGGCGCTGACGGTTGATTACGTTTGTCTTCGATGCCACAACGGCAACGGCGCCTTTTCGCTGACGCTGGAGCGCGCCGCCGAAATCGCGTCGCAGATTCATGAAGAGTTCGAATAAGCCGGCTCGCCGCAATGTGCATTCATCTGTAGCACATTGGCCCCGCCGATGGGGGGCTCGGCCCACCGGTCCTCTTGATGAGCGGGTTCGGTCGGCTTTTCCGACCACTTCTGTTTGGTTACAGTACCCGGCTCGAAACCGTACGCGATGCGGACCGTTCTTGAGCGATCCGAGCGAGCGATGAACTTTGAATGAGGCCGACCCATGACCAAGGACGTACTCGTCTTCGTAGAACAGCGTGATGGAAAGATTCTGCCCGCGGCGATGCAGGCGATTTCGGCAGCGGCGCAACTTGCCGGCAAGACCGGTGGTCGCGTTGCGGCGGCATTGATCGGAAACGGTCTTTCGCCGCTCGCGGACCATCTCGACGCCGCCGGCGTCGCGACGACGTATCTCTGCGAGGCCGACGCGCTGGGCAGGTACAACGCCGTGACCTACGCGCGATCGCTGGCCTCGATCATTCAGAAGGCTGACCCGCAGATCGTGTTGCTCGCCGCGTCGTTCATGGGGCGCGATCTTGCGCCGCGCGTCGCCGTGCGCGTCAACGCCGGCCTCGCCACCGATTGCATCGAGTTCGACATCGAGGGCAGCGGCGCGCTGGTCGTCCGTCGGCCGATCTACAACGGCAAGGCGACGAGCAAAGTTCACTTCAACGCCGGCCGCGTGCAGATGGCATCGGTGCGGCCCAACACGTTCGCCATGCCCGGCGGCGCGACGAGCAAGGCCGAGCGCGTGAGCGTGCCGTTCAACACCGACGCGGGCGACGCGCGACAGGTGACGAAGGAAATCGTCCGCACCGGCGGCGCGGAGAAGGACGTGACCGAGGCGTCGATCGTTGTCTCCGGCGGGCGGAGTCTCAAATCCGAGGAGAACTTCAAGATCATTTTCGACCTGGCCCATGCGCTGGATGCGGCCGTCGGCGCGAGCCGCGCGGCCTGCGACGCGGGCTATCAGCCGCACTCGCGGCAGGTGGGGCTGACCGGCAAGACGGTGACGCCGTCGTTGTATGTGGCCTGCGGGATCAGCGGGGCGATTCAGCACCTCGCCGGGATGCGCGGCAGCCGTCGGATCGTGGCGATCAACACGGATGCGGAAGCGCCGATCTTCAAAGTGGCGGATATCGGCGTGGTGGCGGATTTGTTCACGTTTGTTCCGCTGTTGACGGAGGAAGTGAAGAAGGTCAAGCATTGACCCGTTCCACAGCTGCCATCGCATTGTTTCGATTTCACAAGGGGTGACGCTGCTCGGCGAGACTCTTCGCGCAGGTCAATTCTCGTATAAACTTGCGGCATGAACCCCATCGCCATGTCGCTTCTGCTCGTCGTCGCCTGGGGCCTGTTTGCCTGGCAGCTCAAGCGCCGTTACGCGCTCATGACGCTCGGCCCCGGCGAGAGCCGCCTTGATAATCTCGCCGAGCGCCTTCGCCGCACGTGGCAATACGCCTTTGCCCAGAAGCGCATGCGCCGCTACTGGTGGGCCGGCATCGCGCATCAATTGATCTTCCTCGGTTTCATCATCCTTCTGCTGCGCTCGCTGCTTCTGTTCGGCCGCGGGTTTGACGCCGATTTCACGTTCTGGGGCTTGCTCGCGCGCGGCACAGCGCTGGGCGACGGCTACTCCCTGCTCAAAGACGTTTTCGTCGTGCTGGTGATCCTCGCTGCGTCGGTGTTTCTGTATTACCGCGTCATCAAACGCGAGCGACGCATGACGCTCTCCACCGAGGGCGTCATCATTCTGCTCATCATCGAATCCATGATGTGGGCCGACATCCTTCACGACGGCGCCGAGCAGCGGCTTCACGCGCACCGGGCCGTCGCTGCCGCGGCCCATGCCGGCTTCGACGGGTTTGAGCCGGCCGGCTCGGTCATGGCGATGGTATTAAGCGGCGTCGGCAGTGAGTCGGCATTGTCGGTGATCTCCGCTGTCGGGTTCTGGACGCATGTGACGCTTGTGCTGCTCTTTCTCAATCTGCTGCCGGTCTCGAAACACTTCCATATCGTCACGGCGATCCCGAACGTGTTCACCCAGTCGCTACACCCGCGCGGGCGGTTGCCGAACGTCGAGGACATCGAGGGCAAGATTGAACGCGAAGAGACGCTGGGATTGACACGCATCACGCAACTGTCGTGGAAGAGCGTCCTCGATTTGTACACCTGCACCGAGTGCGGCCGATGCACCGATCAGTGCCCGGCGAATCAGACCGGCAAGCTGCTTTCGCCCAAGCAACTGACGCTCGATCTGAGGGACTATCTCTACAAGAACGAAGACAAGCTCGTCGCCGCGAAACGCGCCGCGGCCGGCGGGAACGGCGCAGCGGGTGCCACTGCTTCAAGCGGTGGCGATGGCTCAAACGGCAACAGCGATACGTGGACGCCGTCCGACCTTGTGCCGGACTTCATCAAGCCCGAAGTCCTCTGGGCCTGCACGACCTGCGGCGCGTGCGAAACGGAGTGCCCGGTCTTCATCACCTATGTTGACAAAATCGTCGATATGCGGCGGCACCTCGTGATGGAGAAGTCCGAGTTTCCCGCCGAGTTGCAGAACGCCTTCCGCGGCATGGAGTCCAATTCCAATCCGTGGAACTTCCCCGCGAGCGATCGCGCCGGTTGGGCGACCGATCTCGATGTGCCGCGCATCGCCGAGAAGCCCGACGCGGCGGTGCTGTTCTGGGTCGGCTGCTCGGCGTCGTTTGATGACCGTGCCCGGCGGATCGCCCGCGCGACAGCGCAGTTGCTGAAAACGGCCGGCGTCGATTTCGCAATTCTCGCGGAGGAAGAACAATGCACCGGCGACCCGGCGCGGCGAGCGGGCAACGAGTTCCTCTTCCAGATGCTCGCACAGGCAAACGTCGAGACGCTCAACCGTTACAACCCGCGCACGATCGTTACGACCTGCCCGCATTGCTTCAACACGCTGTTGAATGAGTACCCTGACTTCGGCGGCAAGTTCAACGTCGTGCATCATTCGGTTTATCTCGCCGATCTCGTGAAAGCGGGCAAGTTGAAACCCGCCAACCGCATCGACGCGAAAGTCGCTTATCACGATTCGTGTTACATGGGGCGATACAACGAGGTCTATGAGCAGCCGCGCGAAACGTTGCGCAGCATCCCCGGGCTGACCGTGCTGGAGCCGGTGCAGACGCGCGATCGCGGCCTGTGCTGTGGCGCGGGCGGGGCGCAGATGTTCAAGGAAGAGGAGCATGCCCGCGAAGGCGCGCAGGACGAGCGCGTCAACATTCGCCGTGCCGAGCAACTGCTCGACACCAAGCCCGACATGGTCGCGTCGAGCTGCCCGTTCTGCCAACGCATGCTTATCGACGGCCTCGCCAGCAAGCAACGCGAGGACGTGAAACAGTTCGACATCGCCGAATTGCTCTGGCAATCGGTGTCCCCTTCGAGTTAGCCGTGGCTGGGCAGAGTTCCCCGGCCTCGAGCAAAAGGTCAGAAAATTTCCGGCTTAGCGCTTGCATCATCATGCCTCGTGTCATATACTATGCGTGACGAGGTATGAGGCACAACCGATTCCGGAGGTCCGTCTATGCGAATTGAAAAGGAGCTGATGCGCGGCGCCGGGCCGATCGCGATTTTGAAGCTGCTGGAGCGTCACGAGCTGTACGGCTACGAACTCATCGAGAGGCTCGCCCGGCAATCCAACGGTGTGCTGACCATGGGGGAATCGACCCTGTATCCGCTGCTGTACAACCTCGAGTCCAAAGGGCTGATCGAAGGCATCTGGCGTGAGGCCGATTCGGGCCGGCGGCGTAAGTACTACCGCCTGACGAAGAAAGGCCGCGGCCACCTGGAGCGCAGCGCGCGCGAGTGGCAGAGACTCGCGGAAACGATGCAAACGCTGGGCATTGTGTCCGCGCGGCTGGCGGGCGAAGGAGTGCCGGCATGAGCACGCAATCTGATATCCTGCCGCCGCCGCCGAGCTCGCTCTTAAGGCGTCTGCAGTTCACGCCCTTGTCGGATTTGTTGCGCGGTCGCGTGAGCGCGCGGCTCGATGTGGAGCAGTTGATTCATCGTGCCGGCATCGCACCCGAACTGGCCGCGCTGGTGCGATGCGTTACGAAGCGCTCACGGCTCTGGAAGTCGGAGCAGGTCGAGGTCGCGGAAGAGTTGATCGCGCACTTGTGCGACTCGCTTGATCGCGGCGTGTCGCCGGCGGACGTGTTGAGCCACTTCGGCGATCCGGTCATCGCGGCGCGACTCATCCGGCGGGCCAAGCGTCGCAATCGTTCGCTGCCAATTCGCGCGACGACGTGGGCGATTCGCGGAACCGGTTGTTTGTTGCTGGCGTGCATGGCCACGTACCTCTTCTGGGCTGTCAGGCTGTACACGGGCAGCGTGGAGATTCGCCGAAACTACGTCGCGGAATACAACGCGCCGATTCTGGCGATGAGCGACGACGAAAAAGCATGGCCGATTTACAAGCAGGCGGCACTGGCAACGGGCGAACCACCGGCGGGTTTGACTGGTTCATCAATCCATCCTCGTCACGATCAGTGGGCAAAGTGGACGGAATATGCTTCGGCAAACGAAGAGGCGATTCGGTTATATCGTCTTGCAGCCGCCAAACCGCACATCGGGCGCACGTACAGCAATGCCAAAGACGCGGACATCCTTCAGCACTGGAAGGCGCAGGCAGAGTACAAAGTTTGGTACCCCGCGGAACCCCAAACGACGCCGTGCGAAAATCCGGTTTTGTTCCAACTCGATTTTTCAGAGCTATCCGTGCTTCGCAGCGGGGCGAGACTCCTGAAGATCGACGCCTATCTCGCTCTGCAGCGTCGCGACTCGGATCGGCTGTCGGCCGATCTTCATGCGTTGCTGGCCATGGCCGACCACGCGGCCGAGCGACCGATGGTTTACTCCGGGTTAGTCGCAATCACGATCATGACCCAATGCGCCGAAGTCGTTGATCACGTTCTTGAAAGCGACTCGCTGGCATTAAGTGACGAATTCCTGAAGAAGTTTTCTCATCGACTTGCCGTTTGCATCCATCAAGGCCGGCTTCGCGTCCCTTTCCAGCATGAGTGGGACAGCATCGAGGATGTCATTCAACGGACATTCAGCGATGACGGTCGCGGCGATGGTCGACTGGTGAATACGGCGTTTCTCGATGTGGTCGCCGGCGGGCCGACGCTGGATCTGACGCCGAAGGCTTCCACTGTTCTGGCGCCGATCGTGAGCGGCATGGCGGTCGATCGACGCATTCTGATGAACAAGCTCGATGAGCTCAAGTCAATGACGGAAGCCGAGGAGGTCGCACCACTTTGGGAGCGAAAGTCTTCAGAGGCTGAACAGAGCGTGGTGCGGATGCATGCGAGCGGTCTTGAAAAAATGCGCTATGCGCCGTTGAGTATCCTGTTCCCCGCGATGTCGCGCGTCGGCTATTTATACGAGATCGCCACCCTGCGACGCGATGCCACGCTGACCGCCATTGCGATTGAACTGTTTCATCGCCGCACCGGTTCGTACCCCGCCGGCCTGCGCGATCTGACACCGGCGTTTCTTCCGGCGGTTCCGCTCGATCGCTACGACGGCCGGGCGCTCAAATACCGGCTGATCAACGGCAGGCCGCTCCTCTATTCGGTTGGCGCGGATCGAGACGATGATGGCGGCCGACTGCCCAAAGACTCGAAGAAGGGCAGGGCCAATATTGACGCGCGCGAATGGATTCCGCTGGAAGTGGTCCACACAGGCAGCCCTTCTGCCGGCTGGAGGATTCCCGACGGTGACTGGATTCTCTGGCCGCCGGTTGATGATGAACCGAGATAATTCGCACGCAGTCAACTTTCCGCGCGAGGACGTGAAACAGTTCGACATCGCCGAATTACTCTGGCAATCGGTGGAGAAACCCGCCTGACCATGTTTCGCGCTCCGGCAGCGGGCTGAATCTCAAATCGGCAGATTAAGTACGGTTAGGTGCCGCCGGCCGCAGTTTGGCTGCTTCGCCGGCTTCCATTTGATAGACGTGCTCCGCGCCGGGGTAGCCGCGGCTTTGAATGTCTGCGATGTAGGCGCTCACCGCGCGCGACATGTCGTTTCGCACGTCCCCATACCGCTTCACAAAGCGCGGCAGCGGGCCGGCGCTCAAGCCCAACATGTCGTGCAGCACGACGACGTGGCCATCGCAGTGCGGCCCCGCGCCGCAGCCGATCACCGGCAGGGCCGTGGACTCGGCGATGATCTTCGCTGGTTCAGGCGGCACGGCCTCCAGCAGCAGCGCGCAGGCGCCGGCGTCTTCCAATCGTTTCGCGTCGTCGATCAGCAACTGTGCAGACCGGGCATCGCGCCCCTGCGCGCGATAGCCGCCGAATTGATGCACCGCCTGCGGCCGAAGACCGAGGTGAACCATGACGGGAATCGTTGCCGCGGTCATGGCACGAACCGTGTCGGCGATGCGCGCGTCGCCCTCGATCTTCACGCAGTCGCAGCCGGCCTCGCCCATGAAGCGGCCGGCGTTGCGAATGGCCTCCTGATGGGTGATGTTGAACGAGAGATAGGGCATGTCGCCGAGGAGAAAGGCACCGGGCGCGCCGCGTCGCACCGCGGCGGCGATCATCACCATGTAGTCCATCGTCGCCCGGAGTGTGGAATCGTGCCCAAGGACGACCTGCGCCGCCGAATCGCCGACGAGAATGCAATCGACGCCGGCGGCTTCCTCGATCTGGGCCGTGGGGAAGTCATACGCCGTCAGCATCGAGATGGGCGTGCGCGATCGTTTGCGTGAAACGAGGGTAGCGAGCGTGATCTTGTCGCGCGGCATGGCGGGCATTCCGTGGGCGAATCGTTGTGAACAGTTTAGTCGCCGCGCGCGTCCGCGACAAATTGGCGATGAGAACAAACCACGCAGAGCGCACAATCCTTCAAAGCCCAGGGCAATTGTCTTGGGCCTTTGTAACAAGCTCGATTTATTGATACCAACTTCAGCGCGGACCATCCTAGCCCCGAGCGCCAGCGAGCGGGCACCAATCGGCTGCCCGACGGAGTACGCGTGGCGGTGAGAAATCGCTGCATGAGGACAGAAGAGTTCAACGACGCAGTCAATCAATCGACAAACTGCGCGTCTCCGGCGGCGGAGCCTCCAGCAGGCGTGCCACCGTTCCGACGCGAACATCCGATGACGCCGACCACACAAGAAAGAACATCGCCTCGCGCACCAACCGCTGAACCGGCATCTGCCGAAGGAACCCCGTTCCCTTGCCATAGACCAGTGCCGCGGAGGCGACACGAACCAGCAGATCGTTGACGGCGACACGCAGGTCGGTCTTTTCGTCGGTTGCCACCGCCGGTCCATCAGCCGACCCCGCTTCGTCCGCATGCAGCGTCGCGCGTGACGCGGCTTGTTGCGTCACACGATACAATCGCTCGCGCATGGCGTCGCAGCGGTGCTGGATTTCCTCGGCGAGCGTCCGCAGCGGGCCGTCGGCGTTACCGGCATGTGCCGTAATGAACGATGCCATCGACCCCGCCAGCCCCACACCCGCCGCCGCCACGACGTGCGGCCGAATCGTCATGCCTGATGACAGCGCATTGGCAGTCGGCCCGCGAATCACGCGCTCCCTCGGCACGCGCACCGTGCGGCAATGAACCTCGCTCGTGTTCGACGCCTGCAGCGCCATCAGGTCCATCGGCTTGTCAATCGTGAGCCCCGGGGAATCGGCATCGACCGCCGCGAGAAGTTGACGCCCGTCTGAAAGCATCGCCGCCGTCACGATCAGCCGGCTGCGCGCCGCCGACGTGACCCACGGCATCACGCCGTTGAGAACGAAGTCTTGGCCATCCACCGTGGCGGTCAGCGCCGGCCGCGCGCCCTGCCGACTTGTGGTTACCTGGCTGATGCCGACCGTCGCCAGCAGTTCGTTTCGCATCAGACGCGGCAATAGGTTCGCCTTGAGTAGCTCATTCTCGCCGTCGGCAATCAATTCACAGGCCCGGTCTCGCTGCGTAAGAATCAGCAGCGTTGTCATGCAACCGGCCGCCACCGCCTCATAGGCCTGCGTCAATTGAACCTGGTCCAAGCCCAGTCCGCCGTAGGCAGCCGGGATGACCCATCGCCATGCACCGGCCGAACCAAGCTCGGTGAGCGAGGCCTCGGGCCAGCTTCCGGTAATATCGTGGTGTGTGGCAAGCCGACAGAGATTGTCGGCCAACTGTTGCAGGGACGGCTCCATGTCGGGATTCTAATCGCTCCCGGTCCGCCGAACGACCATCGTGCAGCGATTCGAGTCGTGAAGGAGAGTTTGGTGAAACCCGTGCATTGGAAGCGTGCGAGAGGAATCCAGACTGTCTCGCGGGTTGACAGGATTTTTGCCCACCTGTTACACTCCCGCGTCCCAGTGGAGACGTGCTCCCGGAAGGCCTGATTGGGCGGCGTAGAACGTTCGCCCTTTTATTTTGCCGGACTTTGTTCCATTTTGCACAAAGTCCCCGGCGGACGCCTTCATGAGGAGCGTGAAATGACTGGCGCGGAGCCTTCCGGACGACCTCCAGGCAACTGGATGCGCCACGCAGGCACGGGCCTCGAGTTGGCGGCTGCCATCGGCGGCATGTGCGCGATCGGGTATCTGCTCGATCGAAAGTTCAACTCGTCGCCGTGGTGCCTGCTGACGTGTGCGCTGCTGGGAATCGTCGGCGGGTTGTACAACCTCGTGCGTTCCCAACTCCGGGGCGCGCTGGGACTGAAAAAACGCGAACGCAGCAGGGACGATTCGCAGTCGCCGAGTCGGGACGACGGATGAACGACGAAGCGGCTGGCCGGCGGCTTCAGCGAGGTGTCGGGCGGCTGGCATGGATTCCGCTCGCGGCGAGTCTGATGCTGGCGGCCGTGGGATTCGTGCCGACGCAGCGCATCGCGGGCGAGGGCGGAACGCGGGCATTGTTGCTGGCCTTGGCGCTGGTGACGGTGATCGTTTACGCGACGCTGCTGCCGGCGATGCGGATGATGCGAGGTCGCCCGGCGGCCGGTCGGTTTAATGTCGCGCTTGGCGCGAGCGTCGCGCGGATGTTCCTGACGGTTCCGCTTGCGGCGCTGATGGCGTGGCAACGGGTGGCGGAGCCGCGGCCGTTCCTGGTGTGGGTCGCGATTGGCTACGTGGTGATGATCAAGGCTGAGACGTTGACGTTGATTCGGTGGAGCAAGAATCTCGAGACGCCCGCATGATGAACTACCTGCTTGCATCCGGTGACAACCCGCTTTCGCACGTGGTCGATCACACGTGGCTGAAGACCGCGGACGGGAAGTACACGATCCTGTCGAACCACGTCATCATGATGCTGGCGGCGGCGGTGCTGCTGGTGCTGTTCATGCCGCTCTGGTCGCGCTCGCGCAGCACGGGCAACGAAGTGGCGGACATGACGCCGCGCGGCCCGCGCAACATGATCGAGGCCATCTGTGCTTTCCTGCGGGACAAGGTCGCGCGACCCAACCTCGGCGAACACACCGACCGGTTCATTGTCTATATCTGGACCGCTTTCTTTTTCGTTCTCACCTGCAACATCCTCGGCCTGCTGCCGCTGCAGCCCGTTACGCAATGGGCGCTCGGCAAGCCGATCTACGGCACGGCGACCGGCAACATCTGGGTCACCGGCACGCTGGCCACCTGCACGCTGTTCATGATCGTGATCAACGGCCTGCGCATTCACGGCATGACGTACGTGAAGCACTTTTTCATGGGGCCGTTCCCGATCAACTGCCTGATTGCCGTTCTGGAAGTGATCGGCCTGATCGTGAAGGCGGTGGCGCTGGCCATTCGTCTGTTCGCCAACATGTGCGCGGGACACATCCTGCTGGCCGTGCTGTTGAGCTTCATCATGATGGCCGGCAAGAGCAGCCAGGGGATGGGTTTCGCGATCGCGGTGCCGGTCGTGCTGGGCAGCGTGGCGATCAACATGCTTGAGATTTTCGTGGCCTTCCTTCAGGCGTTCATCTTCACGTTCCTGTCGTGCGTGTTCATCGGCCTGGCCGTGAACATCCACCACGACCACGAACACGATGAGCATCACGAAGCGGGTCACGGCGCGCACGCGGGCCCCGCGCACTAGCGACCGCGGCGTTTGATGCGAAGTTCAACCGGCCATGCTCGCGTAGTGGAAGCGCGGGTCACGAGGCCGCGAGGCGATGGCACGAAGGTTGAAGATAAGAGGCTGTTTCCACCGGCTTCGACAGAAAAAAGAGGAATGAAGAATCATGAAGAAGGCAGTGTTGACGGTGTTGGCGTTGGCGTTCGTGATGTGCATCGCGGCGCCGGTGATGGCTTCGGACGCAGCGGGCGCGACGGGCAGCCGCTGGCTGGATGACAAGGGCGCGGCCTACCTCGGCGCGGCGATCGGCGCCGGCCTGGTGATCATGGGCGGCGCGGCCGGCATCGGCCGGATCGGCAGCAGCGCGACCGAGAGCATGGCGCGGCAGCCCGAGGCGAGCGGCTCGATCAACGGTGCGGCCCTGATTCTGGCGGCCATGATCGAAGGCGCCACCCTGTTCGCGGTGGTCGTGTGCCTGCTGGGCGTGTTGAAGTAAGACGTAAGAAACCCGGTCGGGCGGCGGCGGTCGAGTGCCGTCGTCGCCCGGCACGGTCTTGATGAAGTTGAGAAGGCAATCATCTTGCTGCTCGGAAGGAAAGCTCGCGGCATGATTCAGAAACGAATGACACGTGCGGTCGCATCGGTCCTGGGCGCGTTGACGCCGGCGCTTGCATGGGCGTCGGAAGCGGGCGGCCACGGGGACTCGGCGCCGAACCTCTTCAGCGGCGATCTGGGCAATTCATTCTGGACGCTGGTCATCTTCGTGTTCGTGCTCGTTGTGCTGGGCAAGTTCGCGTGGGGGCCGATCCTGAAGATGCTCCAGCAGCGCGAGCAGTTCATCTCCAATTCGTTGGAATCGGCGAAGCGCGATCGCGATGACGCGAAGAAGATGATGGCCGACTACTCGAAGAAGATCGAGGCGGCCCATCAGGAAGCGTCGGCGATTGTCGACGAGGCTCGTCGCGACGGCGAGGCTCTGCGGCGCAAGCTGCACGAAGACGCCGAGAAGGAAGGCCGCGAAATGCTGGCGCGGGCCCAGCGCGACATTCAGATCGCGAAGGAAACAGCGATCAGCGAGCTGTATTCACGCACGCTGGATCTGGCGGGCGATGTCGCCGGCAAGATCATCAAGCAAAAGGTCGACGGGCAGGGTCACAAGGCGCTGCTGGACGAATCGATCGCGGAATTGAGCAAGGCCGGGCGGAACAACTGATTGACGCGAACGTGACCCTCACCGCGGCCCTCTCCCTTTGAGAGGGAGAGGAAGTTCAGGGCAGGCATGGCAACGGAATACGACATCACATCAGCAGCCGCGGCGGTCTACGCCGAGAGTTTGCTGGAACTGGCGCGCGAAGCGGGCAAGGCCGACGAGATTGCCGACGAATTGTCGCAATTGCTCGCCCTGGGGAAGAGCCACCCGACGTTCGCGGCGATGATGCACTCGGCGGCGCTCGACGACGACGCGCGGCGCGGGATTCTCCAGCGGATGTTCGCCGGCCGGGTCAACCCGCTGGTGCTCAATCTTATGCTGGTCCTGAACGACCGCCAGCGGTCGCATATTTTCAGGCAAGTCTGTGCCGCGTACCAGCGCAAGCTGGACGAATCGGCCGGTCGCACGGCGGTTTATGTTTCGACCGCTGTCGCGCTGGACGACGCGGCGCGGTCGCGCGTCCGCGATGAAGTTCGCCGGTTGACGGGGTTGGATTCGCGGTTTGAAGAGCGTATCGATCCCTCGATCCTCGGCGGGTTGATCGTGCAGGCGGGCGATCGGTTGTACGACTATTCCGTGCGTCGGCGGCTGCACGACCTGCAGCATCGATTGCACGAGACCATGAAGGAATCGTTGGTCGGCGGCGTATCGAAGTTTGTGACACAAGGATAAATCGCACATGAAGATTCAGGTTGACGAAATTGCCTCCGTCCTCAAGCAGGAAATCGCGAACTACCGCGAGCACCTCGAAGCGGCCGAAGTTGGGCGCGTCATCACCGTCGGCGACGGCGTCGCGCAGATCTACGGCCTCTCCAGCGCGATGGCCGGCGAGATGATCGAGTTCGAGAACGGCGCGATCGGCCAGGTGATGAACCTGGAAGAGAACTCCGTCGGCGCGGTCGTGCTCGGTGACTACCTCGGCGTGAAGGAAGGCAGCACGGTCAAGGCGACCGGCAACCTGTTGAGCGTGCCCGTCGGAGATGCCCTGATCGGTCGCGTCGTCGATCCGCTGGGCCGGCCCATCGACGGCAAGGGCGCCGCGACGTGCAGCGAGCGCTGGCCGTTGGAATACGCCGCGCCGGGCATCGCCGAGCGCCAGCCCGTGAACCAGCCTCTGCAGACCGGTATCAAGGCGATTGACAGCATGATTCCGATCGGCCGCGGGCAGCGCGAGCTGATCATCGGCGACCGGAAGACGGGCAAGACGGCGATCGCGATTGACGCGATCATCAATCAGCGCGACACAGGCGTGATCTGCGTGTACGTCGCGGTCGGCCAGAAGGAATCGACCGTCGCCGGCACGGTTGAGAAATTGCGCGAGCACGGCGCGATGGATTACACCATCGTTGTGTCGGCCGCCAGCAGCGACGCCGCGCCGTTGCAATACATCGCGCCCTATGCGGGCTGTGCGATGGCCGAGTACTTCATGTACAAACACGGCAAACACACGCTGGTCATCTACGATGACTTGTCGAAGCAGGCCCAGGCGTATCGCCAGTTGTCGCTCCTGCTGCGTCGCCCGCCGGGTCGCGAGGCCTACCCCGGTGACGTGTTCTATTTGCACAGTCGTTTGCTGGAGCGCTCCTGCAAACTGGCCGAGCGCCGGGCGATCGTCCCCGCGGGTCAGCCCTACAAGGCAGGCGGTGTCAACAACAAGACCTACATCGGCGTTCCGGGCAAACATGAGTCCGAGCACGACGTGAAGAATCACGCGGGGCATGCCGTCGTGGTTGATCCGACGTCCGGCGGTTCGCTCACGGCGCTGCCGGTGATTGAAACGCTGGAAGGCGAGGTGTCGGCGTACATCCCGACCAACGTGATCTCGATTACCGACGGCCAGATTTACCTTGAGCCGGACCTGTTCTTCGCCGGTGTGCGACCCGCGATCAACGTCGGCATCTCGGTCAGCCGCGTCGGTGGCAACGCGCAGATCAAGGCGATGAAGAAGATCGCCGGCTCGCTGCGTCTGGACCTCGCGGCGTATCGTGAACTCGAAGCGTTCGCCCAATTGGGCACGGACCTCGATGCCGCGACGCAGCGCCAGCTTGACCGCGGGGCGCGCATGGTGGAGCTGCTCAAGCAGGGCCAGTTCAAGCCGTACAACGTGATCAACGAAGTCATCAGCATTTTCGCCGGGTCGAAGGGCTTCCTCGACGACCTGCCGATTTCGCAGGTGGCGACGTTTGAAGAGCAGATGCTCAAGTTCGTGCGCGACGAGCACCCGGAGTTGCACAAGGAACTGACGGACAAGAAGGAACTGACCGACGCGATCGACGCGAAGCTGAAAGAAGTCATCGCGGCGTTCAAGAGTCGATTCGTTTCTGCGAACAAGAAGTGATGTGGAGCCGTTAGCTTTTAGCCATTAGCCTTGAGCCAGATGCGAGTAAGTCGGCGCACATGCAGGATTTTCGCAAGCTTCTGGTTTGGCAAAAGGCAAGAGACTTGGTTGCTGATGTTTACCGATTCAGTGGTCGGTTTCCGAAAGAGGAGTTATACGGTCTAACGCCCCAGGTGCGTCGAGCAGCAGTATCCATCGCAGCCAACATTGCCGAGGGACGAGGGAGCGGGACAGACAAGGCGTTCGGCAGATACCTCCATTTAGCAATGGGGTCTGCCTATGAACTCGAATGCCACTTGATCATTGCAGGCGACCTTGGGTTCATTCCAACGGAAGCAGTGGAGCGACTGGCAGGAAGTATCGCGGAAGTACGGAAGATGATAAACGCTCTCATTCAGACGCTACGAAGCACGGACCAAGGCGAGGACCAAGGTTCTCGAACGATTCAGGCTAATGGCTAAGGGCTAAAGGCTAATGGCTAAGGCACGACAAATCGTCAAACGCCGCAAAGCGGTGACGAACATTCGCAAGATCACCAAGACGATGCAGCTCATCGCCACCGCGCGCTTTCAGCAGGCCTACAACCGCGCCGTCGCCACCAAGCCTTACACCCAGAAGATCACCCAACTCGTGCAGGAGCTTTCCGCCGCCACCGCCGGGCAGATCGACCACCCGCTGATGCGCGAAAACCCGGACGCGGCGAAGGATGTCGCGCTGGTCATCACATCGAGCCGCGGTTTGTGCGGTGGGTACAACTCCAGCATCCTGCGCAAGGCCGTGGTGCAGCTCGATTCGGGCAGCGCGCGAACGCAGGAGCTGGTCGTCGTCGGCAAAAAGGGCAACGCGTATTTCAAGTTCATCCGGCGGCCTGTGACGAAGGCGATTACCAACATCGACGATCGCCCGCGCTTCGAGCAGGTCGAGCCGATCGCGGCCGAGTTGATGCAGCGTTACATCGCGGGCGAGATCGGTCGCGTGACGGTGACGTACATGCGGTTCATCTCGACCGGCAAGCAGGCGGCTGAGACGGTTCAACTCTTGCCGTTGTCAGCGGACGTTGCGTCGGCGCAGAAGCCCGGCGCACCCGCTTCCGCAGCCGCGGCGAGTGGGGCCGGATCAACCGTGCAATACGATTTCTCGCCCGAGCCGGAGGCGCTTTTGAAGGTGCTGCTGCCGCAGACGGTAAAAGTGCGGTTGTACCAGTGCTTCACCGACGCGGCGGTGAGTGAGCAGGTCGCGCGCATGGTCGCGATGAAGGCGGCGACGGACGCCGCCGGTGACATGATCAAGTCGCTGTCGCAGTCTTTCAATCGCGCGCGGCAATCGCAGATCACGATGGAACTACTCGACATTGTCGGCGGCGCAGAAGCGCTGAAATAGTGGTGGAACTGCGAATGGCGAATTGCGAATAGCGAAGGGAGCGATGAAATCGCTGCAGTCGGCGATGCGGAAGGTCACGCGATGGTTCAGGCATCGAGCCGTTCGGGGC